>NZ_JAKTII010000016.1:0-133497 GCF_027855175.1 Acinetobacter sp. AOR14_HL | reverse complement strand
TTATGCAGTTACTTTCGCAACAACACCAGCACCTACAGTACGACCACCTTCACGGATCGCAAAACGTAGACCTGGGTCCATTGCGATTGGGTGGATTAATTCTACTGACATTTCAACGTTGTCGCCTGGCATAACCATTTCAACGCCGTCTTGTAATTGGATTGCGCCAGTTACGTCAGTTGTACGGAAGTAGAACTGTGGACGGTAACCGTTAAGGAATGGAGTATGACGACCACCTTCTTCTTTAGAAAGTACGTATACTTCTGCATCGAATTTAGTGTGCGGCTTGATTGTACCTGGTTTAGCAAGTACTTGACCACGTTGTACGTCTTCACGCTTAGTACCACGTAGAAGAACACCACAGTTCTCGCCTGCACGACCTTCGTCAAGCAATTTACGGAACATTTCTACGCCAGTAACTGTAGTTGTTTGAGTATCACGGATACCAACGATTTCAACTGATTCGCCTACTTTCACGATACCAGCTTCTACACGACCAGTTACTACTGTACCACGGCCAGAGATAGAGAATACGTCTTCGATTGGCATTAAGAATGCTTTGTCGATAGCACGTTCTGGTTCTGGAATGTAAGAGTCAAGCGCTTCAACAAGAGCAAGAACTGAAGACTCACCATATTGACCAGCATCGCCTTCCAACGCTTTAAGCGCAGAACCACGGATAACTGGAGTGTCATCACCTGGGAAGTCATAAGTAGAAAGAAGTTCACGAACTTCCATTTCTACTAATTCAAGTAATTCTTCATCATCAACAAGGTCACACTTGTTTAAGAATACGATGATGTAAGGTACACCAACCTGACGAGAAAGAAGGATGTGTTCACGAGTTTGTGGCATTGGACCATCAGTCGCAGCACATACAAGGATCGCGCCGTCCATCTGAGCAGCACCAGTAATCATGTTTTTAACATAATCGGCGTGGCCCGGGCAGTCTACGTGAGCATAGTGACGGATTGGAGAATCGTATTCTACGTGTGAAGTATTAATTGTAATACCACGTGCTTTTTCTTCAGGTGCTGAGTCGATTTGTGAGTAATCTTTCGCTTCACCGCCGTAAGTTTTTGCACAAATAGTTGCAATCGCAGCAGTTAAAGTTGTTTTACCATGGTCAACGTGACCGATTGTGCCCACGTTTACGTGTGGCTTATTACGTTCAAACTTGGCTTTAGCCATGATGATCTTCCTTTATAAACTGCTCATGCAGGGTCACTGCACGAGCGCTTGGTTTTAACTAAGAATTAGTTTGGGCTTATAGTAATCGAAAGATTACTCGTCGTCACCTTTTTTACCGCCAGTCTGGAACTTAGCGATGATGCCTTCAGCCACGTTACGTGGAGTTTCAGCGTATTTAGCGAATTCCATAGAATAAGTCGCACGACCTTGAGACATAGAACGCATTTGAGTCGCGTAACCAAACATCTCAGCCAATGGAACTTCTGCTTTAATTGCTTTTGTTCCACCAGGAAGATCATCCATACCTTGAACCATACCACGACGACGGTTTAAGTCACCCATGATATCGCCCATGTAGTCTTCTGGAGTTTCTACTTCAACTTTCATGATTGGTTCAAGAAGGATAGGATCAGCTTTCATGAAACCGTCACGGAAAGCGTACGAACCAGCCATTTTGAACGACAATTCATCAGAGTCGACATCATGGTAAGAACCATCGAATAATGTCGCTTTGATACCCACAACAGGGTAACCAGCTAATACACCATTCTTCATACGTTCTTGAATACCTTTGTCAACCGCACCAAAGAATTCTTTAGGTACAGTACCGCCGACAACTTCTTCAGCGAATTGGTATTCTTTACCAGCTTCTTCAACATCCATAGGCTCTAAACGAACATATACATGACCGAATTTACCTTTACCACCTGTTTGACGAACGAACTTACCTTCTTGCTCAACAGTCTTTTTGATTGTTTCGCGGTAAGCAACCATTGGTTTACCAATGTTCGCTTCAACACCGAATTCACGCTTCATACGGTCAACGATGATGTCAAGGTGAAGCTCACCCATACCAGCAATAATTGTTTGACCAGATTCTTCATCTGTACGAACGCGGAACGATGGATCTTCTTTAGCCAAACGACCTAAAGCAATTGACATTTTTTCTTGGTCAGCTTTAGTTTTTGGTTCAACAGCCAATGAAATTACTGGCTCTGGGAATTCCATACGCTCAAGTGTAATGATGTTTTTCTCATCACATAATGTATCACCAGTAGTAACGTCTTTAAGACCTACACACGCTGCGATATCACCTGCACGGATTTCATCAAGATCTTGACGTTCGTTCGCATGCATTTGCACGATACGACCGATACGTTCACGCTTAGATTTAACTGGGTTATAAACCGGATCACCTTGTTTAAGAACACCAGAATAAACACGTACGAATGTTAAGTTACCTACGAACTTGTCGTTCATGATTTTGAACGCTAACGCAGAGAACGGAGCTTCGTCAGATGCTTCACGAGACGCTTTAGTTTCGTCTTTGTCGTCAAGGATACCTTCGATCGCTTTAACTTCTGTAGGTGATGGTAAGAATTCAATTACAGCATCCAACATACGTTGAACACCTTTGTTTTTGAACGCAGAACCACAAAGCATTACTTGAATTTCAGAAGCTAATGTACGAGCACGTAAACCTGCAATGATCTCTTCTTTAGAAAGATCACCTTCTTCAAGGTACTTGTCCATTAATTCTTCAGAAGCTTCAGCCGCAGCTTCAACCATTTTGGTACGCCATTCGTTAGACGTATCAACTAGGTCAGCTGGAATTTCAGCATATTCAAACTTCATACCTTGAGATGCTTCATCCCAGATAATCGCTTTCATTTCGATAAGGTCAACAACACCTGCAAACGTATCTTCTGCACCGATTGGCACAACGATAGGTACAGGATTACCACCTAAACGAGTTTTAACTTGCTCAACAGCACGGAAGAAGTTTGCACCAGTACGGTCCATCTTGTTCACGAATGCTAAACGAGGCACTTTATATTTGTTTGCTTGACGCCATACAGTTTCAGACTGAGGTTGTACGCCACCAACTGCACAGTAAACCATGCACGCACCGTCAAGAACACGCATAGAACGTTCAACTTCGATTGTGAAGTCTACGTGTCCCGGGGTGTCAATTACGTTGATACGGTGTTGTTCGAATTGGTTACCCATACCAGACCAGAAACAAGTTGTAGCAGCCGAGGTAATTGTAATACCACGCTCTTGCTCTTGTTCCATCCAGTCCATTGTTGCTGCACCATCGTGTACTTCACCAATTTTGTGAGATACACCTGTGTAGAACAAAATACGTTCTGTTGTAGTTGTTTTACCTGCGTCAATGTGCGCAGAAATACCGATGTTACGGTAATTACTAATTGGGGTTTGGCGAGCCATGATGTCTACATTCCTAAATGTTATATTTAAAACAGGACGCATCAATTAAATTGATGCGTACAAATATCCAAGCAGGCAACTTAAATACCCGCAAAGCTCCCACTTTGATAAAGAGCAATGTTGAATCGAGCTGCTGTACGCATGAATATTCTCCTGATTAGGGACTGTTTTATCCGCTTAGAAACGGTAGTGAGAGAAGGCTTTGTTGGCTTCAGCCATACGATGCACGTCTTCACGTTTTTTGATTGCTGCACCTTTACCTTCAGCTGCATCAAGCAACTCACCAGCAAGACGTAAAGCCATCGTTTTTTCAGAACGCTTAGCAGCAGCATCTACTAACCAACGCATCGCTAAGGCAGTACGACGGGATGGGCGTACTTCCATAGGTACTTGATAAGTAGCACCACCAACACGGCGTGCTTTTACTTCGACCATAGGACGAACTTTTTCAAGAGTAGTCTCGAAAAATTCAACTGGGTCTACTTTGTTTTTTTCTTGAACACGTTCTAAAGCACCGTAAACGATACCTTCAGCAACAGATTTTTTACCATCTTGCATTACGTGGTTCATGAATTTAGCGATTGTTTGGCTGCTAAATTTTGGATCTGGAAGGATCTCACGAGCAGCGACTACGCGACGTCTTGGCATTTTAATACACCTAATAATATGACACTTCAGGATAATCCAGCAGTTTGTACAAGTGTCATGTACACGACGCTGGCCTTACTATACGTCGCTTGAATTACAAATCTATGAAGAATTCAAACAAGCGAAACGCTAAAGGGCTTATTGGACTAGTTTCCTAGAATTACTTCTTAGGACGCTTAGTACCGTATTTAGAACGTGATTGATTACGATCTTTAACACCAGCACAGTCTAATGAACCACGAACGGTATGGTAACGTACACCTGGTAAGTCTTTAACACGACCACCACGGATAAGAACAACACTGTGCTCTTGTAGGTTATGACCTTCACCACCGATGTAGCTAGATACTTCAAAACCTGAAGTTAAGCGAACACGGCAAACCTTACGCATAGCTGAGTTAGGTTTTTTAGGTGTAGTTGTATAAACACGTGTACAAACACCACGACGTTGTGGACAAGCCTTCAACGCAGGAACTTTGGATTTTTCAACCAAAGTCGTACGACCCTTACGGATCAACTGATTCGTTGTTGCCATATGGCAATTCTCCCGTTATTAAAAAACCTTAAAAAGAAATACCTCTTTTTAAGGGCACATAATTGTAAGCTAAGATGCAAAAATGGTCAACACGGCAATACTTACCAAATGTTGACCATATCAATCTTTGACAGGATAACTTACAAATTTAAATAGAGTTCAAATTTTATTTTTAAACCTCTTATTTGTAAGCGTATTGTTAAGAGTATTTTTTATCATTCAACTCCTCTTCATCTTCCTCTGGAGCTAAAGCTGGTTTTTGCTCAGTATGCTCATGTTCCTCTACATGTTTATCGGCAAGTTGCTCAATACCCTGATGAACATTTTCCTGAATTTTCTCTTCGCTCTTTTTACTTTCTGTTGGCTTTAAGACAATAGATACTTTTGAAATTACATCATGATTTTCTACTTTATGATGATGCGCAGCGTGAATATTGCCATCTTCACCAACACTTAAAAGACGTGGACTGGCTTTCTGAATGAGTGTAACCGCAGCATAATAAGCCTGTAGCGGAGATAAATGCTCACTTGGATGTTCATTTAAATAATGTCTTGCAGCTCCAAAGATAGCTTGTGCTTTATGACCAACATCCTCTTGTAGTTTCCAGCTATATACTGCGCTTAAAACAGCACCAGCAACTGGTGTAACTTTACCAAAGGCTGAGAGTTTAGGAATACGATTTAACCAAGCCCATTTAAACTCTCCGTCTTCATCGACCAACCAGTTCTTTAAAGTATCAAAATCAGTAGTTGAACCTAACACTTGCTGAAATTGATGAATATCTTGCGTTTCCAACATATTCCGTAATGTTTTTAAAGCTAACAATAAAGTTTGCTTTTCAGCAATCAGACTAATATCAACTTCTTTAAAAATAAACTCGACAACATCTTGGTCAGTAACTTCTTGAAGGTCAAAGCCATGTGATCTTCCTGTCTGATAAATCGTTCTCAAGACCAACACGAGTGAAACAGGAACATCTACAGCAGCGCCAACCACACCTGACACACCTGTGATTGCCCCTTGTATTGTCGCAATTAATTTGTTTTGTTCAATGAGCGCCTGACTTAAACGTTGAGAACGGCCCGTATCCTTAGTTAGTTCAAATAAATCTTTAGCCCCCGCTTCTTCCAAGATTTTTTCAGTTAAGGTGCTTTTTGAACTAAAGTCATTCAACCAATCAAATAAATAGCCTGAAACTTTTTGATCCCAATCTGGGGAAAGAAATGTAGCCACACCATTTACTTTTGTAAAATGCCGTCCAAAGACCTGACGAGTTACTTTCGGTAATTGTTCTCGAAGCATTTGTTGAGGACTTTCATATTGCTCAACTTCAAATGGGCTTTTTGTTCTCGATCTACCTTCAACCGTTTTACCAGCTGGAATTGGTTCAATCACCTTACTTACATCACCAGATTGGCTCTGTTGCAAGATACTCAATCCTGTAGAACTGAGCTTTTTAGCCACTCCGAAGACCTGAGAAAACAAATTGTCAGATTGATTATTATTGAATTTTGTCATCAAGTACCTCGATTTTTTAATTTATCTAATTAGACATAAATACTAGGTGGAATGTGGATTTATCTCAACTTGTATGTGTGTATTTTAGTTAACCCTAAATGCAACATACCATGTATTTAGTTATTTTTTTTAAATGTAAAATTGTCATAAAGATTTGCCATAAGAAATAAAAATCCTTTCTGCTATCATGTTAACAACGAAAAAACATGAGTCTTGTTTTCTTATAGCTATATTCTCCTATTCATTTTCATAGCTGTTGATCACGATAGACTCTTAATATCACCATAAAGGGACCTGTAGATGAAACGTGTTGTAATCACTGGTATGGGTATTAACTCATGTATCGGTAACTCTTTAGAAGCAGTTACTCATTCACTTCAAAACGGAATCTCCGGGACACGTTTTAACCCAACTTATGCTGAACTCAATTTTAAAAGTCATGTGAGCGCTGCTGCAGAACAAGATTTTGATCATATTGACCGTAAGTTAAAACGCTTTATGGGCGTATGTGCAATGTACGCTTACAATGCTGCTGTAGCTGCTGTTGAACATGCAGGACTTACTGCTGAGCAAATCGGTGGTAATCCACGTTACGGTATCGCAGGCGGTTCAGGTGGTGGTTCAACTGCATCTGTTGTTGAAATGACAGAGCTTTTAGAGACTAAAGGTGCACGTAAAGTAGGACCTTTCTTCGTACCACGCAACATGTCAAACACGATTACTGCAAACGTAGGTGTTGCATTTAAACTACAAGGTATTGCTCATACTATTACGAGTGCTTGTGCAACTTCTGCTGACGCAATTGGTTATGCTTACAACCTTATTCAACTTGGCAAACAAGATCTTATGCTTGCTGGCGGTGGTGAAGAAGATCATTGGTCTCAAAGTTTATTATTTGATGCAATGGGTGCGCTTTGCTCGAAATATAATGAAACTCCAGAAACAGCATCTCGTCCATATTCAGCAGACCGCGACGGTTTCGTTATTGCTGGCGGTGGTGGTTTCGTTGTACTTGAATCACTTGAACACGCTCAAGCACGTGGTGCCAACATTTTAGCTGAAGTTGTTGGTTATGCTGCAAACAGCGATGGTGCAGACATGGTTGCTCCAAGTGGTGAAGGCGCTACACGTTGTGTATTAATGGCACTTGAAGAAGCTAAACAACATGGCGTAGACAAAATTGACTATGTAAATACACATGGTACGTCTACTCCAGCTGGTGACATTACAGAACTTAAAGCAATGGAACGTGCATTTGGCGAAGGCAATGTACCTCCTCTTAGCTCAACCAAATCTATGACAGGTCATAGCTTAGGTGCAGCTGGTGTACAAGAAGCTATTTACTCTGTTCTAATGATGCAAAATGACTTTATTGCACCAAACATCAATGTGACTGAACTTGATGAAGGCGCAAAACCTTTTGATATCGTACTTGAAAAACGTGATGCAAAATTGAATACTGTAATGAGTAACAGTTTTGGCTTTGGCGGTGTTAACGCTTGCCTTATTTTCAAGAAGTGGGATGCATAATCCCAC
The DNA here is from genome assembly GCF_027855175.1 of Acinetobacter sp. AOR14_HL. Lineage (NCBI taxonomy): Bacteria > Pseudomonadati > Pseudomonadota > Gammaproteobacteria > Moraxellales > Moraxellaceae > Acinetobacter > Acinetobacter sp. AOR14_HL. The sequence goes on along the minus strand of NZ_JAKTII010000016.1, from coordinate 125,836 downwards.
GTAGGATTATCGATGGATGCACCTTCTGATGCTTTTTTGTGGGTAAAAGCATTACATATTATTGCTGTGGTTTGTTGGTTCGCTGCTTTGTTCTACTTACCACGTTTATATGTTTACCATGCCATGAGTGAAGATGCTGCTAGTCATCAACGCTTTGAAGTAATGGAACGTAAGTTGTATCGCGGAATTATGTGGCCTTCTATGATTGCCACATTAATTACCGCCCATTTTCTTGTGGAATGGGGCGATGCAACTCGACATTACCATCAGGCAACATGGTTTTATCTTAAAGTTGCTTTAGTCGCTTTATTAGTCATCTACCATTTGGTATGTGGCTACTATCGTAAAAAACTTATCGGAAATGCACACTATAAATCACATAGGTTCTGGCGTTTCTTTAATGAAATGCCAACTGTAATCTTATTTGCTGTAGTGATTTTAGTTGTCGTAAAGCCTCAGTTTTAACTGGGGCTTTTGCTTTTCCGAGCAATTTTTTTAATTTAGACAATAAAAACTCGCAGAGTTATCCCTATATTTAACTTTTTCAATCAAAAAGCATAAAATCAATGCTCTCTTAAAGTTATACCCAATGAGTAAATCCGACCCTTTATTTACTAATAAGTAATCTATACTATCCTAAAGAAATAGATAAACTCATTTAATGGCAAAGCTATGCTAACCCTTACTGCCCTTAAACACTCAACCCAACAACAATTTATACGTCTTACGCTTTTTATTTTTCGTCACTTAAAAAACTATCCCATCAGATATCTGACTGCTCAAGAAAAAGTATTAGCACAACTCGTTTTCGGTGACATGCTCAATTGTGAACAACCTAAAATTATTGCTACTCGTTATTTACCTTGGCAGTCTTGCGGTATTTTTATGGCACCAAATGGAAATATTTACGTCAACCCTTCCGACTACAGTGAAAATTACGCTCTAGAATCTAAATTTATGCAGGGTATTTTTATTCACGAACTCACTCATGTCATGCAACATCAAAAAGGTATTCATGTACTACTTAAAGGTGCATTGTTGCAATCGGCCTATTATCTTAGCTTTAAAAATTACAATCCCTATAAATACACCTACTCTCCCCACAAGGCGTTTAGCTCTTATAACATTGAACAACAAGGTGAAATTGCCCGTGACATTTGCTCTGGGAAAATCCCAAATATTATCTGTTCACCTCAACTTCATTTGTAACTAAATAATCAGTCTTTCCTTGAACGTAACATTTTTTGCTTAATGTAAATGAGAATTCTTATAAATCAGAAATACTTATCTAAACAAGAAAATCACTCTTACTTAATTCAAATTATTGAAAAAAATATAACGCGCTTATTCCAAATTGGCTTGTGATAAGGCAGTATACAAACAATAAAAATAATGAAGCCTGTTTCTATTCTATACAGAAAATCTCGTTATTTTTACGCAGAAAATATGTGATTGGTATATATTATTGATCTTGACATTTTTGTTTACTATTTTAATTGTTTACTATCGTATCATACACATCGTTGAAAAATTATATCTATAAAAATCAACACTGTGTGTATCTATATTCGTTATGATCTAGGATTAGGTTTGAATGAAAAGTTTTAAAGTTGCCCTTGCTCAGTTTTCTCCGCATATTGGCAATATTGACTCAAACACCAAAAAGATGATTGAGCAAGTGAATCAGGCGAAAAAACAAAACGCTGACCTGATTATTTTTCCCGAGCTTTCTGTCATTGGTTATCCAGCTGAAGACTTACTGTTACGTCCAAATTTAAATAAACGTATGCAAAAGGCTTTTGCTCAACTTGCCGAAGTTAAAGATATTGTCATGGTTTTTGGATTTGTAAACCAGACAGAAGATGGTCAACGTTATAATTCTGCTGCTGTCATGAAAGACGGTCAAGTTTTGGGTGTTTTTAACAAACACAATTTACCAAACTATGGCGTCTTTGATGAAAAACGTTATTTCCAAAAAGGACATCAGCATTTGGTGTTTGAATATCTTGGACATAAGTTTGGCGTATTGATTTGTGAAGATATCTGGTCAATTAATACCGTAAAACAGTTAAGCCAATTAAATGTTGATACTGTTCTTGTACTCAATGCATCACCATATGAAGTCGGTAAACCACAACATCGTACACAAACCTTAAGTGAACTTGCAAAACAACTTCATCTAAATATTGTTTACGTTAACCAAGTGGGTGGACAAGACGATTTAATTTTTGATGGCACAAGTTTTGTCAGTAACAAAAATGGTGAAATTGCTTTACAAGCACCAAGCTTTAAAGAAGACCTTTATATTGCTGAATTTGACCATAAAAATAAATCATTTAAAGTCACTGAATCTGCTCCTGCATTAGAAACTTTTGCAGAGATCTATCAAGGTTTAGTTCTGGCAACACGTGACTATGTAGAGCGTTCAGGTTTCCCTGGTGTAATTTTAGGTTTATCTGGTGGTATTGATTCTGCCCTTACACTTGCTATTGCTGTTGATGCAATCGGTGCAGAAAAAGTACAAGCCGTAATGATGCCTTATACCTACACTTCTCAAATTAGTGTTGAAGATGCAGCAGAACAAGCTCGTCGTATGGGTGTGACTTTCGGTATTGCTGAAATACATTCAGTTGTAAATAGCTTTATGCAAACCTTGTATCCTTTCTTTGGCAACTCACCAGCAGATGCAACCGAAGAGAATTTACAAGCGCGCGCACGCGGCACATTACTCATGGGTTTATCAAATAAATTTGGTAATTTAGTACTCGCTACTGGCAACAAGTCTGAGCTTTCAGTTGGCTACTGTACACTTTATGGTGATATGGTTGGTGGTTTTGCTGTTCTAAAAGATGTTTATAAAACGATCGTATTTGAATTGGCAAAATACCGTAATAGCTTAAGTGAAACACCTGTTATTCCTGAGCGTGTAATTACTCGTCCACCTTCAGCAGAACTTCGCCCAGACCAAAAAGACCAAGACTCTTTACCAGCATATGATGTATTAGATGCCATCCTTTACGCATATATTGAAGAAGATTTAAGTCAGGCAGATATTATTGCCAAAGGTTTTGATAAAGAAGTAGTTGAAAAAGTCATCCGTTTAGTTGATCGTAATGAATATAAACGTCGTCAAGGCGTGATTGGGCCGAGAATTACTTCTCGTGCATTTAGTCGTGAACGACGTTATCCGATTGTCAACGGTTGGACAGCGAATGACTGAGCAGAAAAACTCATCAAAAACCACAACACTTGCTCAAGCACTTTTGCTTGAGCAAGTGGAATTTTTCAAAAAACAATTATCTATAGAAAACTCACCTATTTATTTCCAGCAGTTCATTCAACTCTTTATGCAACATGCTGACGAAATCAAACTTCATGAAGTGGTGGATTTAGAGCAACTACAAGCCGTTGTGAAACGCTATGCTTTTGAAATGCAGCTAGGTGCTGGTTTACTTGAATTTATTGGGGAAATTGCGCAGCGTATTTATCTGTCTGCTATGAAGTCTCCAATTCAGCTACAAGATTTGGTATCTGACCACCAATTTGAAATGTGGCTCTCCAAATTTTTAGAAATGGAACATATTCCTCATTATCTCAACCAGTTTTTAAGAACTAGCCCCGCCGTTCAACAACTTTGCCAATATATTGCGACCTCGACCTTAGAACAGAAAATACCAAAATTTCTAAATGCATCTAGAGTAGATGACTATCATTTTGAATGGCAACATAAACTCAAAAAATTCTCTTTTTTACAACAACAACGTCTTGAGCATAAACTTGAAACTTGGATTGCCAGCTTTATTCACGAGCAACTCACAGAATTAAGTCTTTTATCGACTGAAGATTTAGAAAGTCTGATACGACATGTCTGGGAAGATCTTAGACATAAAAAAATGTATGAGTTTATGAAACAGTTAACTCCTCTTGATGTTGAAGAGTTCTTTGTTTTAATTTACGAATATTGGAAAGAATTACGCCAGTCACAATTTATGCAAGATCTTATTTTGTATGGCGTAGAAGTTTTTTATGAATTTTACAAAGACGAGAGTTTATTTGAAGTATTAAGTGAGATTGGTTTAACCGAAACCGATTTACAAACTGAAGCTTTACGTTTTTACCCTAAAGTCATGAATGTCTTTAATGAGCACAGTATTCTAGAGCCGTTACTTCAAGCGATTTTAGCTCCTTTTTATCAAAGCTCAAAAACACTCGATATGATTGAAAAACATTTTAATGAGTAAAAAAAAGACAAAAAGAAACCATGCATGAGCATGGTTTTTAAAATGGTGGCTATGACGAGACTTGAACTTGTGACCCCCGCATTATGAGTGCGGTGCTCTAACCAACTGAGCTACATAGCCGTAAACTGTGTGCGCATTATCTATAGTTCTGCAGAACAGGTCAAGAGTTCAAAATCATTAAATTCCATCAAATGAACAAATAAGATTCAGATCATCTTTATTTGTTCATTTTTTAGCAAATTTATGTTTTAAATAATTGATCGACCACAGAAATGTATTAAAAATCTAATACCAGTTTTTTACCTTTTGCCCGCGACACCCAAGTCATCATACTCAGCTGTGAAGTCTTTCCTGTATCACTAAGGTATTGATCAAAATGTTTGCTTTACCTTCCAAAATAGCAGTTTCACATGTATCGCATACCCCTTCACAACATAGGCATTCAACATCAATATTTAATGTTTTGATCACTTATAAAATTGACTAGTTACTTTTAACTTCATTTATTGATTAGACTTGTCAAATACATCTGTAAAAGCCTTCCCTCCCATCTTCTGGAACTGTTGAAGCAAATTGTTCCCAATGAATGTATTCATCAAGGTAACAATGCTTATTAGAACAATTAATCACAGCAGCAATCATTGGTTTCAGTCCACATACATAGACATGTATTTCTTTAGATTGTAATGAAATGAATTCGCCTAAGTTAAGCAACACAACCTTCTGCGTCAACATAGCTGAACACATGCTCTGTATGCTCTGTTTTAGCTCATCTAACAAAGCTGCATGTTCAAGCTCACCGTAAGCTTAATGTAACTCGTACTCTGCCCCACGTGCTACGAGCTCATCTATTTGAGATAAGAATGGTAATACTCAATACCACCTGCAATTAAGATGCTTATTGCCTTAAGCTAACAGGAATAATTTTTAAATATAAATAAGCTAATAAAAAAATCAAAAACATCTCATCATTATAAAGTCGGTATTTACAAACTGTGTTTAATCAGAAAATAAGCATAAAAAAAGACCACGCAGGAGCGTGGTCTATAAAATGGTGGCTATGACGAGACTTGAACTTGTGACCCCCGCATTATGAGTGCGGTGCTCTAACCAACTGAGCTACATAGCCTTAAACTGTGCGCGCATTATCTTAGTTTCTTTAATGCACGTCAAGAAAAATTTTAAATAAATTAGGTGAAGTGAGCCTATAAGCCGGGTTCTGTCGAGGATGGTCATTCCTCTAGGCGTACAATCACTCATACGCTCAAGCGACCTACCCGAATCCAGTACGGGCCGTACCTCAGGATTCCTATTTGGTCTTGCTTCTGGTGGGGTTTACCATGCCGTGAACTGTTACCAGACACGCGGTGCGCTCTTACCGCACCCTTTCACCCTTACCTCACGAATGAGGCGGTCTACTCTCTGCTGCACTTTCCGTCGGCTTTCACCGCCCAGGCGTTACCTGGCACCCTGCCCTATGAAGCCCGGACTTTCCTCCCCTGCTTCAGTCACGAAGACCTCCACAGCAGCGACCATCCAGCTCACTTCAGGGGCGCATATTAACAAATTTATTTACTAATTGCTTGTGCTTTTTTGAGCAATTAGTTTTTTATATTTGTCGAATAGCTGTTCTTCCGTTTCCTCATGCTCTGGATCTTTAGGAATACAATCTACAGGACAAAACAATTGGCATTGCGGTTGGTCATGATGACCAACGCATTCAGTGCACAAATCTGGATGAATTTCATAAATCACTTCACCCATGAAAATTGCTTCATTCGGGCAAACTGGTTCACAAACATCACAGTTTATGCATTCATCGGTGATATATAACGACACGTTACCAACCTTGTTGATGTTTACGTTCAAAGGCCTCAACCACAGCTTGCGGAACAAACTTGGTTACATCCCCTTTTAAACGAGCAATTTCCCGAATCAATGTCGAAGAAATAAAAGAGTACTGCTCAGATGGTGTTAAAAACACCGCTTCAAAATGTGGGTCAAGTTGACGGTTCATATTGGCGAGTTGAAATTCATATTCAAAATCAGAAACCGCTCTTAAACCACGAAGTACTGCGGTTGCCTTTTGTTCTTTGAAAAAATTAACCAGTAAACCATCGAAGCCTACAAATTCAACATTTGATAGATGGCTTAAAGAAGATTGTGCCAGTTCAACTCTTTCTTCTAGACTGAACAAGGGGTTCTTATGATGTCCAATTGCAATTGCTACTACAACCTCATCAAACATTCTTGATGCTCTAGTAACTAAATCAACGTGTCCATTCGTGATGGGGTCAAATGTTCCAGGATAAATTACACGCGTTTTAGACATCCGCTAGTACTCTAATTGTATTGTGAACCTATTTTAGCAAAAGTTATACATGAGGCGAAATATTCATGTGCAGGAAAAACTTCACCTTAGCATCAGTTTACGGCACAATAGGCATAATTGTGGAAGTTTGAATTATGGCGAAAGCAACAGTAGTAAAGAAACATAATGGCGGAACAATCGCACAAAATAAACGTGCCCGTCATGATTATTTTATCGAAGAAAAATTTGAAGCGGGTATGTCACTTCAAGGTTGGGAAGTAAAATCCTTACGTGCTGGGCGTATGACTTTGACGGAAAGTTATGTCATTTTCAAGAATGGCGAAGCATTTTTACTTGGCTCACAAATTCAGCCTTTATTATCGGCTTCGACCCATGTGGTACCTGAAGCAACACGCACCCGTAAGTTATTGCTCTCCCGCCGTCAGCTTGAACACCTAATGGGTGCAGTTAACCAAAAAGGTTACTCATGTGTTCCTTTGGCATGTTACTGGAAAGGTCACTTGGTTAAACTTGAAATTGCGCTTGTGAAAGGTAAACAACTTCACGACAAACGTGCAACTGAAAAAGACCGTGACTGGCAACGTGATAAAGCTCGTATATTTCATAAGTAATAAAAAAACCTTTAAAGTTAACTTTAAAGGTTTTTTTATGTCACTTTGAATTTAGCAGAATTTTAAATTGCCATAACAGTTTGGCGCAAAAGATTGATTTTTAAGTTGTAAATCTTTCAATGGGAAATTCACAATCGTATTGGGTAATTTAACCTCACCAACTGCTAAGTCTTCACCAAACAAACAATTTAAAAGATTACATTTCACTGGATTTGCGGTTAAATAACCACTAATTGGACCTACCACCTGCTTTAAAACATCATTAGTTATCTCAATTTGTTTACTTGGCGTAACATTGCCAATATCAATTTCATCATCAAAAGCCATCCACCACCCCCGTTCTGCTGCTGCATCTGCACCTGGCCAAAATATTTGTTGGCCTTGTAAAGAAAGTGAGAAAGGATTGTTTAATTCAATTTTATGAATAAATCCTAAATTTTGATCAACTGTGAGTGCTGCTCTTAATCCGGTAATGCTACCCGTTACATTTTTTTGTAAATTTAATAGACCAAGTGCTGCATTAATAGAAGCTTTCAGATCTCCAGAGAAATTAAGCTGATCGATATTTGCTACCCCGTTCAGCATGACATTATTCATTCGTGAACCAGAAATCACTTGCCCGTTGATCACAATAGGTGCAGTGGTCTGTTGTAATTGCAAATTATAATCAGACGAGTTAAATCCTAAAGGAATACAAATCCCGATACATGCATTAACAGTCCCATCAATGGTCTTGCCTGTATCTTGATAAGACATATTACGAGCAGCGGTATAAGCTAAACCAGTGGTATCTTTAATTTTCATGTAACCACTTAAGCTATTAATTCCATTTGGTGTTTCCGAATTTTCAAGCCCCATAGTCAGCAGTCCCATAACCTTTTCAGCACTTAAACGAAAACCTTTAATTTCTCTTAAGGCTGCGCTGTCTGGATTTTTAATTGCAAATTCAATAAAGGGATTACTAAAAACAGCAGAAGAAGAAGCTCGCCCATCACTGGTATCACTTAAGCCACTTAAACTTAAGTTATCAATATCAATATCACACCCACCTAAACCGTTTACTCCCCCACATCCTAATTGCAACTTATTAACATTGGCATTTAATTCAAGATTTGCCTCTAAACCTAATTTATAAAAGCCAATATTTTGCTGGTTCATTGAAGCATCAGCTTGTTTTGGGTCGGTATAGGTAAATGAAAATAATGCCTGAGCTTCAACTTTAGAAAGTTCCGAATCACTAAGGGGAACAAGATTTGCAGATTCTAAATTGGCGTAGCTTAAGGTAGCCCAACTTAGACAAAGAGCTGTTAAAAAAATTTTCATGATTATTCCATTTTTTTATTTATTAAGTTTTGGACATCATTGTCCAAATAAACCATTTGGTAAAAAATAATCAAAAAAGAATAAAAAAAATACAAGGTTTTTGTAATTAGATTAAAAATTAAATATTTATTTATATAAAATCAAATACTTATTTTAACTTATGCGATAAAGTAATCCAGCAATATATTCACCAAACCATTTAGCTGTATCCAAGTCACCTTGTGGGGGGGTAACTTCAACAGGGGCGTTATCTGACTGGGTCATTAAACCTAAACAACTCGATAATCGGTTTAAATCTTTTTCACTATGCCCGGTGGTCATTAAAGGTAAACCTGACCACAACATGCCATGTTGCATAGCAAAAATATTTAATTGTTGTAAGACCGCTAGTTTATCGCCACTCAATCCGCCCGAATTTGCAAAGCCAGCCGCAAGCTTGCCTTGCCATAAGCGCTCTTTCCAACGCTTAGAAGTACTGTCCATAAACTTTTTAAAGTCGGCAGTCATACTACCCATATAGGTAGGAGATCCAAAAACAATACCTTGTGATGCATCAAGCGCATCCCAATCAATATGCTCAATATTCATTAGATGTACTTTTACTCCCATCACCTCTGCACCAGCAGCAATAGCGAAAGCTACCTTGGCGGTATGACCATATGGACTGTGGTAGACAATAGAGAGATGTTTTTCAGGCAAAGACATAAGATTAAAATTTTGAGCGATTTTTTCTATTTTATCATTTTATTAGCGCTTGCTAAACCTACATCTATAAATATGAAATACAAGCGTTTCAATACGGTTCACAATCGTAATATTTTCAAACTCAATAAACACTCTCTTATTCTGTTTAATTACGACAAAATAAGAGAGTAAATTTACTTATGTTTATAAAGCTTATATAAAAACAAAGGTAGCCATACGTCCAGTCTTCGCATCACGGCGATAAGAAAAATAATCATCGCTCTGTTGATAAGAACATTGATCTCCACCTAAAACCTGTTTCACACCTAGACTCTGCAAAATAAAACGCGCAATTGCATATAAATCTGCATGAAATTTATTTGGAGCTGCCCCCTCAACAAAAGCTATTTCTAACTCTGGATATTTATCACAAAAAGCAGCCTTTACTTCAGCCCCAATTTCAAAACAAGGTTGACTAATCGCAGCTCCTAACCATGCCCAAGTTGGAGGGTTCTGCATCGCGGCAACTGTATTTTCAACAATCCCACCTGCTAAACCACGCCAACCCGCATGCAAGTTTGCGACTTCCGTACCTTCAGCATTTCCTAACACGACAGGTAAACAATCAGCGGTCATCATCATTAAAGCATGACCTTTGGTTTGAGTGACCAAACCATCACCAATTAAAGCCTTAAAAGGAATTTGTTCATTTACTGTATGGCAAATCGTACTATGTGTTTGAGTCATCCATGTCATTTTTTTAACACCGAACTTCGCAAACTCATCTAACAATATCATGCGATGTTGCTGAACACGTTGTGCCTCATCGTTGACATGTAAAGCCAGATTAAAGCCAGACAACTCAAGTTGATCCGTTGGTAATGCCAAAAGATGTTGAACACGTGTCTGCCCTACAAATACACCTTGAGGTAATCCTTGAACAAATTCCATATACGCGTCCTTAATATGCAGCGTTTTCTGAACGTAACACATTCACTAAATGTGTAAAATCTTCAGGCCACGGCGCTTCAAATAGCATTTCTTCACCAGTACGAGGATGTTTTAAGCCCAATTTAGCTGCATGCAACGCTTGGCGTTTAAAACCACGTAAAGTGTCAATGAGTAATTCAGACGCCCCTGCAGGTACACGTACACGGTTCATATAAATCTGATCGCCGATAAGCCCATAACCGATATAACTAAAGTGCACACGAATTTGATGAGTTCGACCTGTTTCAAGACGAGCTTGTACGCGAGTAAAATCTTTAAAGCGTTCTTTTACATTGTAATGGGTCACTGCATCGCGCCCACCCGGTAAAATCGCCATTTTCACACGGTCAACTGGATGACGTTTGATAGGTTCATCAATAGTACCGCCAGCAATAATATTTCCATAAACAACTAAGTCGTATACGCGGTAAACCGATTTATTTGCCAATTGTTTACTTAAAGAAAATTGTGCCTCAAGACTTTTAGCAACCACTAACAAACCGCTTGTATCTTTATCAATACGATGTACTAAACCAGCGCGAGAAAGTTCCGACAATTTTGGGAAGTGATAAAGCAAGGCATTCACTAAAGTTCCAGAGCTATTGCCCGCCCCTGGATGTACTACCATGCCGACAGGTTTATTGATGACTAAAATGTCGTCATCTTCATAGACAATATTAAGTGGAATATTTTCAGGTTGGCTCGTGGTCTGAGCTTCGAGCTCAACTTCGAGTGTAAGCAGTTCTGTCCCTTCACAACGGTGCTTTGGCTTGACAATGTTACCATTCACCAACAGATGGCCATCCTTCAACCATTGTTTAAGCTTTTCACGTGAAAACTCATTCCACACCAAGGCTGCTACCTGATCGATACGTTGCCCCAGATAGCTTTCATCTAGCTGAACTTGCAACGATAAACGTGTTGCAGTTGTATCAGAAGTATGGTTATCTGCATCCTCAGAATCTTCAAGTAAATTGAAGTCGGTTTCAGATAAGTTTGTGTTTGAAGATTGTGCTGAAGTCATTTGATCATTGAGATAAAAGTGGTTTAATAGCGCAATTGTAGCTCATTGCCCAACATAACAGAGGAGTTTTTATGTCGCTACCACGTTATAAAATTACGATGCTTGCCTTATCTTTAGGTTTAGCGTCTGCATTTGTGGGCTGTAGCAGCAATCCAAGTAAAAAAGAAGTGGTCGATAGTGGCCCACAATCTAGTGAACAAGCTTACTTCGAAAAGGCCCAAAAGTCGCTTGACCGTGGTCAATATCTTGATGCGACCAAGTCTTTAGAAGCAATCGATACTTATTATCCGACTGGACAATACGCACAACAAGCACAACTTGAACTTCTCTATTCGAAATTTAAGCAAAAAGATTATGAAGGCGCGATTGCCTTAGCGGAACGTTTTATTCGTTTAAATCCTCAGCATCCAAATGTGGATTATGCTTATTATGTTCGTGCTGTATCGAATATGGAGCAAAACTACGACAGTTTAATGCGCTATACATCTCTGCAACAATCTCATCGTGATGTGAGTTATTTAAAAGTTGCTTATCAGAACTTTGTTGATTTAATTCGTCGTTTCCCAAGTAGCCAATACTCTGTTGATGCCGCTCAGCGCATGAAATTTATTGGACAAGAACTTGCTGAAAATGAAATGACTGCTGCGCGTTTTAACGTTAAACGTAAAGCGTGGATCGCAGCTGCCGAACGTTCGCAATGGGTAATTGAACACTATCCACAAACTCCTCAAGTTCCAGAAGCATTAGCGACTTTGGCATATAGCTATAACCAATTAGGTGATAAAGCGACTTCACAACAATATATTGAAGTTTTAAAACTTAATTACCCTAACTTGGTGAAAAAAGACGGCACAGTTAACATGCGTGCTGCTCGTAAAGAAGGTAACTGGATTAACCGTGCAACCTTAGGTATTTTTGGTCGTGAATCTACTGCCGCAACACCAGAAAGCACAAGTGAATCAGAAGCTCCAAAACGTGGCTTCCTTAATCGTGTTAGCTTCGGTTTAATTGGCAATTCAGATAAAGAAGAAACTGCTGAACCAGAGAAAACACAAGTTGAAGCACCGAAATCAGAACGTAGTTGGACAAACCGTTTAAGCTTTGGTTTATTAGACAAACCTGAGCCACAAGCAGCAGAAAATACAACTGTTGCTCCTGCTGTTACCTCTACAGATACATCAACTGATTCTCAATCAGATGATGCGAAACAAGGTGCAGATGACGCTGCTCACTAAGTTTAAGCTTTAAAAAACACCAACAAACAGGCAAGTGATATCACTTGCCTGTTTGTTTTTATAAAATATTAAAATATTTATTGGATAGATCTTGCCTCATCATGTCAGAATATTCTGAATCACTCTCTCATCAGTTTTAATACGGTTATCTGAATTATGGCAATTCCACAACATACGATTGATCAAATTTTAGATCGCACAGATATTGTCGATCTGATTGGTCAGCGTGTGAAACTGAAAAAGACGGGACGTACATATTCCGGCTGTTGCCCTTTTCATCAAGAAAAATCTCCATCGTTCCACGTCTATCGAGACAAGCAGTATTATCACTGCTTTGGCTGTCAGGCCAACGGTAACGCGATCCGTTTTCTGATGGACATTGATAACCGAAACTTTATAGATGTAATGAAAGAGTTATCGAGTAGCGCTGGAGTCGAACTGCCCAAAGATAATACCGAAAACAAAAAACTATCTTATACCCGTCAGGTTACCAAGCCACCAGTTGCTAAAGCAAATACGGCGGAGCCCGTGGCTCCTCAGCAACCAATAGATGACAGCTACAACTCGCTTGAACCAGTATTTTTTGACGACCCTTTTGCCCAATTTGAACAGCCTTTCAACTTTGAGGAACCTGTTCAAGAAGGTAATTTATATGACTTACTGGAAAATATTGCCCAGTTCTATGAACACCAATTACCTAACAGTCAAAAAGCAAAAAACTATTTTAAACAACGTGGCTTAACTAATCAGACGATTCAATTTTGGCGCTTAGGCTATGCACCAGAAGATTGGCAACACCTAGAAAAAGCTTTTCCTTATGACATTGATGGTTTAAAGCAGCTTGGACTTATCCGTTCAAGCGATAATGGTCGTGATTTTGACTTATTACGTGACCGTGTGATTTTTCCGATTCGAGACCCGAAAGGCCGCGTCGTTGGTTTTGGTGGACGTGCCTTGAATGATGAAACAAAACCCAAATACATTAACTCGCCTGACTCAGAGGTCTTCCATAAAAATCAGCTACTTTACGGGCTTTATGAAGGTAGAAAACTCAAATCTAGCGACTGGTTAATGGTTGAAGGCTATATGGATGTCATTGCACTTCAGCAATATGGCATTACAGGGGCTGTAGCGACTTTAGGGACTGCAAGTAATACCGAACACCTTAATATTTTATTTAAACAAAATAGCCGTATTACCATTGCTTTTGACGGTGATGCTGCAGGTCAAAAAGCAGCACGCAGAACGTTAGAAATCGCTTTACCACTTCTCAATGATGGACGCGAACTCAAGTTTTTCGTACTACCGAATGACCACGACCCCGACTCTCTGATCCGTCGTGAAGGGCTTGAAAATTTCCAAAAACTATTACAACAGTCCCCTCTTTTGTCTGATTTTGTCTTTGCCCATTTAACAGGTCAACATGACATTAGTACACCTGAAGGCAAAAGCTTGGTCATGGGTGAGCTCAGAGAACTGACTGAACTATTACCCAAACAGGGCTCTTTCCGTTATTTACTCAATCAATCTTTCCGTGAAAAACTTGGACTGGGTAAACGTTTTACACCACAAATCAGTCATGATGCCTCGCTCTCATTTAACATTCATACTAAAGATGAAGACTTTGCGATCGCAATTTTGATGCACCACCCTTTTCTTTATATTCATTTTGAAGGGTTACGTGCTTATATTCATCAAGATGAATTATTAGCAAAAGTACTGGCAATTTTAAATCGTATTTTTGATGACTTACCGGATGATCAAGAGCTGGCAACATATTATGTTTTAGGTGCTTGTAGCAGCTATTGCCATGAAATTGCCGATATTATGCAAAGAACCAATATTCAGGCATTAACTCAGGCACCAGAAGTGGCCGACAAGTTAGCCCAAGAATATGCTTTAGGCTTAAAAGAAAGATATTTACGTCAGAAACTTAAATCACCAATTTCTCTAATTGAATCACGAAATTTAAGACAACAGCTTAATGAATTAACCAAACAAATTAGTTTAAGACTCTTGTCTTAATGTTTTGACTTACGCTCATGATCAAACACATCCTGTAAATGCTGTTGTAACCATTCAAAATAATCAGGATTTTCTGCCTTGGCAGCTTCGCGTAGCAAAATAGATGTTGGATGCATAAGCTTTTGCGTCAAACGATGCGCGAATTGCTGCAATACCTGCTCAGCATTCTCACCGTGATGCAAAGCCTCTAATGCATGCGTCAGCTCTTGTTGACTAACTTCTTCACTATGTTGGCGATAAGCATGAATTGTGCTGCCCGCCTCTTTAACTTTTTGATGAGTAATAAGCTGAGTAGCTAATTGATTCACCATCACTTCCGCTTCAACAGCCGCCTGACGACGTTGAGCTAGGTTTTCCTCAATCACACTTTGTAAATCATCAACACCATACAAATAGACGCCATCAAGCGCTTCAACTTTAGGATCTATATCACGGGGTACAGCTAAATCAACCATTAACATTTGTTGATAGCGACGTTTCTTTAATGCGGCCTTAACATCAGGATAAGCAATCACTTGATATAGACTACCAGTACAGCTAGACACAACATCAGCACGATACAAGTTTTCAGCCAATGCTGAAAAATCAATAATTTCAACTTCAGCCTGATGTGAAATCTCTTGAGCCAGTTGATCAGCACGCTCACGGCTACGATTACAAATAATAATTTTAGCGACGCCCATTTCAGCCAAATGTTTAGCAACCAAGCTATTCATTTCACCCGCAGCAACAACCATCACAGTAAGTTTTTCGGGCTTACTAAAAACCTGTAAAGCTAATTGTGCAACCGCATACCCCATCGAAACGGCATGGCTGCCCACCGCAGTTTCGGAACGTACACGTTTAGCTGCATAAAAAGCATATTCAAAAACACTGTTTAATTCAGGAGAGACCGTTTGGGCTTCTTTAGACAATGCCAAAGCACTTTTAACTTGCCCTAAAATTTGCGGCTCACCGAGCATGAGAGAGTCTAAGCCGCTCGCTACTCGCATTAAATGTGTAATTGCCTGCGTGTTCTCGTAACGATAAACATGATGAATTAAGTGCTGTACATCAATATTATTGGCATCAGCTAACCATTTCAGAAGGCTTTCAGCATTTTCCGCCATGGCATAAACTTCTGTACGGTTACACGTCGAAACGACCACCAAATCCTTTAAGCTTTGGTGATGGCTTTGTTCGGCAAGCAAACGACTTAATCGCTCTGCATTGAAAGCAATTTGTTCGCGGAGTTCGACAGAAGCTGTTTGATGGTTGACACCCAATGCAAAGAAAGACATATCAGATCATCATTTCGCTAAATTTATGCTATTGTGCAACATCGGTGTCATAAAAAGCATTACTTTGGATCAATAAAAATTGCGTCAAATGAATAGCCGTATTAATTTTAACGGTGCTTCGATAAGACAGTATTCTACCACATTCTTATTGTTAGGTAGCATGTCCTCGCATGTCTATGCACGCCCTGTGCAAGAGACCTATGCCGTGCATTCATTTGATCAGGCATTAGAGCAAACTATGGTCGCTGAATTTGCTCTGGCTTATGATGACATTCCTAACGCTTTGCACAATTACACAGTACTCGCAATTAAAAGTAACTCTACTTCAATTAAACAACGAGCTTTAGATGTTGCGCTTGAATATAATGATTTTCAAGCCGCTTTAAACATTGCTACACATTGGGTAGCCCAAGAACCCAAAGATGTACCTGCTTTATTCTATTTGTCACATATTGCTTTAAAAACACATGAATACCAGCTTGCCGCTGAAACATTAGATAAAATTTTAAAAATAGATCCTACTGCCGATTTAGAACAAATTTTAGCGAGTATTGCCCCAGAAAATGCTCAAGATCGAGAAGTATTATTAACAGCTTTACGTTCTAGCTCTGAAAAAAACAACCCTTCTATTTTAGCTCTTATCGCCAACCTAGAAGCCCAAAATGGCCAATTAGAATCTGCTCTAACCAACATTAACAAGGCACTACGCCGACGTCCTAAAGTGACGAGCTTTATTTTAATGAAAGCAAACCTACTCATTGCTCTTAGCGATCAAGAAGGTGCGCTTAAATGGTATGCAAAGTCCAGCCGTAAATATAAGAAAAATTTAGATATTCGTTTAGCTGAAATCCGTTACCTTATACAACTTAATCAATCTCAACTGGCTTTAGAAAAGCTTGAAAACGTTATAGAGGCTAATCCCAAAGCTGAAGAAGCATTGTTTATTGCAGGCTTAACCAGCATTGATTTAAAACAATATGACAAAGCAGAACAATATCTTGTTGACCTACGAAACTCTGCAAAATACCAAAATGAGGCTTATTACTATTTAGCAATTAATGCAGAACGCAAACAACATTATGAATCAGCAAAAGCTTACTATCGCTTAGTTGATGGCAGTTTATACGTTGTTTCAAGACGTAATTTGATTGCGATTTATGATAAGCAGGATAATTTACACGATGCTTTACGGTTCCTCACTCAAGAACGCGTAAATTACCCTCAACATGCAAGCTTCTTATATCAAGCTCAAGCTGAAATTTTAAAGAAAATGGGCAATAAAAAAGCTGCCTTAAATTTATTAGATGAAGCGATAAAGAATTTACAGGATGATCCAGAACTCATTTATGCAGAAGTTTTATTACTTGATCCATATACTGACCGCGATAAACTCGATAAAACATTAAAGCAATTATTACAACTTGAGCCCAATAGCCCAACTTACCTAAATGCGTATGCCTATACACTAGCCCTGCAAAACCGTAGGTTAAAAGAAGCACGTCAATATGCAGAACAAGCATTAGAATATGCGCCGGAACAAGCCTCAATTCTAGATACACTTGGCTATATTGCATTTTTACAGAATGATTATGAAGGTGCAGCAGAAGCTTTAGGCAAGGCTTATGAACTCAGCCATAATGTAAATATTGGCGTTCGTTATGCTAAAGCATTGTATATGCAAGGATCATTAACTCAATTTAGCGCGGTGTTACAACAACTGAAACAAAAACATGCCAATGATCCACAATTACAACAGCTTGATGCGTTAATTTTACCTACATCTGCAAAAAAGAGTTAAACATATGAGCAAATTTGCCCAACTGTGCACAGCGATCTGTGGATCAAGTGTATTATTTCTAACCGGTTGTCAGCATTTTACTCAACCTAAACCCGCGGTTACCCAGCAAGTTCAAGATGAAAAACACTTTAATTTACAAGGTAAGATCGGGGTTCGCACGCCACAGCAAACTGGTAGTGCATTTTTCACGTGGGTTCAACAACAAGATAATTTTGATATTGAATTAAGCGGCATTTTAGGTGTAGGAAAAACCCAAATTCAGGGTAAACCCGGTGAAGTGAAGTTAAATAGTGCTAAAACAGGGTTAATTACTGCGGCCTCTCCAGAAGAACTTTTAGAGCGTGCAACTGGTTGGCAAGCACCAATTACTCACTTAACAAGTTGGATATTGGCCAAACCCGCAACTTTAAGTGCTCAAATCAGTAAAGATAATGAAAATCGTGTAAACCAACTCATTGAAGACGGCTGGACAGTTAATTTCAGTTATGATGGTGAACAAACTTTGCCAAACAAACTGGTTTTAAAGCAAGCTCTTGCTGAAGATAAAGAAAACCGTATTACAATGGTCATCCAAAACCGCTAAGTCTAATTATATAAATCTATGATTCGAGTTCCTTCTCCAGCTAAGCTCAACCTGTTTTTACATATTACAGGACGTCGTGAAAATGGTTATCATGAATTACAAACCATTTTCCAACTCATTGATTTATATGATTGGATGATATTTACACCGACTTTAGATGAACAAATCGAAATTGATGGATTGAGTGAAGTTCAACCTGAAGAAAACCTGATTTATCGGGCTGCTCAAATACTAAGACCGCATGCAAAAAAATTCTGCGGTCTAAACATCAAAATTGAAAAAAATATTCCAATGGGTGCAGGTCTGGGCGGAGGTTCATCCAATGCTGCCACAACCCTGATTGTGTTAAATCAATTATGGAAATGTGGTCTAAATAAAGAACAACTTGCAGACTATGGCGTAAAGCTCGGTGCCGATGTTCCTATTTTTATTTATGGTAAAAATGCATGGGCTGAAGGTATTGGTGAACATTTATCATTCATAGACTTAGATCAAAAACAGTTCATTATTTTAAAACCTGATTGTTTTATCAGCACTCAATTGCTTTTTTCACAAAAAACATTGACAAGAGACTCTAAGACCACTAAATTTTGCGCCTATCAGTTAGAACCTTCTAATTTTGGAAATAACTTTGAGCCATTGGCCCGACAGTTATACCCTGAAGTAGAAGAAGCAATGCAATATTTAGATCAGTTTGGTCAAGCAAAGCTTACAGGTACAGGTGCTTGTGTTTTTATTGAAGTAACGAATGAAATGAATATTGATGAAATTCTTAAACATTCACCATGTAAATCTTACTTGGTAAATAGTTTAAAAGAATCTCCTCTTAATCATTTTAAGGTTACACGTTAGGGGCGTCGCCAAGTGGTAAGGCACCGGGTTTTGATCTCGGCATCCGTTGGTTCGAATCCAGCCGCCCCTGCCAACCTCACCTGTAATGATGATTATATTAGGGGCGTCGCCAAGTGGTAAGGCACCGGGTTTTGATCTCGGCATCCGTTGGTTCGAATCCAGCCGCCCCTGCCATCATATATATCATCGAATTTAGGGGCGTCGCCAAGTGGTAAGGCACCGGGTTTTGATCTCGGCATCCGTTGGTTCGAATCCAGCCGCCCCTGCCATTCTCTTATTTTAAAGACAGACTTAATTGCTATGCTTTTTGTTGATTCATCTTGACATTGCATTGCAAAAATATTAAAGTTCTGCCGCATTAGGGGCGTCGCCAAGTGGTAAGGCACCGGGTTTTGATCTCGGCATCCGTTGGTTCGAATCCAGCCGCCCCTGCCATCTATTTAATTACATACCAACCGCCAAGGGTGCTTCATGCCCAATCTTGTCGTTTTTAGTGGAAATGCTCATCCACAGTTCGCTCAAAAAGTCGTAAGTCACTTACATATCCCTCTAGGTGCGGCATCAGTCGGTCACTTTTCTGATGGAGAAATTTCAGTAGAAATTACTGAAAATGTTCGTGGTAAAGACGTATTTATCGTTCAGCCTACTTGTGCCCCTACCAATGATAACCTTATGGAAATCTTGGTTATGGCAGATGCTTTGCGTCGTGCAAGTGCTGGTCGTATTACAGCCGTTATCCCGTATTTTGGTTATGCTCGCCAAGACCGTCGCCCACGTTCTGCACGTGTGCCGATTACAGCTAAAGTTGTTGCAGACATGCTTACCACTGTTGGTATTGATCGTGTCGTAATGATTGACTTACATGCTGACCAAATTCAGGGTTTCTTCGATATTCCAGTCGACAACATCTATGGTACTCCTGCTTTACTTGCTGACTTACGTCAACAATCGCATGATAACCTTATGGTGGTTTCTCCTGACGTTGGTGGCGTAGTACGTGCTCGTGCCGTTGCCAAACAGATGGGTGACATCGATTTAGCAATTATTGATAAACGTCGTCAAAAAGCCAATGAATCGCAAGTTATGCATTTAATTGGTGACGTAAAAGATCGTGATTGCGTTATCGTAGATGAC
Organism: Acinetobacter sp. AOR14_HL; assembly: GCF_027855175.1. Classification (NCBI taxonomy): domain Bacteria; kingdom Pseudomonadati; phylum Pseudomonadota; class Gammaproteobacteria; order Moraxellales; family Moraxellaceae; genus Acinetobacter; species Acinetobacter sp. AOR14_HL. Next base: position 105,724 of record NZ_JAKTII010000016.1, on the reverse strand, counting down.
ATGGTTGATACTGCCGGTACATTGTGTAAAGCAGCTGATGCGCTTAAGCAATTTGGTGCACGCCGTGTAGTTGCATACGCAACTCACCCTGTACTTTCTGGCAAGGCTATTGAAAACTTACGTAATTCAGTTATTGATGAATTAGTTGTCACTGACACTATTCCTCTTTCTGAAGAAGCATTAACCTTGGGCAAAATCCGTCAGGTTTCTGTTGCTAGCATGGTTGCTGAAACGATTCGTCGTATTAATAACGAAGAATCTATCAGTGCGATGTTCGATAGTTTATAATATCGCAGCTTTTATGAACCCTGGCCTTGGCTGGGGTTTTCTATCACTAAACTGGTCGCAAGTTTAGTCTATTTAACTTTAATGAGGATTTACTCATGTCAAACTTCGTATTAAACGCTCAAGCGCGTGCTGAAGACAAACAAGGGAAAGGTGCGAGCCGCCGCCTTCGTCACGAAGCATTAATTCCAGCTATCATTTATGGTGGCAATGCTGAGCCTGTAGCTATTACTTTAGAACTTCGTCAGCTTGTAAAAGCTTTAGAAAACAATGCTTTCTTTGAAGAAGTTATAGAAATCCAAGTTGGCGACAAAGTTGAAAACGTTAAAATCCAAGCGTTACAACGTCACCCAGCTAAAAACACTCCTATGCACGCTGACTTCAAACGCGCATAAGTGTTGAAAGGCGTAGATTAGTGTCAAATATTTCGCTAATTGTTGGTTTGGGCAATCCTGGTTCAGAATATGCCCAAACCCGCCATAATGCAGGCTTTTGGTTCATTGAACAGCTTGCTAATAAATATGGCATTACATTAAAAAATGATCCGAAATTTCACGGAATCAGCGGACGTGGTAATATAGAAGGACACGATGTCCGTCTACTTCTACCCACTACATTTATGAACCGTTCTGGACAAAGTGTAGTTCCATTTGCAAAATTTTATCAAATTGCTCCTGAAGCAATTTTGATTGCTCATGATGAACTTGATATGAACCCTGGTGTAATTCGTCTAAAAACAGGCGGAGGACATGGTGGTCATAACGGTTTACGTGACATTGTCCCTCATATTGGTCCAAATTTTCATCGTTTACGTATTGGTATCGGACATCCTGGCTCAAAAGAGCGAGTTTCAGGTCATGTACTTGGGAAAGCACCAAGTAGTGAACAAAGTCTGATGGATGCAGCAATTGATCATGCCCTTTCTAAAGTGAAATTACTTGTTCAAGGACAAGTTCCACAAGCCATGAATCAAATTAATGCGTATAAACCAACTTAAATTGTTGAACAATCAAGCTTGCTATCTTGCTTTTTTAGGAGCAAAATGCGCATCAGCCACTTTGCCAAAAGCTAAAGATTTCACCATAAGATCTTATTCTTAGGTCTACTCAGGAGACGCTAGCCATGCTATCTCGTTTATTAAAATGCAAAATTCACCGCGCAGTTGTAACCCATGCTGAACTTCACTATGAAGGTTCTTGTGCAATTGATGGCGTATTGATGGACTTAGCTGGTATTCGTGAATATGAAGAAATTCATGTTTGGAATGTAACCAATGGCAAACGCTTCACGACCTATGCAATTCGTGGTGAAGATAACTCTGGAATTATTTCAGTAAATGGTGGTGCTGCCCATCAAGCAGATGTCGGTGATTTAGTGATTATTGCTACATTTGGTGATTTTACTGAAGCTGAAGCAAATATTCATAAACCACGTTTGGTCTATGCTAACCCAAATAATACAGTCAACCACACAGCGAATTGTATTCCTGTTCAAGTTGCCTAATTTATTCTTAGAATAAAAAAAGCCCGCATTGACGGGCTTTTATCATTTTATAAATCCTTAATAGTTCCTTCCCACCAATTCTTTTGCTGTTTACAATTCAAAGGCTGAAGCTCCTCTCCTCGCAAATCAAACAGAATCGCCTCTCCTTTTGTATTTACCTTAAATTCAGCATACTTTGCTTTCTGATAGCATTGAGCTAGACCTTCGGCAAATAAGAAACTCCGAGATGCAGGATATAAAGCTTGATATCGGTTTTCAGGATTTTTTAAAATTAAGCTCTGCTCAGCAGATAAATTGTTAGGTTCTAGAGTGGTACGAATTACTTTATTGTGTGAATCCAAAATAACTTTTGTGTAAATAGATGCATGATTAAAGATTCTCTGATTTAGAGTTTCATTTTCAGCAAGAGGTTTAGAAGTTTGCAAATTTAACTCATAAGCCAGTGCCATATAGTCACCTTGTAAAATTGAACGCGGATCAACTGGCTTAAGCTCAATAAAAATACTTTTACTATGATCCAGATGCCATTCATTTTTCGCTATCAATCCCACAAAAAATAATGTGGTAGCTATAGCCAGAATAAGAGAAAAATATTTCTTCATTATTTTTCTCCTTCAATAAGATGGCGTTGATTTTCTTGGTGGAGCAACCAATATAAAGCCCATAGAACAAGACCAGAAATCAAAATCGATGCACTCTTTGCCAAAAAAGTTATTTGTAAGTTGTAATAAAGCTGCCAAAGTACTAAAGCAAATACTGCTAGAGTGACACCATAAACAATATAATCTTTCTTTTTTATCGCCCATGTTAGAATGATAAATAAAATGAAAACTTCAAAATAGCCAAGTGCAATGAGCAATACACCAAAAAGTAAGAATGCGAAAAACACTACTCCATGCAACTGCTTATACAAATAAAAAATACCAAAGCAAAGCAACCAAAGACTAGGTAATAAATAGAAAATCCATATCTGCCGATCTTCCGAACTATCTAGAACCAGTCCCATAAAAGTATCAAAGAAAGAAGCTACCACAACTACCGCAAGCACACATAAATAGATACTACGCTCATATTGAACTATCGATTTAGCCTTCGGCAAGAACACCAAACTAAAAACAAAATAGCTGAGCAGGGTTAAATTTAAATAGGTCTGAGTGGAGTTTACCGACCACAATGAGTGATCCATTTGTAATAAGTAAATAAATGCTATGCCATAAGTAGCAAGCATTTGAATTAAAATAAAGAACCAATGGGGTTTAAAAAAATAACTTATACAGAGAATAAAAATCTGTGCAATTAGCACCCATAACATCTGATCTGTTTCAGACTCTAGATGAAACAAAAAAGCAGTCTGACCACTTATGAATAAACAATAGGCAAATTGCCGAATGAAGTAGTGTTGAGATTTTTTCAATAAAATAGAAGCTATACAAACAAAAACAACTCCTACAATTAAAGAAACAGCTTCCCAGAACACGAGAGTAAAAGCAGCAAGGGCCAATCCAGCAAGCCAAGCTCCAATAGCTAAAGGAATTATATAAAAGCGGCTTTGACGAAAAATTTTTATTAAAAAATAACTAATCAGCGCAAACCAGATAAAAATAATGCTTGCAATGAATAAAAAAATGAACTCATTTGAATCTTTAAATAAGTCATTGATTCTACCTACAAGCCATATTGTTGCAGTCACGCCAAGAACAGCGGCCATTAAGCTGGCACATAATTGATCATCTTTTTTGAAGAAATAATAAAAACCGATTATTCCTGAAAAGAAAGCAGAGATCAGATAAGGAATATTTTCACCAGATAGATATTGGATCATTCCAATGATTGAAATGACTGCAAACCAAGCGATAAAGACGAAACGTAAAGCACGATACTTCTTTATACATACCCAAAATTCTATAAGGCTTAATAAATTTAAAGCAAACAGATATAAATAAGGAAACTTTTCCAACCAAAAAGTCTGCTTAAAAAATAAAAAAAGTGTAAGTTGGCTAGTAATACAAATTAAAGCAAAGATTCCAATATTTGGTCGATATAGCCAAGGTAATAACAGCAATGTCCAAATCAGGAAAAGTAAATAACTGTCTGCCCCAGTTTGATAGACCTGCCCGATTACAGCCAAACTTAAGCCTACCATCAAGCCGCAAATACCATGTAAAGTCTGCCTAACTCCTTCACTTAAAGTATCTTTTATACTGATCCATGCTGTCACAAGTAATATAAGTGGCGGGATGGTTAGCTGGATGCTGTCTGGAAGCATTAGCCAATTAGCAGCAATTAAATAAAGAATACTGACCGCCATAAATACATAACTAAAAATATGGAGATGCTGAATAAATAAAGTATTCCTAAGGGGATAATCATCTCTTATCTGCATGAAACACCTATTTTATTTATAATTTTCTATAAAAAACATAGCATTCCATTTTCATATCAACAAGTAAGCTCTTGTTAAAAAGCCTATTTCGATTTATGAAAATACTTATTCATAAAGAAACTTAGCATTCTACAAAAGCATCTAGCCAATTTTATCAAGCGCGCTATAATAAAACCCATCGCTTCAGGGCGGGGTGTAATTCCCCACCGGTGGTAAAGTTAATTTTTATTGATAAATTAACAAGCCCACGAGCTTAAATTTTATAATTTGAGCAGATTTGGTGAGACTCCAAAGCCGACGGTATAGTCCGGATGAAAGAAGACGACGAACTGGGATAAATCCGTTTTATTTCAGTGCCAGCCTGTTTTTACATCAGTCCTGAAATGTTCAACCGTATTTTTACGAGAGCGTTTCATTATGTCTAGCTTAATTCAACCAGAACTTTTTTTCTCAGCCCTCTCTCCTGCTGAACAACGTATTCAACAAGCATTAGAAGATATCCGTCAAGGCAAACCTGTCTTGGTTATGGATGACTTCGATCGTGAAAATGAAGCAGATTTAATTGTTGCAGCCGAAACTCTAACTGTTGAAACAATGGCACGTATGATTCGTGATGGCTCAGGTATTGTATGTTTATGCCTTACAGAAGAGTTAGCAGATCATTTAGAACTTCCTCCAATGGTTTCTCAAAACTCAAGCCAGTTTCATACGGCTTTCACAGTGACTATTGAAGCAGCCCAAGGTGTTACGACAGGTGTTTCGGCTAAAGACCGTGTAACAACTATTCAAACTGCTATTAAAGATGGTGCTGTTGCAAGTGACTTAAATCGTCCGGGTCACGTTTTCCCATTACGTGCACGTAATGGTGGAGTCCTTACTCGTCGAGGTCATACTGAGGGAACAATTGATCTAGCAAGACTAGCAGGGCTTAAACCTGCTGGCGTGTTATGTGAACTAACCAACCCAGATGGCACGATGGCATCAGGTATTCAAGTTTTGGCATATGCCCAAACTCATCATTTAACCGTGATTACGATTGAAGAACTCGTTCAATACCGCCAACAACACGGTATTTAAATAAAAAAGGTTTGGCTTTAGATCAAAGCCAAACCTTCAAATTAAAATTTACTAATATTTAAGATACTTTCTTTTGTGTTGCCTGATCTTCAACGTATTCCAAAAGTTCAGAAAATTGCTTAATCATTGCTTTAGGTTGTGCTTGCTTAAGTTCCTCTGGTGTTCCGTAACCATAAGTCACAGCGACCGCCTCAATACCATTGTGGCGAGCACCTAAAACATCATATTGACGGTCACCTACCATTAAACATTCTTCTGAGTTTAATTGCTCACGTTCAAGAATATAATGAATAAGTTCAGCTTTATTGGTACGTTCTCCAGTTAACTCACTACCATAAATATTTACAAAATATTGGCTTAAATCAAAATGATCTAAGATACGTTTTGCATAAATAGTTGGTTTAGCGGTTGCGACGAATAAACGATACCCATCTTCTTTCAATGCATTAAGTGTTTGCGCAACTGATGGATATACTTCATTTTCAAATAAACCTGTAACTGAAAAACGCTCACGATAAGCAAGTAAAGCTTGTTCAGCCAAAGCATCATCATGAGTGGCTAATAGTTTTGCTAATGAGGCTTTTAAAGGAGGCCCAATTGTCCAGTCAATATTTAAATCGGCAGCCAATGGAAAGCCCAACTTATCCATTGCATAACGAATTGAAGTATGAATACCAACTTTTGGGTCTGTTAGTGTTCCATCCAAATCAATCAAAATATGTTTTATAGCCATTCAATCATTAACCCAGTAAAGTATTTAATTCAATTAGTCGAGAGTTTAATCAAACTCTCTTATACTAACGTAAATTTAAATTGAAAAGGAAATAACCGTGCGTCCAACCGTACTTTGTTTCTCGGGTTTAGACCCTTCAGGTGGTGCAGGTTTACAAGCTGATATTGAAGCGATTGGACAAAGTGGTGCTCATGCAGCCATTGCATGTACAGCCCTCACCATACAAAACTCACAACAAGTATTTGGCTTCGAAGCAACCTCAAAAGAACTATTATTAGCTCAAGCAAATGCAGTTGTAGGTGATTTACCGATTAAATGCGTTAAGTCAGGCATGCTTGGCACCACAGATAACATTGCTGCTTTAGCGAAGTTTCTTCGTGCCCATCCAGAATATCAATATGTACTCGATCCTGTTTTAGTGGCAAACAGCGGGGGTTCTTTAGGTGATCAAGCAACTCTTGTCAAAGCTTTCGTTGAGCTTATTCCCCTAGCCACTATTATTACTCCAAATACAGTCGAATTACGTGCTCTCACGGGCATCGATGACTTAGAACAAGCAACGCAAAAGCTATTTGAAATGGGCGCAAAAGCTGTCTTAGTCAAAGGTGGACACGAAGATACACCAGATTATATTAAAAATAGTTTATATATTAATGGTGAACTTGCGGCGAGCAGTAGTTGCCCCCGCTTAGACGGTGAGTATCACGGATCAGGATGTTCTTTAGCCAGTTTTATTGCTGGTCGTTTGGCTTTAGGTGATTCTTTAAAAATTGCGGTACAGCATGCCGAAACATGGTTATTTGGTGTCTTAAAGAACGCCGAGACTCCTGTAGCAAATGGGCAAAAAATACCAAAAAGATTCTAGAAAAAGAAAAAGGCGCTAAAAGCGCCTTTTTTATTACCCTCGATTATTGAGGAATACGTAAAACCTGTCCTGGGAAGATTTCATCTGGATCTTTAAGCATTGGTTTGTTTGCTTCAAAGATTTTTTGGTATTGATTCGCATCACCATAAAATTCTTTCGCAATTTTTGAAAGGTTATCACCAGATTTTACTGTGTAGAATTTACTTTCTGGTTCAGGAGTTGCAACGGTCATTTGATCATCTACCTGTGCAACATGATCAATATTCCCAACAATAAGAATAATTTTCTCTTTATCCGCTTGGCTTTTTACCTGTCCTTTAATGATTGCGGTATCAGTTGCACCGTTATACGTTACAGATAAACCCTCCACCCCTAGGCCCAAACTTTTAATTAATCCTAATAATTTATTTGCGATTTCTTGTGCAGAAGGTTCTGCTGGTGTTGCCGGAGCTGGTTGTGGTTCTGCTGGTGCGGTATTTTTCTTACCAATACCTTTTACAAAATCAAAAAGACCCATCTTTTAGTCCTCATATTATTGTTTATAGTAAAGTCATTAAACTGACCTTTATTGTTATACTTCAAAAAAGACAAGCCTCTGCTATCAATTGAGGTTGATCTTGTAAAAATATGTATCTCTTTTATTTTACTCAAATAAAAAAAGCCACCTTACGGTGGCCTTCTTTTTATTCAGCAATATGCGAATTAACCAAGTTTTTTAGTTACATAGTCAATTGCAGATTGAACTGTAGTGATTTCGTTTGAATCTTCATCAGGGATAGTGATGTCGAAGTCGTTTTCGAAAGACATTACAAGTTCAACTAAATCTAAAGAGTCAGCACCTAAGTCATCCATAAAAGATGCTTCGTTTTTAATCTCTTCAGCTTTAAGACCAAGTTGTTCTGCAACTGCTTGCTTAACGCGTAGTTCGATATCGCTCACAGGAATTCTCCTCATTGCTCGTGGCGTTTGATTTGCCACTAGTTTAATTGAATATAAAAATTTTTAAAAGTTATACATCAGCCCTAGGCCATGTATAAACCACCATTTACATGTAATACCGTACCGGTAATGTAACCTGCTTTATCACTTGCAAGGAAACTCACCGCATTTGCGATATCTTGTGGCTCGCCTAAGCGATTTAAAGCCACTTGATCACTCATTTTTTTGCGAATTTCTTCACTAAGTGCATCTGTCATTTCTGTTGCAATGAAGCCTGGTGCCACACTGTTCACAGTGATTTGGCGGCTACCCATCTCTTTTGCAAGACTACGGCTAAACGCTTCAATACCTGCTTTTGCAGCAGAGTAGTTCGCCTGACCTGGGTTTGCAAAATGTGCAACAACAGAACTAATATTAATAATGCGGCCAAAGCGCGCTTTTGTCATACCTTTAAGCACACGTTTAGATAAACGATATACGGCTTTAAGGTGAATGTTGAGAATGTCATCCCAATCATCTTCTGACATACGTAGCAATAAATTGTCTTTCGTGATACCCGCATTATTAACCAAAACAAGCACAGGGCCATAGTTCTGTTCAATATGAGAAACGACTGCTTCAATCTCATCGAGATTACGCACATCGAGAGCTAAACCTGCACCTTGCTCACCAAAGCTTTCACTTAACTTTTGTGCACCAGATTCAGATGTCGCAGTACCTACAACAAAATAACCGTCTTGAATAAGTTGCTGGGCAATTGCAGCGCCAATGCCCCGACTCGCGCCCGTTACTAATGCAACTTTGCGTTCTTGTGTCATGCAATTTTTCCTTCTGCCACTAAAACAGCATTTAGGGCATCTTCCATTTTACTCTTGCTATCAATAGCAAAAGCTTTTTCTATATTTGGTAAACGCTTCGCGAGATTACTCAATACTGTACCAGGCCCACACTCAACAACGTAGTGAATACCTTGGTCTTGTAAAAACTGCATCGTGTCTGTCCATTGTACAGATTGGTACAATTGAGCAGTTAACGCCTGACGCAATTGAGCAACATCGGTAGCTATTCCCGCGTTGACATTTTGTATTACAGGTATGGTAGGCAGCTCAATGGCAGTTTGTTCCAAAGCTTCTGCAAATTTTTCAGCAGCAGGTTTCATCAATGAACAATGCGAAGGAACCGACACAGGTAAAGCAATTGCTTTAGCAGACTGCTCTTTTGCCAAAGCCATCACTTGTTGTACAGATGCTGTACTTCCAGCAATCACGACTTGGCCTTGTGAATTATAGTTTGCAGCTTCTACTGAACCTTGACCTTCTGCATTCACGATTTGGCAAAGTTCAACCACTTTTTCATCAGCCAAACCAAGGATTGCAGCCATAGCCCCTTCCCCTTGAGGAACAGCACTTTGCATGAGTTTGCCACGCAAATTCACTAGTTTCACTGCATCTGCCAAGCTCATAGATTCTGCAGCAACCAAAGCACTGTATTCACCTAGAGAATGTCCTGCAAGATACTTAGGTGCCAGACCGCCTAAATCAAGCCATACACGCCATAGAGCGATACTGGCAGTTAATAACACAGGTTGGGTATTTTCTGTTTGGTTGAGGCCTTCACCACTTTGCGCGATATGCCACAGATCGAATCCAAGCGCATCTGAAGCTTCAGCAAAGGTTTGCCCAACCCCACTAAACTGTTCTGCTAGTTCAGCAAGCATACCGACTTTTTGTGAACCTTGACCAGGAAACACAAACGCAGTTTTTGTGGCTAAAGCTACTTGTTCAAGACGTTTAGCAGACATAAGAAATCCTTTTTTGGGTTTTCACTCATTTCTGGAGCGGAAATTTAACATGTTATTTATATTTTTATAATTGCGAAAAACAACAAAAAAAGGGAGCTTTCGCTCCCATTTTTTCTATACTTAAGCATCACGCTTAATGCATATCATACAATTATTCAGCATCAGCTGCTTTAGCGAATAATTGACGACCACGGTAGAAACCGTCTTTAGTCACGTGGTGACGACGATGAGTTTCACCAGTTGCTTGGTCTACTGTTAATGCATTCTCGGTTAAAGCGTCATGTGAACGGCGCATGTCACGGCGAGAGCGACTTTTACGGTTTTGCTGAACGGCCATGATGGCTCCTTACAAAGATCGAAAAAATGGATCAGAACAAATTCAGTTGTCTTATCTCACAATTATATCACAAATTATGAGTTAAGTTTACCCTTCAAACCTGCCAAAACATCAAACGGATTATCCCGTTTTTCTTCAACAACATTTTGAATGGTAGGTTGATGTTTATTTTCACAAGCATCATGCTTGGGAGATAAAGGCACCAACAATAACAGTTCATCTTCTAGTAGTGCGAGCAAGTTAATCGAGGCTGGCGTATCATAATCACCTTTCGTCGTAAACTCACTTTCACCTAAAACGATGAAATCAGCATCCTCATCCAAGCGCTCTATCAGTGACTTATCATCCATTAATGCAATATGGAAGTCTAAGACAAGAGGCATTTCAACAGGTTCCAAACAACGTTGGCACTCCATTGGAACTTTCGTGTCCATATGACCATCCATCCACACAATGTGATGATATGCATCCATTGATAGCTTACAGTCTATGTTGATCAATTGGTTATCAATTGATCCAACAGCTTCACGAGCGATACGAGCAAAGCGAGACAAGGGCAGTTTACCTGACCATGTAAAGCCTTGTTCAGCCCATTTAAACGGCTCAATCTGTGCCGGAAAGGTATTTGCTGACATAATTAAGGCGGCAATTCTACAAATTCATCGGTACTCTGTCAAAGATTAAGATACAATTTTGCACTTCTTTAGACAGAACTCGGGGTAAATTAAGCAATGCACCTGTTGCAGCCGCAACCTGAAGTTAACTCTTCATTACTCGTTTGCACCCATTCAACTCATCAGAACACTCTTGTACCTGACACGGTGCAACTCTCACCATGGTCAAGCTCAAAATCAGAGTCTGAGCAAGTCGATTGGCTTATTTTACACTTTAATCACTGGTTTTCCCACCATAATGTGACATTAGTTCGTGGAGATTTTGAACCAGAATATTTCCCGGCAACAAATCAGGGTCCGGCTAAAATCCAATTCGCCCATGGTTTTTTTAACAGCGCCCTTCACGAAATCAGTCATTGGTCGATTGCTGGTGAAAAACGCCGCCTATTACCTGATTTAGGATATTGGTATGCACCTGATGGTCGAACTAAAGAGCAACAAAGTTTATTTGAACAAGTAGAAATTAAGCCGCAAGCAATTGAATGGTTGTTCTCTCAGTCTTTTGGTAGAAAGTTTAGAGTTTCGCTTGATAACCTGACAGGTGATGGCGGAGATGGCAAAATATTTAAAGATAATGTTTATGCTCAAGTACAACGTTACTTTTTAGGTGAAGCTAAGTTGCCACGTGATGCAGCATCATTTATTGGTTTTATTTGCCAATGTACACGTTCGGGTACACCATTACAATTAAATGAATTCAAACGTGAACTCCTTGATTAATTGACAAAAAAACTACGTTCAATACTTGTCTAGTTCATTTAAAAAGCCTAATAATTATTTTTAACACTGGCGTGATGGAGTCTCCAAAATATGATGCATTTACATGTACATCCTGAAAATCCACAGCAACGCCTCATTAGCCAAGCGGTTGAACGCATTCGTGCCGGAGATGTTGTGGTTTACCCTACCGATGCTGCCTACGCAATTGGCTGTCAAATCGGTAATAAAAATGCCATGGAACGTATTGCGCAGATTCGCGGTTTAGGACCTAAGCACCAATATGCAATTATGTGCTGTGATTTATCTGATATTGCAACTTATGCAAAAGTTGATAATGCAACTTATCGTTTATTGAAAGCGAACACCCCAGCCATTACGACTTTCATTTTACCTGCAACCAGTGAAGTTCCTCGTAGGTTGATGCACCCTAAAAAGAAAACCATTGGCTTACGTATTCCAAGTAACCCAATTTGTCAGGCTCTATTAAAAGAACTTGGTGAACCGCTACTCACCAGTACATTAATTTTACCAGGACAAGAAGATCCTCTAGACGATCCATACGATATTGAAAATCAGTTAGATAAAAGAATTGATGTGTTTATTGATGGCGGTTTCGGCACTTTAACAAGCACAAGTATTGTTGATTTATCGGGTGAACATCCTGAAATTATTCGCCGTGGTATTGGCGATGTAAGTGCTTTTGAATAAGCACTTACAATTTTTACCAATAGTTTTAAAAAAAGTATTATCACTCAAAAAAATACTCTTTATTTATTTTGGATTTTTTTTACACTTTAGTCGTTAAGTAATTTATTAAAAGGCACAATTCATTTAGAATGATTTCCACTATCTGCTGTTCTTCTATTTACAGCTCTCTTTGACTTGAATAACAAGTCTCATGCTTTTGAAAATTCGCGTGGCTTATAATCGTAATGAATCAATCACTTCATCAATCCATGGAAGACGCTCCACACATCCGTGTTTTAGATGAGTGGCATGACAAAATTCCTGAAGATCTCTATATACCTCCTGCTGCATTTGAGATTTTGCTCGAACAGTTTGAAGGTCCACTAGATTTTTTAATTTATCTGATTCAAAAAAACGGTTTTGATTTAATTCAAGTCGATATTGCTCCCATAGCAACTCAATATTTAACCTATATGGATAGTATGAAGTCGTTAAATATTGAGCTAACCGCTGATTATATGGTGATGGCAGCTTTATTGGCTGACCTGAAATCTCGTCTACTTTTGCCAAAACCTACGGTTATAAGTATTGAAAAAGATCCTAAACAGGAACTTATTGATCGACTTGAAACTTATCTACGCATTAAGCAAGCGGCTGAGCGTTTAGGTCAAATGCCAATTCTTGAGCGTGATACATTCAGTGCAAATGTAAGCTTAGGTCATATCGCTCCTGTTTATGAAGGCTATGATATTTCAGCATTACATGATGCGTTGTTCTGTGTGTTTAATCGCCCAGAACCCGTTATTCATGTCGTGGCTCAAGAGCCTGTATTACTAGAAGAACGCATTGCATATATTGAAGAGAAATTAGAGTCTGGTGACGTGTTAAGTTTTAAAGAATTACTCAATCCTTTGCAAGGTCGCATGGGAATGGTTGTGACTTTTATGGCTGTTTTAGAGTTAACCCGACAACAGCGAGTTAAAATTATTGCCTCTGGTATTGAAGCTCCTTTAGCAATTCAAGGATCTTCAATATGAGCTTTGAACAAAATAATAGTGATTTGTCATTAGCTGACATTCATCACGAAGTCTTATTACAACTTGAAGCAATTATTTTTGCCAGTGAAGCGCCCGTTTCAATTGCCCGTTTAAAAGAAGCATTTAATAATCAGTATAATAAACAACAGCTTCGTCAACTTTTACAACAGCTCGCGCTATTACAACATGGCCGATCTATTGAGTTGATTGAAACAGCGCAAGGGTTTCGCTTTCAGGTAAGATCTAAATATCGTAGTATTATTGCGCAAATATGGCCAGAGCGACCAACAAAACTGTCGCCTTCATTACTAGAAACACTGGCTGTCATTGCTTATCATCAACCGGTTACCCGTGCTGATATTGAACAAATTCGTGGTGTGTCTAATAATAGTCAGATTCTTAGAACACTATTTGACTGGAACTGGATTAAAGAAGCCGGTTTTAGAGATTTACCCGGAAGACCTGCGTTGCTAATTACAACGCCTCAGTTTCTGAATGCTTTTGGTCTAGCTTCGCTAGGCCAATTGCCTCCCCTACAGAACGCCAAGGAAGCCTTTATGGCCCTCGATGCAAATGCACCGAAATCATAAAGAGGTGGACTGTTGATCATTATGTCTAAGGTTGTGCTGTCATGAGTGAAAAATTGCAAAAAGTATTAGCGCGGATCGGATTAGGTTCCCGCCGATATATGGAAGAGGTTATTGCCGCAGGACGCGTGAGTGTGAACGGCCGTGTTGCCCAAGTGGGTGAGCGCATTGAACCAGGCGATGAATTACGCATTGATGGCCGTAAAGTTCAGTTTCAAATTGAAGACGAAATTCGTCGTCGTGTATTGATTTACTATAAGCCAGAGGGCGAAATCTGTTCACGTAATGACCCTGAAAAACGCCCAACCGTATTTGATCATTTACCACAAATTGCAAATGACCGCTGGGTAATGGTAGGTCGTCTAGATATTAACAGTACTGGTTTATTGTTGTTCACAAATGATGGTGAGCTTGCTAACCGCTTAATGCACCCATCAAATGAAATTGAACGTGAATATGCTGTTCGAGTTATGGGTGAAGTAACACCTAAAATACGCCAAAAAATGGTAACTGGCGTAGAGCTTGAAGATGGTCCAGCTAAATTTGAGTCTTTCTCGGAAATTGGTGGTGAAGGTATTAACCGCTGGTACCAAGTAGTGGTGAAAGAAGGTCGTAACCGTGAGGTTCGTCGTATTTTTGAATCACAAGAACTTAAAGTAAGCCGCTTATTGCGTACACGCTACGGTACAGTTATTTTACCACGCGAATTACGTACTGGCCGCTGGATGGAACTCGATAAAACTGATATCGATAATCTAGCAAAATCTGTTGAGTTAAAACCACGTCAAGGCACAGGTTTATTTGGTATGGCAAAACGTCGTACTGACCGTATGACTGAAAAACCAATGGCAGCTCGTCGCGGCGGTTTCTTACGTCAACAACGTCGCGATGATGAAAAAGAAGCTCCTGTGAATACTGGTAACCAACGCAAATCGACTGGTTTTAACCGTGGTTCTAAGAAATTCTAAAATATTAAATAATGCATAAAAAAACCGCTCTTATAAGAGCGGTTTTTTATAGCCTATTTTAAATTAATTCATTTTTGCCAACTCAATCCACTCAGCTTCAGGGAAATGAATTGCTAAATAGTCTTTCAAATAATTTGACGTATCTTGAGAAATTAATGGATCTTTTGATTCATCTTTTAAGTTATATACCAAAGCTTGCAACTTCAGTCCACGAGACTTGAGCGCTTCAAGACTAAGTAAAGTATGGTTAATGCTTCCTAAACGACCCGATGTTACTAAAATAACGGGGAACTGGTGCTGAGCAATATAATCAATGGTGAGTAAACTTGTAGTTAATGGCACCATTAATCCACCAGCACCTTCGAGTAAAACAATCTCAAAACGCTCAGCTAATGTTTGTGTTGCATTTTCAATTTTTTGAAAGTCAATTTCTCGGTTATCTAGGCGTGTTGCCAGATGAGGCGAAGCAGGATAACTAAAAATTTCCGGCATGGTGAGCTTTTCATGATCTTCTTGAAACCAACCCTGCCCCATAATTTCACGATGCTTTTCAATATCTTCAGAAATATCAGCATTACCCGTCTGAATGAGTTTTTGGGTAATCACTTTTTTACCCTGTTCAGTCCATAATTTTGCTAAAAAGCCTGTCGCGTAGGTCTTACCAATTTCGGTATCAATCCCACTCACAAAATAGATCTGACCACTCATTTACTTCATTCTCCGGGCAATACAATAGATCGGATGATATGTTAAGGAATATCCCTCAGCATGCTTAAACCGATCATAATCTTGATAAAACTGTTGTAAAGTTTGCTTAGTCCAACGATGCTGAGCAGTTGCAGTCACACCTGTTGCTTTTAAATGCTGCAATACAGCTTTAGGCGAATCGAAATAGAGTTGTGCTTCTGACTCAGACAAATGCAGAACTTCAAAACCCGCCTGAGTTAAGGCATTGTTCCAATTTTCAATAGACCAATAACTTAAACCTTGCCCTGTTAATTCTTTAATCTCGATTAAGTTTCTTGGGCCAAAAGTTGAAAAACATAACCAGCCTTTTTCATTTAAAGCAGTATGACAATGTTGAAGTACACGAGGTAAATCTTGCATCCATTGCAAAGCCGAACCAGAAACGATCATGTCGAGCTGCTGCGGAAATGCTAAAGTTTCAACATCCCCAATCAACCATTTCAAATTTTCTTGATGGTTAAAGTGCTGCTGCACATCTGCATACAAGTCATTCAAAATTAACTCTTCAATCTGAAAAGATGCAGCAATAAGACGAGTTAAATTGCCAGAACCACAACCAATTTCAAAGACACGTGACATCGTTGTAGGGCAAAACTGTTGGAGTAAAACCGTTAAATTTTGGCAAATTTGTTTTTGAACAATTGCATGCTCTGAATAGCTTTGCCCTGCTTTGGCAAAACGCTGGGCAACCAAGTTTTTATTCAGACTCACAGAAAACTCACCAATTCTTCAAGCTCATGTTGCTGTACCATTGACGTTAAAGAAATACGCAAACGCGAACTATTTTTAGGTACGGTCGGTGGACGCACAGGCATGGCATAAAAACCACTTTGCTGAACCTGCTTTGCCTTATCGATAGCAGCCTGACTTTCTCCCACAATGACTGGAATAATATGGCTGGTCGATGGACTTACATAACCCTTTTGCACAACAGCGTGTTGAAGATATTGGCTAATATTTTTTAAATGTTCACGCTGAGATTGAGCAACTAATACTTTTTGAAAAACAAAGTTTGCCCATGCCATCACAATCGGCGGTTGAGCAGTACTGAAAATAAGTGGGCGCATTTTATTAATTAAATAATCTTTAATAATTGGGTGACAAATAATGTATCCACCGACTGCTGCCAAAGCCTTACCTAATGTTCCCACCAAAAAATCGATATCTTGAATGACATTGTATTGTTCAGCACACCCTAAACCTTGTTCGCCACGCACACCAATTGAATGCGCTTCATCAACATAGAGCATAGTTTTGGCAAAGCGTTTTTTTAGCTGCACTAAAGCAGCTAAATCAGTTTCATCACCGTCCATACTAAATATACTTTCAGTCACTACAATGATTCGCTCAATCTTTTCATCATCATGATACTTTTGCAGAAGTTGTTCTAAGTGCTGTAAATCATTATGTCGATAACGCACATATTGCGCACCCGATAAACGCATACCGTCGATCATGCTCGCATGGACTAACTTATCTGCCAAAATTAAAGTTTTGCTATCAGCAACAGCAGGCAAAATACCAATATTCATGTGGTAACCACTATTAAATAATAGTGCTGCCCGACCACCAAATGCTTGGCTTAGGCTATTTTCTAATTTTTCATATTCTTCAAAATTACCCGTTAATAAACGGGATGACGAAGAACTAAAATAGCTACGTTCGACTGGAAAATTTTCTAAAAACTCTTCACGAAGTTTTACATCCGCGGCTAAGCCAAGATAATCGTTTGAAGCCAAGTTCAGCATCGTTTTATTTTGAATCGTAATAAAACGCTCATGCTGTACATTTTGAGTGAACTGTCTGAAATTGCCGTGTTGTTTTAGTTCATCTAATTGGATAGCAAAATGATCAAGCAACGACATTTCAATGCACTCCCTGCATGGTTTTAACAACTTCAACCAACTGCTCAAGCAAATAGCTTAATTCCTGACTGGTAATCACATAAGGTGGCATTACATACACCAATTTACCAAAAGGACGAATCCAAATTCCACGATCAACAAACTGTTGCTGCAATGTTTTCATATCAATATTAACAGTGAGTTCAACCACCCCTATTGCCCCCAATACTCTCACATCAGCAACATAATCAAGCTGATTGAGTGGTGTTAAGTATTGAGTAAGTTGTTGTTCAATTCGCTCAATATTGGCTTGCCAATCTTGCTCAATTAATAATTGCGTACTTTTTAAGGCAACAGCACAAGCAAGTGGGTTAGCCATAAAGGTTGGACCATGCATAAATACGCCAGCCTCACCGCGACTAATGGTCTCGGCAACATGCTTCGTCGTTAAGGTAGCAGACAATGTCATATAACCGCCTGTTAGCCCTTTACCAATGCACATAATATCCGGCTCGACTTGTGCATGTTCCCACGCAAAGAGCTTACCGGTACGCCCAAAGCCTGTCGCAATTTCGTCAAAAATTAATAACAGATTATATTGTTCACAAAGCGCTTTGGCTTGACGTAGATATTCAGGATGATAAAAACGCATGCCACCTGCACCCTGTACAATCGGCTCAATAATTAAGGCTGCAAGATGCTCATGATTTTGCTGAATCGCTTGTTCTAATTCTGCAATATCTTGTGGATTCCATTCTTCATGAAATTTGGTTTGCGGTGCTGCAACAAAAAGACGATTTGGTAAGCTTGTACCAAAAATCTGATGCATGCCTGTAACTGGATCACACACCGACATCGCATTCCATGTATCCCCATGGTAGCCAGAACGCGTTGTAATAAAATTTGTTTTTTGCGGTTTATCTTGAGCGGTCCAAAACTGCACTGCCATTTTCAAAGCAACTTCAACAGCAACAGAACCTGAATCTGCATAGAAAATTTTATCGAGACTTGGCGGGGTAATTTTTAAAAGAATTTTTCCAAGTTCAATTGCAGGGTCATGCGTTAAACCACCAAACATGATGTGAGACATGTTTTGTAATTGATCGGTCACTGCCTGATTGAGTTCAGGATGGTTATAACCGTGAATCGCACACCACCAAGATGACATACCATCAATTAAAGTTCTACCATCATCTAACTCAATAGTCGCGCCAAAAGCACGTTTGACTTTAAATGTTGGTAAAGGTTGGGTCATTGAAGTATAAGGATGCCAAATATGTTCCAAATCAAAATTATCGGTCATCCTATTTACCCTTTTACAGCGTTCAAATCTTTCATTGAACACATGTTAAACCTGTTAAGAATGAAAGAAAATTGCGATATCAATCAAAGCTGATTAACTTTGCTGATGAATTGTTAAAAATTGGCAGATTTCTTCAATTGTTCGTTCTACTTGTAGATATGGAAAAGCATGAGTAGCTTCATTTAATACTTTGTATTTCATCTTATCTGTCGCGATATGTGCAAAATTTTCCTCAATTTTGCAAGGAATGACACCATCTTGCTCTGCAAATAAATGAAGCTGTGGGCCTGAGTAATTTTTTAAGTTATCTACCAAGTTTAAATGCTCTAACATTTCTAACCCTTGTAATAACAACTCATAAGGGGGCGGATTTGCTATATTTTGCATGTTTAGCCAATCTTTTTTAGCTTGTGCTGATCCTTGAGTAATTAAATAATAAAAGCGCTTTAAAGTGACTTGTTGGTTTTGCAAAAAAGAAGCTTTAAATTGACTGAACACATCAGCAGGCATTGCAGTCTGCCAATTAGTGTTAGCAACAAAACATGGATTAGAAGCAAGTGTAATTAAAGTTTTAGTTAGACCAGTGCTCTTATAAAAAGAATCAACTAAGTGAGTTGCTAACTGACCTCCTAAAGACCACCCAATTACAGTATCGACATCATTCAATAAATTAAGCTGTTTCTGGAAACTTTCAGTTAAAACATCAAATATATTAATAAGTTGTACATCAAAACCCTTTTGCTGCAAATGCAATTTCAATGATTCCAAAGGTTCAATTCCTACTCCCCATCCTGTAATCAATAAAATTTTATTTTGTAACGTCATATTCTTACCCAAAGCTCATTTAGTGCAAATTATATATTAATATTTTAAGAAAATATCTTTTAAAATCAGCCTTAAAATTTAAAATATTGATTTTAAATCACGCATTAAAACCCATTAATATTCTGAAATATATTGATAAACAAGACCTTCATTATTAATAGGAAACATACAAAAATTTAATTATCTAAACATTGAAGCCCATCAAAAAACAACATACTCCACACTTCGCCTATAAATCCATTATGCAATGTAATTAATGTTAATACTTATGTTTTTTTATTAAAAAAAATGACTCATCAATTCATTTTAATGTTAGAAGATTAATTATTGATCAAAAAATATTGGGAAGGCTAATATGAACAGTCAAAGCAAAATATCTAATAGGAGAGAGGAAAACACATATTTTGTTACATCCAATGATATTATAAATACTTTATCCTTAGATAAAAATTACTGCTTATTTTTAGATATTGATGGAACATTAGCACCATTTCAAATTAATCCTGAGCAAAGTTTTATTCCAATAAGCACATTAGAAATTATAAAAGAAATTATTGAATTAAATATTCCCGTTATTGCTGTAACAGGTCGTGATATAGATACAGCAGGCAAGCTGCTACACCCTATTGAAGTTCCTATCGCGGGCTTACATGGTTTAGATATTTATTTTGGTTCAGATAATTATATTCGACCAGATTTAAGCAGTATTAATTTTAAAAAATTAAAAAAAGATATTATAGAATCTTGCGAGAAATATCCTGAACTATTAATTGAAGATAAAGGATATTCTATTGCTTTACATTATCGCAAAAATCCCAACTTAGAAAATCATGCATTTAATATAATGCAGCAAATTAAATCCTTTTACCCACAATTAAAAATAAATAAGGGAAAATTTGTTGTTGAATTAATTCCTAACCAAGCTGATAAAGGTAAAGCAATTCAAACTATATTAAATCATCTTAATTTACCCTCAGTGTTACCTATTTTTATAGGAGATGATTTAACAGATGAATCTGGTTTTATTTGTATTAATCAGCAATCTGGCCTCACCATTAAAGTAGGTTCTGGTGAAACACATGCCAAATATAGATTAAAAGATATCGATGATGTCGCTAATTTTCTTTTTTTATTTCAAAACAGAATAAAAAACTTATATGTCAAAAATAGCCGAAATCAGAATGGAGAAAAAATATGTCTAAATTAATCGTATTATCGAACCGAATAAGTATGCCATCTGGTAAGGCTTCAGCAGGTGGCCTTGCTGTAGCTGTACAAGATGCATTGAATGATAGCAATGGTATTTGGTTAGGCTGGAATGGTCAGCAAATTACCGATAGCAAAGCGCCAGAATTTGAGCAGGCCTATTCTCAGGGAATTGACTACATTACCTGCCCTCTCACCCATCAACAATACGCTCAATATTACTGTGGTTTTGCAAATAAGGTTCTGTGGCCAGCGATGCATGACCGAGAGGATCTTATTGAATATGATTCGCAAGAATATAATACCTATCAAAAGGTTAATCGATTATTCGCTGAAAAGTTAAAACAGCTTGCTCAGCCTGAAGATATCATCTGGATACATGATTATCATTTTTTTAGTGTAGCCCGTTACTGCCGTGAATTAGGCATGCAAAATAAAATTGGCTTCTTTCTACATATCCCTTTTGCTAGTCTGAACATCTGGCTCAAAATCCCCGTGGCCCGAGAGTTAATTCAAGACTTGAGCCAATATGATGTCATTGGCTTACAAACTCAGATTGACCAAAATGCATGTATGCAAACATGTTTAAGTTTACTTGAAGCTCAAAAAATTCGCCGTGACAGTATCAGCTACAAAAAACGTCAAATACTAATTAAATCGTACCCGATTGGTGTTCAGCCGGAGCTTATTCAAAAACAAGCGCAACAAGATTTGCCAAGCCCTTGTGTGTTTAATTTTGAAGAAATACCTCGTCAAAAAACAATCATTGGGGTTGACCGAATTGATTATTCAAAAGGTTTACTTGAGCGTTTTAATGCATTTGCAACCTTCTTAGAAACTAATCCTGAATATCATGGCTTAGTCCGACATCTGCAAGTTGCAACACCGTCACGTACTGATATTGCAGTTTATCAACGTTTATACGAACGTTTTAAGACCAAGTTGGAATTGATCAATGAAGAGTTTGCACATGAAGACTGGAGACCTGTAGATTGTTGCTATGATCCAGTTCAACACCATAATCTCATGCATATTTATCGTCACTCCGATATTTGCTGGATTAGTTCACTACGCGATGGTATGAACCTAGTCGCTAAAGAATATATTGCAGCTCAAGATCCAGAGAATCCTGGCGTACTAATTTTATCTAAATATGCTGGTGCTGCTGAGCAGATGTCTCAAGCCTTGATTGTTGATCCGCAAGATAGAGCGGCAATGATGGATGCTTTAAAAATGGCTTTAGAAATGTCTAAAGCTGAGCGTATCAATCGTTATCAACAATTGATAGAGGGTTTATCAACATCTGATCTTACTCATTGGAGAAACGATTTCTTAGATGATTTGGAAAAAACACCAACTTTACTGATGAAACCTCAACGCTTATTACAAGACAATTATCAATCTATCTATCAGGTTTTATAAATCTAAATAAAAGAACATCGAGAAATTAAATTTCTCGATGTTCTTTAGATTGTTTCTATTATTTATAAATTAATTCGCCTTTGCGAGTGTAAAGCGATTAAGTAAAGCAATAATAAATAGCAATACAGCCACACCTGTTAAAACTGTGCTTAAACCAGTCCATTCACCAATTAAACCAATTAAAGCTGGCCCACTTAAGGAACCTGTATAGGCAATCGTTGATACTAAAGAAAGTGCCGCTGCTTTAGGCATATCGTTTTGTCGACCTACGCGAGAAAACATAACGGGCACAATATTGGAACAGCCTAATCCTAAAAGTGCATAGCCTAATACAACCACTTGCCATACGGGTGCGGTCACAATAACAGCCATACCAATTGCTGCACCAATGGCACTATAAGTTACAACATTTTTTTCACCCCATTGCTTTAGTAAGATATGGCCCGTAAAACGTCCAGTCGTCATGCTCAGAGCAAAAAAGGTATAAGCAAGACCAGCAAAGGCTGGATTAAGTTCATACTTACTTGTTAAATAAATACCCCCCCAATCCATTGCCGCACCTTCTGATAAAAAGGCAATAAAACACATCATGCCAATAAGCAGAATAATGCCGTTAGGTCGATAGAGTTTTTTAGGTGTATCGGCTTCTTGATGTGGCTTTTCATCCTGTTCAAAAGACGTTAAACAAGGAGGAATGGCAACAGCACCAATGACGAGCAAAATCATTACAACAGACAAAGTACTCATTAATGGAGAAAGACCTACTGCCAATAATGCAGTCACCAGCATAGCCCCAGTTAAGCCGCCAAGGCTGCACATTCCATGGAAGCTAGACATCAGAGCTCGCAGGCTATGTTTTTCAACAACCACTGCCTGTAAATTTATAGCTACCCCAAGACAGCCTGCTGCCGACCCAAACACAAATAATGCTACAGCCATCATCACAATGCTGTTCCACATCGTTAGGCTAGGTAATAACACCATCAACAGCATCAATGCCAACGCAATTAATGGACGACATCCCCAACGCTTGACTAAAGCGCCAGTCGCAGGCATCGCAATCATTGAGCCGATACCCATACACAAGAGCAGCAAACCAAAATCGGCATGATTGAGGTTTAAACGCTGCAGGGCAAAAGGAATCAGTGGTGCCCAAGCTGCGGTCGCAAAACCTAAGCTAAAAAAGCTTAGTCGCGTTGCAAGACGCTGCGTGCTTAAGAGAGTAGCTGTATCTAAAACAGCAGGTTTGGTAAATAACATATTTCGCGAACTCACCATAAAATCATTGGCGATCCATACCAACCGATTTTCCATAGAAAAACCCTTGCCTCATGAAGTTTCTAGGCAAGGGTTTTGTTGGCGAAATTATATCCAATTCCATAAAAAAAACAGGGGGTGTGATACAATTTTTCTGACTTTTTTGTAACTACCAAAGCCTTATATACTAAGGCTTTGAATATATTAAATTTGAGAAAAATACTTTTTTATTTCTATTTTATTAAAGCTAAAAATCAGGCGATAAAAAACCCAGCATCAGCTGGGTTTTTTTATTAAATTTGAGATTGAATATAGTTTTGTAAGCCAATCAACTCAATTAAACGTAATTGCTTTTCTAACCAGTAGGTATGGTCTTCTTCAGTATCAGATAATTGTTGACGTAACATATCACGGCTAATGTAATCGCCTTTCTCTTCACAGAGTTTGATACCTGTCGCTAACTTTTCACGAACATGATATTCAAGCGCCAAATCAGCTTTTAAACAAGAAACAACGTCTGTACCAACATTGATATCTTCACGGTGCATGTTTGGTTTAGCACCTAAAAACAATACACGGCGAATGATCGCATCAGCATGAGAAGCTTCTTCTTGCATCTCATGATCAATACGTTCATAAATTTTATTTAAACCCCAATCTTCGTACATACGAGAATGGATTAGATATTGATCACGGGCAGCCAATTCTCCGCCAATGAGCATATTTAAATAGTCTATGACTTCTGGATTGCCACGCATAATAAATCTCCTATCGTATGAGAACTATTATGGGCAATCTTAAAAATGATTGCAAAGTAAAAAATAGTTAAGTTTATGATTTTTATAAAATTAAAATGAGAAACATACGCATTTGCAGTTTAAGTTAATTAAATTTTCTCTGTAAAAAGAAACGCTTGTCCGATTTGTAAGCTCAGACAAGCGTTAAAATATGACATAAACCATCAATTTATAAATTTGTAACTAAAATCAATGGTTCTTATTTCGGTAGGCTTATTCGCTTAAGGTCTGCCCATAGCTCGCCATAAGAGATAAGAAATCAGTCTCATTCATAACGACAATACCAAGTTTTGCTGCTTTTTCTAACTTAGAACCAGCCTTCTCACCCGCGACAACACATTTCGTTTTGCTCGATACACTACCGCTCACACGCGCACCTAAGGCTTGTAGCATTTGAGTCGCTTGATCACGGGTCATTTGCTCTAATGTACCTGTTAAAACCCAACTCTCGCCATTTAATGGCTGGCGTGTTGGTGCAGTCGGTGCATCCCAATGAATTCCAGCTGCAATTAAGCGATCAAGCACTTCAAGGTTGTGAGGTGCCAAGAAAAAGTCAGCAATCCATTCTGCGGTAATATCGCCGACATCCGGTGTTTTCTTTAAAGCTTCAACATCGGCAGCTTTTAGGGCTTCTAAAGTTTGGAATGTATTGGCTAACATTCTGGCAGTAGTTTCACCTACCCCACGAATTCCTAAAGCATAAATAAAACGTGCAAGCGTTGTCTTTTTACTGGCTTCGATGGCATCAA
This sequence comes from Acinetobacter sp. AOR14_HL, assembly GCF_027855175.1. NCBI lineage: Bacteria > Pseudomonadati > Pseudomonadota > Gammaproteobacteria > Moraxellales > Moraxellaceae > Acinetobacter > Acinetobacter sp. AOR14_HL. The sequence continues at coordinate 80,978 of NZ_JAKTII010000016.1, read as the reverse complement.
TCAGATTTTGTACCGACTTCTCGCCCATTTTCTCAATACCAAGTAAAGTTTCTCGGTGCTCATGTAAATGATAGATATCGGCAACATCTTTAAGCAAATCGAGATGTAATAAAGACTCTACCCAACGATCGCCCAGACCCTCAATATCAAGCGCCTTACGTGACACGAAATGACGAATGGCTTCAATTCGCTGAGCAGCACAATAAAGACCACCTGAACAACGCGCTAAGGCTTCCCCTTCAGGCATTACAACGGGTGAGGCACAAACAGGACAGCTTTCAGGTAAATGTACAATTTCAGCATCAGGTGAGCGGAACTCTGGCCAAACTTTTTCTACTTTAGGAATAACATCGCCGGTACGGTAAACACTAACCGTATCGCCAACTCGTACATCCAGACGATGGATTTCACCAATGTTGTGTAAAGTCACATTGGAAACCGTAACACCACCCACAAATACAGGGTTTAAGCGTGCTACAGGAGTCAAAGTACCTGTACGCCCCACTTGCCAATCAATCTGATCCACCGTAGTTAATGCAGCTTGTGCAGGGAATTTATAAGCAGTCGCCCAACGTGGTTCACGACTTAAAAAACCAAGTTGTTGCTGTTGTTTTAAGTCATCAACCTTTACGACCATTCCATCAATTTCAACTTGTAGATCTGGACGTTCTTGCTGAATTTGCTCGTAGCGTTGTTGTACTTCTTGAATTGAATTACACAGATATTGACGTTCAGCAATTTCAAATCCAAGTTGTGTTAGCCATTGCAGGCTATCATGCATGGTGGTTAAGCCATGATTTGGTTCGCACTGTGCAATACCATACGCATAAAATGCTAAAGGTCTGCCAGCAGCAATATTTGGATCGAGCTGTCTTAAACTACCAGCTGCGGCATTACGTGGGTTCGCAAACGTTTTATCGCCTTTTGCTTCTTGATCAGCATTGAGTTTTTCAAAGCCAGACTTTGGCATGAGCACTTCACCACGTACTTCAAGCAGTCGTGGAATTTCAAAATGATCCGAATGCAACACTTTAGGCAAGTTGCGAATCGTTTTAACGTTCTGGGTAATGTCTTCTCCGGTTTCTCCGTCACCACGTGTAACCCCACGTATTAACACACCGTTTTCATACCAAAGCGAAATCGCAAGACCATCGAGTTTTAGTTCTACTTCATATTGTACTTTTTGATTGGGCAAACGCTCTTCGACACGGCGTGCAAATGCAAACAAGTCTTCCTGATTAAAAACATTCCCCAAAGAAAGCATAGGAACTACATGGGTCACACTTTGAAATTTAGAGAGTGCTTGTCCGCCTACCTTTGTAGTTGGAGAATCTGATTGAACCTGTTCTGGATATTGCTCTTCTAAAGCTTTTAACTGGTGAAATAAATGATCATATTCACTGTCCGAGATTGTCGGCTGATCCATCACATAATATGCATGGTTATGCTTTGCAATCAGTTGAATAAGCTGACGCATCTGTTCGATCACGGAAGTTGTTGCCATTATGTTATTCACCATAAAAAAGGGTGGAAATTTCTCCACCCTGAACTGCGACTAGATATGTTGCAATTATCGCAACGAATGTAAAAAATTAAAACTAGGCGGTCGCCTGTGCCGGACGATAATCAATCACATGATGACGCCAGTGCTCTTTTAACTGTGGTGTAAATTCAAGATTATTCTCATCATAAACTTTGCCGTCAATTTCACGAGCAATTAAACCTGCAATACTCGCCATCATGTCAAAACCAGTTACAGCTTTACTGTTTGGAAGTGCAAGGAAAAATGCCAACCCTTGGACTTGTTCAGTAGATAAGGTTTCAAGATCAAACCCAGCTGGTCCATTGTCCGTCATACGCAATACTGAAAACATAAGTACGCTTGGCTCATCAGTATTTTCATAGCGATGGAAACATGACATTTCGCCATAACGTAAACCGTATTTCAGCAGCACTTTAAGTGCTTTATCGCCAGACAACGCGCGACGAGGGTTTGGATAGACATTTAATGCAATAATCTGTTCAGCCATCGCTAATGCACTTTCATCATCATAGCGTTGCTGTTCATGCAAGTGCACATCCAGAATATTACTCTCGCCTTCAAATTCAGCAATTTCGGCAGTTTCAATATTTGGGTTCAAACTCAACTCAGGCTCAGCCTTTTCGCTTTCAGGTTCCAAGTTTTCTTCTGGTTTAACAGAAACCGTATCAACCAACTCAACTGAACTATCTGTGTTAATGGTAGAGCTTTTTAAAGTGTCTTCAGATTTAATTTCATCTGAAGAAGTTTCAACAACTGGTTGAATTTGTTCGGCCGAAATTGATTTAGTAGGTTCTACAGCCAAAGTTTCCGTTTGTTTTGTTTCACTGACTTGTGACACCGCATTTAAAGTCGGCTCAACTCGCTCTGCGCTAGTCGCCGATACACCCTCAGCTTCAGCTTGCTCAAGCTGATCTCTCACATGCCTAGGTATAACTGGCTGATTACTATCAGGATTAATATGTAAATCACTGTCTAATGAGGGTTCAGCATGGTTTGACTTTTTTAAAATCATTTTTAAGCCAATTAGCATAATAATAATGGCGACAACGATGCCAATAATCGTATTGATTTCCATTCTATGACTCCGAAACTAACCCGTATTCTTTTGCCTGTTCTAAATCGACAGTGACTAATTTTGATGTACCCGGTTCAGGCATGGTCACACCCAACAAATCAGTTGCCATGGTCATCGCCAGCTTATTATGTGTAATGTAAATGAATTGTACATGTTCAGAAAGCTCTTTTACCAAATTACAATATCTCTGAACATTCGCATCATCAAGTGGTGCGTCCACTTCATCTAACACACAAAACGGTGCCGGATTCAATCTAAAAATCGCAAATACTAATGCTAAAGCTGTTAAAGCCTTTTCTCCACCGGAAAGTAATGCTAAAGAACTATTTTTCTTACCTGGTGGTCTAGCCATCAGTTTAACACCAGATTGCCAGTCATCTTCAAGACTTAAACTTGCTTCACCACCATTAAAGACCTTTGGAAACAAATTTTGCAACTCTTGATTAATCTGATCAAAGGTTGTCATAAACAACTTACGGGTTTCCTGATCAATGCTTTTCATTGCATCTTTTAGTTGAGTTACCGTATTTTCCAGATCTTGAATCTGGTGACTCAACTCATCAAAACGTTGGGAAACTTCTTCAAACTCTTGTGAAGCGGCAAGGTTAACCGCACCGATTTTTTCAAACTGTTTCTGTACTTTTTCCAGTTTTTGCTGGTGCTCGGTTAAGTCGATTTGTAAGCCCTTTTGGAGCTCGGCATTTAGCTCTTTAAGCTGTTCTTGGTAATGTTCACGATCTGACTTAGCTGCTTGCCATGCCAAACGTTTCTCTTCAAGTTGTTCTCTGAGCTGCTCATCTTTTTGTTGATATTGATGACGCTGATCTGTCAGGGTTTGTTGTTTTTCCTGCACACTATTTAATTCAAGCTGCCATTCGTTCCAGTTCTTTTGCAACTTTTCAGTTTGAGCAAATTGTTGCTGAAATTCGGACTCAAGATTTGGCAACTCTAACTGAATTGGATCAACAAATTTTTTCGCCTGTTCCATTTGAGCATTAATTTGCTGAAATTGGCTCTGCAAGAACGAAATATCTTTTTCAAGCAACTCTATCTGTTGAGTCGTTTGCGTGCTGTTACGACGCAAAATTTCACGTTCTTGTTGTTGCTGATGCAGAGCTTGTTGTTGTTCTTCTAGTTGCTCTGTTAACTCTTCTACCCGAAATTGCAAAGTTTTATAGTCAGGTAAAATGGTTTCAAGTTTGCTTGCTAGCGCATGTAAATCAATCTCCAGATCATCTTTTTGCATTGCATCTTCTTCAAGTTGCATATCTAACTGACTGAGTTGATCTTTCAATTGCTGTTTTTGCAGTAAAAATGCTTGTGCAGCAGTTTGCTGTTTAGCAATTTGCACATCAAGCTGTTGTAAGTCTTTTTGTTTTTGTTTAACAACTTGCTGTTTCTGTTGCACATCAGACTGCAACTGCCCTAGCTCATCTTTTTGCTGAACTACAATTTGATCTAATGCTTGTAATTCGGGTTGTTGCTTTTCAAGAACTTGTTCAATTTCATCTAGGCGAATACGATGACTGAGCATCCCTTGTGCACTTTGACTCTCGTCATCATACATAAGAGCAATGACCCAATCCTGCCCGACATGATAACCATCTAAAGTCAAAATAGACTGCCCATGTTGCAGTTGCTTTTGCTCATTTAAAGCATGAGTCAAATCTTGTGCAATCGCTACATTCGAAAAGATTGATAGCTGTGGAGATGCAATCCAATCATTTAAACAAGCTAAGTTTTGCTTAAATTGATTTGTTTGCTCTGAAGGTTTTAACTGGCGAGCAACCCCTTCTTGAAAAGTTTGTTCGGTCTCAAGAATATGAGCTTGTAACCATTTTGCTAAAAACTTTTCAATAATCTGCGCATGTGGTTTGCCTTGCTCTGTTAATTGCAAAGCTTGCATTAAACGTAGTGCATCTTGATGTTGCTTCGGGCTTTGCTTAGCAACAAGCTGGCTTAAGTTTTTCTGCTCTGATAATAAAACTTGTATTTCTGTTTTCAGCGTTTGCTGTTGATTTTTACTTGCCTGATGTTGCTGTTGAGACTGCTCTAAACGCTGTGAGAGCTGCTCAATTTCAGTCTCAATTGTCGCAATTTCACGACGAAGCTGCTGTTGCAGTTGCTCAAGCTCACCCTGTTCATCTTCATGAACGTGCGATTGAATCTGACTTGCTTGATGTTGCAACGTTTCTTTTTGTTGCTCAATTCTTAGAACATTTTTGCCTAACTGCTCAATTTGGGCAGACATTTGCATTTTTTGCTGCTGTTGTTTTTCAACCTGAGCTTTTACTTGTTCAAACTGTTGTTGTGCTTGTTTTTGCTGGGATTGTAAATCAGCAAAGTTTTGTTCAGCTTCCGTTGCAGTATGCTCAATTGCAGTTAAGGCTTCAGTTTGTTCATCTAACTGATTATTCAACGTTTCAAGTTGCAATTCAGAAAGCTGTAAACGTTCTTTAGTTTGGAATCTTTGCTGTTCTAATTGAACGAGAGTTGTACTGTTTTGCTGGTATAAACTCTGTTTTTGTTCCAGAGTCATTTTCAGTTCAGAGAGTTTTTTTTCAGCTTGCTGCCATTCGTGTTGTAGTGGTGAAGATTGCTGAATGAGTCGCTGAAATAAAGCACTGGTTGCTTCTAAATCATGTTCAATCGTACTTAACTCTGAGCGAACCAATTTAAAAGTTTCGCCCAGCTCATTCATTTGAACCGTATATTCTTCTTGTAAGCGTACGCTTTTATCTGCTTGAAAAGATAAAATTTCAATTTTTAGGGTACGAATCTGACCTTCTAATGTTTTATATTGAACGGCTGCTTCTGATTGGCGTTTAAGCGTCTTAAGCTGCGATTTTAACTCTAGGGCAATATCTTCTAAACGTGAAAGGTTTTGCTCAGTATGCTCAAGATGTTGCAAAGTTTCGCGTCGACGAGCTTGATAGCGTGAAACACCTGCTGCCTCTTCAATAAAGATACGCATTTCTTCTGGCTTGGCATCAACCAGACGGTTAATCATTCCTTGCTCAATCACCGCATAAGAACGTGGTCCCAACCCTGTTCCCAAGAAAATATCGGTAATATCACGACGGCGACAACGTGTGCCATTTAAGAAATATTCGGACTTGCCTTCACGGGTGACCTGACGGCGAACAGCTAGCTCATTATAAGCATTATAGGATCCACCTAACTTGCCATACGTATTATCAAAACGTAGCTCAACACTCGCCACACCAACTGGCTTACGTTTGGAAGTTCCTGTAAAAATAACATCTTGCATGCTACCACCACGCAGTTGACGAGCATTTGATTCACCCATCACCCAACGAATGGCATCAATTACATTTGATTTGCCACAACCATTTGGACCAACCACTGCTGTGCGGTTAGCCTTAAAATTTAAAGTTGTACTATCTGCAAAAGATTTAAAGCCGGAAAGTTTTAAACTGCTTAAACGCATAATGCCCTAACTAGCGGCGTGAGCGTCTTGCCCAGGCCAATTCAATCTGTTTCATTCGTGTCAGCGATTCCAACACAAGGTTACGTAAGTGTCGACAAAAATCTTCCATAAATAAAGCGGCTTGTTGTGATTTTCGGATCAAAATTGCATCAATCACGAGTTTAAATAATGCAAATGCTTCTTGTAGTTCTCGCTTAGAGGTATTTAAGGTCAAAAAATAACTACGACGTAATGAAGGCAATAACTCTTTATAGAATTTCATTAGATAAGGATTTCCGACCATATCTTGCTGTTCAGCCAGATATTGGAAAACACCATCATAAAATTTCTCGATATCTCCTGCTTTTACATGCTCAAGAAGTTGTTCTAACAATAACTGCAATTGATCTGCTTCATGTGCCCGCCATGTTTCACTTATTCGCTGAACAATATGCCCCAATAACATCATATTTGTGTCAAACAGTGCTTTAACCTGCTGTGCAGACATTTCTGAAACAATTGCCCCACGGCGTGGAAATATCTCAATTAAATGAGTACGCTCTAATAATAACAATGCTTCACGAACTGACCCTCGGCTCACGTCAAGTTCTTTAGCAATACGTAGTTCTTGAATACGTTCGCCTTCAACCAGCTCGCCACTAATGATCTGTTCGCTAATATATTTGACAATTTGCTCAGAAAGACTTTCTGTCTCTTCGAGATTCATAAATCACCCGCTACTTTTTATATGCATTAATCCATGCTTTTCTTTCGCATCCTTGTTTTTAACTGATCCCATCGATTAAAAACTATGTCATTGTCTGACAATTTCATTGCATTTTAAGCCAACCCATTTAAAAACAACACCAAAATCAGATGAATAAAAGCCCCGAATGTTCGTATATTCTTTAATAAAAAAAGCTCGAATTTCTAAAAATTCAAGCTCTTAGATCATAGTCTTCTTAAGGTTAATATTTTATTCTCTAGTGCATAATGCCTTTATAAATAAAATAACTACCTACCACCACTAACAAACAGGCAAAGCATTTTTTTAACATTTGTGGTGACAATGCATGAGCGACTTTTGCTCCAAACTTGGCTGTAATAAAACTCATAACACTAATGCCAATAAAAGCATAGATATGTACATAACCAATCGTGTTAGGTACAGAGATGTGTTCTTTAGCACCAAACCACATGAAGCCAATTGCGCCTGCAACAGCAATTGGTAAACCACAAGCAGCAGAAGTTGCGACTGCTTTTTGCATAACGACGCCATGACGGTTTAAATACGGAACAGTTAAGCTACCGCCCCCAATTCCAAAAATTGCAGAGGCAACACCAATTCCCCCACCAGCCATCACTTGCATAGATGCTGAAGGAAGTTGACGTGTTGGATCAACTACAACATGGGCGCCTTTAAACATGCGATAAGCCATGGAAACAGCAAAAATACCAATAAGAAGCTGCAAATGTTGACCAGACATCAGGTCAGCAATACCAGCACCTAAAAATGAACCAATAATGAGCCCGGGCGCTAAATTACGAAAAACTGGCCAAAGTACAGCTCCTTTTTTATGGTGAGCCGACACCGAACTAAAAGACGTTACGATAATCGTTGCTAGTGATGTTCCTACTGCAATATGCATGATTACCGCAGGGTCATAGTGTAACTGGGTAAAAACGACATAGAGGATTGGTACAATAATTAATCCACCACCAACCCCAAACAATCCGGCAGTAAAACCAGCAATTGCGCCAATGAGTAAATATATGATTAACTCCATAAATGTTTTACCACTCTGCTCATATTCAACATGGATTTAGAGACTCGCCAACTACAACAACTTTTAAGTGCAAAAAACCAGCTTCCAGAAGTGGTTTTATTAAAAGCAACCACAACTTCGACCAATGATGATATTCGTGAAATTGCCCAAAAAGGCATTACAACAGGCTTGGTTTGCAGTGCTCAACAAACTCAAGGGCGAGGTCAACATCAACGGCAATGGATTTCACCTGAAGGAAACATTTATTTAAGCACATTGGTGCAAACTCGAACACCCTTAGATGGTCGCTTAGCACTTGAAGTTGCTCTAAATATTTTGCAAATCCCGCAATTACAGCCTCTAAGCTTACAAGTGAAATGGCCAAATGATTTGTATAGTGCTCAAGGAAAATGGGGTGGAATTTTAGTTGAACCCCTTTCGCAACATCAGGCTATAGTAGGTGTGGGCATTAATTTAAAAACGCCACCCGTAACCGACAGTGATCAGCCGATTACCTCTTTAGAAGATTTAGGTCTAGAGCAAAACAACCGTCTTGAGTTAGTTTCAGAGCTGTATATGGCTATTCAAAACGCAGCTCGCTGGTTCGATCATGGCTGCTACAACTTAGCTGGCCGTTTTAATCATCATGCTGCATGGATTAATCAATTCGTGCAGTTTGAGCATAGCCAAGGACTAGTAGAAGGCCGTTTTGTTGGAATTTCCAATGATGGAGCTGTCATACTTGAAACTCCTGAACCTAAGCAGTTTTATCAAGGTCGCTTAAGACCACAGATCAATCAATAAACAGGTGTTTCTCCATGAAAAGTTTATGGCTCGATATCGGGAACACTCGTTTAAAATACTGGATTACTGAAAATCACCAAACTATTGAGCATGCCGCAGAACTGCATTTGCAATCCCCTGCCGATTTATTACTTGGGTTAATTCAACATTTTAAGCATCAAGGTCTACATCGGATTGGGGTGTCATCCGTCTTAGATACTGAGAATAATCAACGCATTCAACAAATTCTAAAATGGCTTGAAATTCCAGTTGTTTTTGCAAAAGTTCATGCTGAATATGCTGAGTTAAAGTGTGGCTATGAGGTACCAAGCCAGCTCGGGATTGACCGCTGGTTACAAGTACTCGCTGTGGCTCAAGCAGATGAAAACTATTGTATTATTGGTTGTGGAACAGCCTTAACAATTGATTTAACTCAAGGCAAACAACATTTAGGCGGGTATATTTTACCCAACCTTTATTTGCAACGCGATGCACTTATTCAAAATACAAAAGGCATTAAAATTCCTGACTCAGCTTTTGATAATCTAAACCCTGGTAATAACACCGTAGATGCAGTCCATCACGGTATTTTGTTAGGCCTTATTAGTACTATCGAAAATATTATGCAGCAATCTCCGAAAAAACTGCTCCTTACCGGTGGAGATGCACAACTATTTGCCAAGTTCTTGAAAAAATATAATCCAGTCGTAGAAACTGATCTTTTGCTCAAAGGATTACAACAATATATTGCTCATTATCCTAAAGACTAAAATACAGAACAAAATAAAAGGCGCTATATGCGCCTTTTATTTTACGAACTTATTTCTTTTGGTCATTGTTACCAAAGAGTGGTCCCATTCCGCCGCCACCGCCGCCGCCAAATTGTTTTTGCATATTGCCTAATGAACGCATCATTTTGCTCATACCAGATGGATTCGCAAACTTCTTCATCATTTTAGCCATTTGTGCTTGTTGCTTAATGAGTTTATTCACTTCAGCAACATCCATACCACAACCAGCTGCAATACGTTTTTTACGGCTTGGGTTCATCAAGTCTGGATTACGGCGTTCTTTAACGGTCATCGACTGGATAATAGCTTCCATTTTCTTGACCTGTTTTTCAGGATTCGCTTGCTCAATCGCCTGCTGAATTCCTGCACCGCTCATGCCAGGCAACTTATCTAAGAAGCCCATCATGCCGCCCATACTTTTCATTTGCTCAAATTGCATCAGCATATCTTCAAAGTTGAAGCTGCCTCCTTTTTGCAATTTTTTAGCCATTTTTTCGGCTTTTTCTTTGTCGATTTTACGTTCAACTTCCTCGACTAAAGAAAGTACGTCACCCATGCCTAAAATACGTTGAGCAACACGATCTGGATGGAATGGTTCTAAAGCATCAAGCTTCTCACCCATACCCAAGAACTTGATTGGCTTACCTGTAATTGCACGCACAGAAAGCGCTGCACCACCACGTGCATCACCATCAGTTTTAGTGAGAATCACACCTGTAAGTGCCAATGCATCATTAAAAGCTTTAGCTGTATTTGCAGCATCCTGACCTGTCATGGCATCAACCACGAACAAAGTTTCAGTTGGCTTAACAGCAGCATGTAATTCTTTAATTTCGTCCATCATGTCTGCATCGACATGTAAACGACCAGCGGTATCGACAATCAATACATCAGCAAACTGGATTTTTGCCTGTTCAATTGCACGATTAACGATATCAATTGGCTTTTCAGAAGCGTCTGATGGAATAAAACCAGCACCAACTTCGTTAGAGACAGTTTCTAATTGCTTAATCGCTGCTGGACGGTAAACGTCCGCAGAAACCGTCATTACTTTTTTCTTTTGACGCTCTTTTAAGAAACGTGCCAACTTAGCGGCAGTTGTCGTTTTACCCGCACCTTGTAAACCAGCAAGTAATACAACAACGGGAGGCTTAGCACTTAAATCAAGTGTTTCATTCGCCTCACCCATCATCTTGGTGAGTTCGTCATAGACGATTTTTACAAATGCCTGGCCTGGCGATAACTGAGTCATCACTTCCTGGCCCAATGCCTCTTCCTTAACTTTCGCGATAAATTCACGAGTTACAGGTAACGCGACATCGGCTTCAAGAAGTGCCATACGTACTTCACGTAAGGTATCTTTGATATTGTCTTCGGTCAGCTGCCCTGAGCCAGTAACATTTCTTAAACTCTGTGTGAGTCGTTCTGTTAAGGTATCAAACATTGCAAAATCCGCTTAAAATGGCTAGTTGCAAAAAAATCTTTCTCGAAATAGAAAATTTATGCATAGAATGCTATAGGATACTTTAGTTCGCAGCGAATTTATATCTTATATAGATGAATTAATCCTGAAAAAGGTTTGACATGATTAGCCTCCCCTTGGTTTACACAATTTTGGCACTCATTGCATATACCACTTCTTTCTGGTATCTGTTTATTCGTTTAATGTCAAAACGTGAACCAAACCCATGGTTATTTGCTGTTGTTGCAACTTTGGCACTCCTGTTGCACGGCACAGTTTTATGCCACGCCATGCTGACACCAGCTGGAATTAACTACGATGTTTTTAATTTAGTATCTTTTACATCGTGGCTTATGCTGTTGTTAAGTTTAATTTTTAGTATTTTTCGCCCCATTGTACCGTTAAACTTGTTAGGCATTCCTGTAGCGGCTATTGGCCTGATTTTAGGTTTTGCATTCAGCCGACCCGATCAATTTATTGAACAGCATTCCCTAGGCCTTGATGTCCATATCATTCTGTCTTTATCTGCCTATGCAGTTTTACTGATGGCAACCATTCACGCTATTTTGCTTTGGTTCCAAAATCGTGAACTCAAAAAGAAACAAAAAAAACGCTTTTGGGTCAATTTACTCCCGTCAATTCAGGCGATGGAGTCTTTGTTATTTGACCTTATCATTACTGGTTTTATTCTATTAACAATTGCACTCGCGTTTGGTTTCTTGACTATCGATAGCTTCTTTGCCCAACATCTCGCTCATAAAACCGTATTTAGTATTATTTCGTGGTTTATCTATGGATCATTATTGATTGGCCATTACAAACTCGGATGGCGAGGACAAAAGGCCATTCGTTTTACATTAATCGGTTTTGTGCTTTTAGCCATTGGTTTTATTGGTAGTAAATTTGTGCTTGAAATGATTTTAGGTCTCTAAATTAATTAAAATTTAATCGATACTAGACAGCGTTATACATATCCCGTATAACGCTGTTTTCTTTTTGCTCAGGTGACACAGACTGTGAAACTCATACTCGCTCCAATGGAAGGTTTAACTGACCCGATCATGCGGGATACACTCACATCTGTTGGTCATTTTGACTGGTGTGTGACCGAGTTTATTCGAGTTACAGACAGCATTTTGCCAGACCATATCTACTATAGTTTTTGTCCAGAATTAAAAAATGACGGTAAAACAGCTGCGGGAACGCCTGTTCATGTCCAGTTCTTAGGTAACAACCCAGATATGCTGGCAGCAAATGCTGCAAAAGTGGTTGAACTAGGTGCTCCTGCAATTGATCTAAATTTCGGTTGTCCCGCAAAAACTGTAAACAGACACCGAGGCGGCTCTGTTCTTCTAGATGAACCTGATGTTGTACATATGCTCATTAAAGCAGTAAGAGATGCTGTGCCTGCACACATTCCTGTTTCAGCAAAAATGCGTTTAGGTTATCTAGATGAAAATCACACCATGGAAAATGCCCATGCTGTTGAAGATGCTGGTGCAAGTTGGTTGACAGTTCACGCTCGTACTAAAGCAGATGGTTACACGCCACCTGCTTATTGGGAAAAAATTCTTCCCATTAAAGAAGCTTTAAAAATTAATGTAATTGCCAACGGTGAAATCTGGACCAATGCTGACGCTAGAGCCTGTCAGCAACAATCTGGCTGTGAAGATTTAATGATTGGCCGTGGTGCTGTGACTACCCCAGATTTAACACAATGCATTCGTGAAAATATGAATGAGGCATTATTCAGTTGGGAACAACTTGTTGATTTGCAAATTCGCTTTTTAAACGGTCAAGCAAAAACAGAAATTGGTATGGTTGGTCGTTATAAACAATGGTTAGGGATGATGACTAAAGCCTACCCACAAGCTAAAAACTTATGGGATCAAGTTAAGCGTATTAAAGCTTTGGATGAAATTGTTCAACAGTTAGAACACACCAGATCAGAAAACATTTAACTCAATATAGTTATAAAAAGAGGGCGATTGTTTTCACAACCGCCCTCTTTCATATTTCAGGTTAAGTTATTATTTTTTCTAAAAGCCACTTACTTTCATTTTTAAGTCAGTCACTGATGCTCCTGTAATACCAAAACTGCCCATAGAACCATTAGGTAAGTTATTAAATGTCGTTGTACTTTGGGTTCCCATATTTCCTAAAGTGACATTGTTAAGTGAAGCATCGAACTTACTCGACACGCCGTTATTACCAAAAGTTAATCCCGTTGGATCAACTCCCGCATAAAAACCATCAAGCACAAAACCTGTCGAGGTATTTGTTCCAGCAAATTTAAATCCAAATGTAGCTCCCGTATTATCCGAGACTAAAGTAATTGGACAACCCGCAACAGCAGAACAAATTGATTGAATTGCCCCACCAAATTTAACCATCACTGATTGAGCAGCATGGCCAAGCTGGATATTTAAACGAGGTTTATTGGTTTGTACAAAGTTAATATCTAGATTTCCAGTAGAACGGATCAGTTCTTTTACACCCGTATTCACTGTCGTTCCCGAACTAAAAATTGATTTTGGTGCATAACTTGTTAATGCATAATCGGATGGACTAGATAAAGATGCACTTGGGGCTAAATAAACTGAAAAAGGTAAAAGTCGAATACCGTTTACATCATTGCCCATAGACACAGCTAAATTTAAAAAAGGATTTCCACCACCTGCATCAGTATCCATTACGATATTAAAAGAAGGATTACTAGATACCGCAGCTTTAATAAATTCTATGCCAGGAACTGGATTAGTAGAATTCCCTGCAATAACAAAGCCAGCCTTACTATTATACGAAGTTGAAGCAATACCATTTGTATCAATCAGAGCAACTTGGTTGAATTGGACTTTATCTGCCTGAATACCTAAGGTTAAACCATTTTGACCCGTTGCTGCCGCAAGACTTTGATCATCTAAAGGCTGCATTGCAAAAACACTTGAACTACTGGCAAGTAGCAACCAGCACCCTATATTTTTATTCTTCATGTCGCTCTAATCCTTAAGAGACAAACGCTTATTATTTGTTCAGACTATCAGAATAATATTCAAGCACAAAGCAATTATCCCTATAACCCGACGAATGCAAATCCAATCACACTAAAATAAAATTTATATAAAAAAGTGACGATAACCGTCACTTTAATTGATTAATTAAAAGCACCATTTCTAGGCACAATACTAAAGCTACTATTTAAACGTCCACCAGTAATGGCAAGCTCGCCTAATCGTGCACCTGCACCAGTTGATGGCGGATAGAAGTTAATATCTTTAACACGTAATGCACCGTCAATACTCTTATCAGGATTAAAATAAACCGCCGTATTTACGCCAACTTTACCTAAACCACTTGCGGTGTCTTTGCCCACAACTAAAGCAGTATTAAACGCTAGCTTTCCAGTAATATTATCAAAGCCAATTGCAGAACCATCGATAGGATCACTAATCTGAACTGTATTTCCAGTTGCTGTGGCAGGCATGGTGAAATCACCGAGTACAGTTAGAGCACTACCATCAGCAATTGAACTGTTTGGCACGATCGATAAGTTAAGATCGCCACCTAAACGTAGTTTTAAACCAAATAAGACATCATTATTTTTGGCAAAATTATCAATAGGTGAAGTACATGAACCTGTCGCTGGACAAGTTTTATATTTTGCCCCCGGTAAATAACCTGCTGCAATTTCAGTTGATAAAGCAAGTAGCATCTCTTTTAAACTAATATTAAGACTGCCATTTTCTAAGCCAATGCTTCCATTGCCTTTGAGGAACATATCGATATTACGTAAGCCCATGTAATAATCAGTAGGACTACCACCATTATTAGCATTTGGAGAGCCATCAATTAATAAAATTGAGGTTGTTTTGGTTCCAGTCGCATCACGTCCTGTAGTTCCAGCTGCAACACCAAAACCTAAACGAGAAGTCGTTCCGGATGTAGCCACGACATTTCGAACAGGCTTACCATTTGCATCTTTTGTATAGTAATAAGCACTATTTGCCGGTGCATCTAAACCATATACAGCAGCATTAGCATTTAAGTTATAAAAAGGTAATGCTAAGCCCCACTGGTTGTTTGCACCATTGTCTGCAAACTGATTTGCAGGAGCGACATTCGCACTTGTCGTAAAACGACCACGTCTTGAAAATGCTTGAAACTCTGCTCCACGCATCGCAAGAATTAAGCTAAACGGATTAGTAACCGTATCACGGTGAATATTATGCTGATAATCAGCAGCTGTTGTTAAAGTACCACTACCTAAACGAATTGCATTTAAAGTCGCGTTGTTTGGCATCAATAACGTTTTTGTATCAGCAAGATTTAAATAAATATTTCCGCTGTCGAAATAACCACGTGTAGCAGAGTTAAGTCCTGTTAAATTGCCAAACTCGAAACCGTAAGCATTCAGACCTGCCCCACCAATTTCTAAAGTGGTTGCTTTACCATCTGCGCCTAGCATTGAATCATTATCTTTAGTAAATTCACCTTTCATACGAAAGGCAATGCCAGAATTACCTAAAATACTATTACTTGAACCTGTACCAGCAGCTGTATTTGCAGTGCCTAAAGTGGTGGTATCTGACGAACCATCCATACCACGGACTTGTAAATAGCTATTTACCATACGTCCGCTAGCACCTAAACGAATCAAACCTTTCGCATTTTGTGGACTATTAGTTGCATCTAAAGCATAAGGGTTAGTTTTATCTACATTCGAGCTGAGCATTACCTCAATATTCAGGCCTGAATTGGTTACTTTGCCGCTACTATCAACATACGTACCCGCAGTTAAACCAGAAGCTGAATCTGCTACACGGTTAAAATCAACATAGCCATAGGTACTATTTGGAGTTTGCCCTACACCAGCAACATTAGTTCCAGTATTTGTCTGTAAAACTAAGCCACGAGTTGGGTCAATCAACATGGCCCCTTTACCAACAAAATTAAAGTTAAAATTTCTTAAAATTAGCTGGTTTAACTGACTACGAGCATCCAATTGCCCTAGATAAATATTGGCATTATTAATACCAAGTGTCATGCTTGACTGGCTATTTGCATTAAATAGCCCATCTTGGGTTGTAAGTGCCAAATTTAAAGGAGAGGTCGTTTGAATAGCCAACTGCCCTAAAGTTGGCGAGCAGCTAGCTGAACTATTACAAACTTTAACGCTATTTACGGTAATAAGTGATGGACTACTTTGCATAGAAAAGTCTAGTCCAGTTTTACCCGTAGTTGGGTTACTCCCAACATCTAAACGGTAATTAGTGCTTAAAGATTGACTAGATGCATTACTTTTTTGGACTTTTACACCACTCGCTTGAGCTCTTAATACCTGATCAGCACTTGTTGGTGTGCCTGCATGGTCATCCCAATATGCATTATCAATATTAATTTCGTTAAATGTAGTTTGTATCGAGATTCCATCTTGTCCATTGACGGCACTCAAATCAGCATCTGTTAAGGCTTCTAAAGCATAAATTTGTCCACTCACTAACAACATGCCGGTTGTTAATGTATTTAAAATAAACTTTGAGCTGTGATTTTCTTTATTTTTTTTCATCACTTCAGTTCCTTTGAAATCTACATTAACGCTTAACAACGAGGATGGCTGCCATCACAGCTAAAGACCATGACTTTTCCTTGAATAGCCAAGTTTCCGTTCATCATTAAGCCCATAAAACCAGTTTCACGCCCATAGTCATAAGCAGACGGAGTTGCTGTAGCAACTTGCTGTGCTGCACTATTGGCAGTCGCAGCATATGTCGGTTTTTTGAAATATGCATAATCATACATATTTGCACTCGACCCTTGCGTTGTTGTCGAGCTGGTAAAGTTATCTTGTTCAATCGATAAAGCATTAAAACCAAAATTACGAATTAAAATTGGCTGCGCTGCACTAAAACTGAGCTGAATGGCGGGCTTAATAATTTCTGTATTGTTTTTATCCAGATATTTTAAATCAGCACCATCTAAACCCATTTTTTGAATATTCAAAGTTCCTTGTACGCCTTTAAATACTAGCCAAAGTTTATTACCACTATCGCTATTTTCAGCCCAACCACTCGGTTTTGTCGCATCAGCCTGTACAAAACGCTTGTTAATTGCCAAACCAATATGGCAGAACTCTACGTTCTCACAGACACCACCAGTACCATTATCAAATATGCCGTTACTCGTTTGGTTTAAATTAAGCATTAAAGATAAATCAGCACCAGCTTGGCCATTAACCGCCTGCAATGCTTCATTATCTAAAGTTTGCAGCTCCGCATGAGTAACCGTTGCACAAAGAGCGAGGATTAAGGTACTTAATTTTTTCATATCATTATCCTCCTCTTATAAGCCTTTAGTTGTCAGTTTCAAATGTTGGATTAATACACCATCAATTACAGCTGAACCCATGTTATTAGTAATGGCTGAGCTAATTTGTGCGCCAGATAGCTTGTAGGTGTTCAAATCTGCATTTGGCGTAGTGGTAGACCAACGTCCATTGTTATAAAGTGCATCTGGTAAAGGCGTACCATTAGGCACAGTGTACTGAGCTCCATTCCCCGCATCGGCTAAGGTATAACCAGTATTATTTACTGTTGGATTATAATAAGAGGTACTGTCAATACTCGCCCAGTTAGCGCCTTGAGAATCAAATTTTAAACCTGAGCCCGCATTTCCAGTCCAACCCGTTGCTGTACGGTACTGCCATGTATCATAACAAGTACTTAAGTTCAAAAATCCGCAACTATAACTGCCTGCACGACGCTCCTGATTTTGCAATTGGTAGAAGTTTTTAGTTTGCGTTATCGCCGCCACAGTGCCCGTAGGTAATTTACCAAATGAAATACCGACCGCATCTTGTGTACTGTTCCCTTTAAATGCCTCTAAAGTATTATTCGTTGCATTATAAACTGTGGAACCAATTGAGATACTGCTGTGTGTTGCACTAGAACCTTGGTAAGTTTTACCACCTAATGTTACATTCGTACCACATTGGTAAATATTACAAGTAGAACCTAAATAGCTAGTATCTGCACCACTATAATCTGTATAAATTTTCTTATAAATTTCTGGTTTATTCGGAATACGAGCAAGTTCTAAACTAAAGTTTTTACCATCTGAGCTTAAAACTAGCGGTTGATATAGAGATCCCAACACAAGGTTAATGTTTGGGTTATAGAGATATAAACCTTCATTCGCATCAAAAGTTGGAGCAAGCCCACCATTAATTGCAGGTGTTACCAAATTACCTTGGGTAGTTCCAGATTCACGTGTACTCAAACGTAATACGTTATTCATAGCGCTATCCGTTGGCGCGGTCCATGAACCCGTTGAAGTAACAGTCGTAGTCTGACTACGAACCCGATATAACCAGTCCGAGCTTGGAGAGTTATTACTTGGTGCACCAGTATATTGGGTGCTATAGCGATTTACCCATGGCCCTACCGAAGACGTTGGAGTATTTGAAGTAATTGTTGCTCTTAAATTAGATGCATCACCACTGTTTAAACGAATAACCCCAGCAAATCCTAAAGTATCATTATAAAAAGGACTCATTCCACCTGCAGATGTTGCGCCACCTAATGTTTGGAAAAGCTGTAAACGACTGCCATTTAAGCTAAAGTTATTCCAAACACCTTGTAAACGAAGACGATTTGCACGGCTTGCATCAATACTTGTACCAATCAAGCCATTCGAGTCGCCATAATTAAATTGGTCTGCTGCACCATTTATTTTATTTGGATTTCGGACAAAAATATCTGACCATAAACCTAATTTCAGCTTATAAGCATCTATACCGGCAGAGTCCTTCGTTCCAACCTCATATAAAGGGGCTTCCAAAGCTAAATAAGTTACTTGGCAAGAAGGGTCACTCGCACCACTACAAGTAGCCGCACTAAAATTAGGTACTGAATTTGCTGTCGCAACTTTAAAAATCCATGGGTTGACGGCAGTACCCCAACTCGAGATTGCAGCGGCTGCATCAGTAGAAGCAATACGGGTATTTGTATCATTATCAGATTTGGAAAGCGCTAAACCATAAAGAAAAATATCTGCTTTACCAACTGCACGGTCACCCGAATCAATCGAGCCATTTTTATTGGTATCTGCTGCGGTCATACTCAAAGGACCAACAGGTACATAATTGATATAACCCGTGTCTTTAGTACGATCAGTTAATATCTGACTTGAGGTTTCATTAGCACCCGCACCACGAAATACCATATAGGCATTCTGTGGCAAGATAGCAATACCTTCACCTGTAGTTTCACTTAAGCCCGCATCAGAAAGTTCTTCGAGTGCGAAACTAGCTTGGCTTATACAAAGCCCGATTAAACTTGCCAAAACGGTTTTTTGAAACCTTACCGTATAATTAAGTGTAGTCATCTTGACCTTCCTGTTTTATACGATGCCGTGCACCATATTTATTTTTCTTTAACAATCCTTGATGCCAGGTGAATCTATCCTTTTCACCTTAAACAAAGAGGCAAATCTAAAAGATATTGCCAACCTTTCCACATTTCTATTATGCGGAATATTTGCACAAATGCAAAAAAAAGCATGTAAAAAATTACTTTTCCGATGAATGTAAAAACAACCTAAGCTGCCTTTTCGCCATTTAACAAAAAGTTAAACCTGAACCATGGCAGTTTGGCTTAAAGTTTTGATTCGTTAACTGCAAGTTGCTTAAATTTAATGTAAGCGGACTATTTTTCAAATCAACTGTACCAATATTTACATCTAGATCACCCAGCTTTAATAATCCTCCTAAATCAGAAGTTTGTGCTGGGTTAGCTTGTAAATAGGCAGAAACAGCCGTCGAAATTTGCGGAAATAGTGGTGAAATATCAATTGCATCTTGCGGAATAATGTTACCAACGTTAACTGGATTTGCAAAAGACATCCACCAACCCTTTTGAGCTACGTCATCTGCTTTAGCACCTGGCCATTGAAGCATTTGATTTTGTAGAGCAAGGTACATTGGTGAGTTAATTGGTAAATTATGAATAAGGCCCAATGACTGGGTTAAATTTAAATTTGCAGTAATATTTGAAATTGTACCATTCATATATACGTTAGAGAATTTAGAACCTTGGCCTGCAATGAGACATGCTAATACACTACAGCTTGTTACTGTGGCTTCAACTTTACCACCCTGAGTATAAATACCTGTTGGTTCAGGATAAGCTGGATCGTGTGGACCTGCTGCATTATATTGCACCGTACCATCTACTGGGTATGAACTACTATGTCCTACATAAATATTAGGGACTTTCACAGGAGCAGATAAAACTTTGGAGCTAACTCTGTTGCCATTGACTTGAATGGGAGCAATTTCAAAATAGTTATTTTGAATGCCTGGAATATTAAATCCACCATCTGAAGTAACAAAACTTACCTCAGCGGCCCCTCCTAAACCCAAAGCCTGTAAACGACCTGTAACTGCATTTGTTCCATATAAATTGTCCCGCGTAGCAGAAGTTGTCGCATAACCCTTAATTAAACCACTACTATCTGATTGAACCTGCATATAACCAGAAATCGAGTTAATGCCATTTGGCCTAGTTGTGTTTTCAGTACCTGCTGTAAGCAAGCCGATAAATTTTTCAGCACTTAATCTTAAACCGGCGACTTCACGGGTTGATGCAGAATTAGGGTTTTTAATTGCAAACTCTATGAACGGATTTGTTAAAACCGCAGAAGACGAAGCCCGCTCTTCGCTAGTCATGGCCAAAGGATTACCATTCGCATCGAACTTTTGTCCACTTAAGCTCAGATTATCAATATCAATATCACAGCCACCAGCACCATTAACACCGCCACAACCTAACTGTAATTTACGAATATTGGTATTAATTTCTAGTTCAGCTTCCAAACCTAATTTATAGAAACCAATATTACTACTGTTGTCGCGTAGTTTTTCTAAATTTGCAGAGTCCGTAGGCGCAATATAAGACATACTCATTAAAGCTTGGCCACGAGTTGCGGATAGTTCCGAATCTGACATAGGGACTAATGTAGAGGCAGCATACGCTGAAGAAAAGCATAAGCTTCCAAGCGCTATCGCTACATGAAGAGACGTAAACTGTCGCATGGCCGACCTCCGTATCCTTGGGGGCATAATCCTGTTTAATTTCTTTTTATTTGGCCTGTCTGAATTTAGTAGATATCTAAGTAATTACTACTAAAAAGACAACCTATATCCAATACATTTACTTTTAAATTCTGTGATGCAGAACAAAAAAACAAATCAATTATTGATCATATTATATTATTTTTTACAAAAGGAAACTGTCATTTATCACTATTCCGATAAACGCACCTCACGTAAATTTTTTTCATAAAATTGGGCCACCTAAGCGACCCATTATTTTAAAACTCTTCTTTACCTAAGAAAAATTATGTTTTCGGAAGTGTAACGCCTGTTTGACCTTGGTATTTACCACCACGATCTTTATAAGATGTTTCACATACTTCATCACTTTCAAAGAATAGCATTTGTGCTACACCTTCCCCTGCATAAATACGGGCAGGTAAATTAGTGGTGTTTGAAAATTCTAAAGTTACGTGACCTTCCCATTCAGGTTCTAATGGAGTCACATTCACAATAATACCGCAGCGAGCATAAGTCGACTTGCCTAGACATACGGTCAACACATTACGAGGAATACGGAAATATTCAATCGTACGTGCTAGAGCAAATGAGTTTGGCGGAATAATACAAACGTCAGATTCAATATCGATAAAGCTTTTGTCATCAAAATTCTTTGGATCGACAATTGCAGAATGTACGTTAGTAAAAACCTTGAATTCACGGGCACAGCGTACATCATAACCATAGCTAGAGACCCCGTATGAGATCAACTTTTCACCATTTTCATCAAAACGGACTTGATTCTCTGCATAAGGTTCAATCATGCCGTGTTTTTCGCTCATTTCGCGAATCCAACGATCAGACTTAATAGCCATGTATTTTCTATCCAAAAGGTAATTTCATTGATTTCGACGTACTTTAACTTAAAAAAGCAATTATGAAAACAACGCAAAGCTACTCAAACAAATAAGAATAGCTCAGCGGTACCTTTAAAGGCTCAGTAAAGCAGAATAGCTAATAGGAATTGAAAAGCTGACTAAAACGAGTGAAGCTGTTTTTTGCAAATTAGTCTGATTTAGCCATGCAACTTTCTTAGAAGCTAAAAGTGATCCTAAGAAAATCCAGAATAAGGCAATTGGCGTAATAAGCGCTAAGTAAGCCATCATATGAATTAAATAGATGTGAAAATTACTCCATGCGGCCACAGGGAAAATTGCCGAAGCAAAGAGCAAGGCTTTAGGATTCAATAAGGTTGCACAAAATAATTCACGAGTACGGATCGTAGGCTGATTTAATTCAATTTCTTGATTTGCCGTATGCCATAACTTAATGGCTAAGAAAATAATATAGCAAGCACTCAACAGCTTAAGAATAGGCGGTAGCAATGGCAATGTGGTTGACACTTTCCCAATCAGCATTCCCCATGCAGAAATAGAGATCACGTAACCCAAAACTTCTGCCGGAATAAGTTTTACTGACTTCCGTAGTCCTACTTGCACGCCTGAAGAAGCGAGTAAAGTGTTAGTCGGACCAGGTGTAAGTAAAATTGTGGCTACTAAGCCAATAAAAAGCCATGAAATCATTGAATGACCTCATAATATAGTCATCTCAGATTAATAGATATCCTGTCACATGGCAAAAGGTAATTGTAAGACAAAATTTTTTAGATCACTTTTAATTTTTATATAAAAACATTAAAAACATACACTTATAAAATTACTACAAAAAGTGATAAAGAAAACTTTACGGTCAGTTGTTATGCTTTTCAAATAATTTCGTACTTAAATAACATAAGTATTTTTATTTTAAGTCTATTTTTCCATCAAAAGCCTTTATAATAAAAAATATATAGTGATGGTAAGTTTAAATTTTAAGCTTTTAATAAGTTTCAATTCATATATTGTTTCTGATTTTTTTTATTTAGAGCACCGCGCTCTACTACCTTAATGATTATGGCAAAGCACTTTTTTCAATCTTGGCTTCCCTCACCCGAGAAAGTTTCAAATATGAAATTTCTAAGGATTTTTGGTAAAAAGACCCTGAATCCTGTGCTTTGGTATGTCAATCGAAAATCAATTACCCAAGCTGTTTTTGTCGGAACCTTTTTTGGTTTACTGCCTATCCCTTTTCACAGTGTATTTATTGTGATGGCAGTCTTACTATTTGAAGTAAATTTACCAATTAGCTTAATGCTAGCTTGGCTAAGTAATCCTCTCACTTTGGTTCCTATTCTATATATTGGTTTTTGGTTTGGTGCACATATTTTTCATGTGCATATGATCAACAAAGAAATGCTGCTGGGTGTATTGCACCAGATTTCCCGCTGGATTACTAATTTCGGCCATGGGCACATTGATTTTAGTCTTGCGAAAATTTTGATGACAGGTCTTGTTGTAGAAGCTTTCGTATTTGCTGTCATTTTATATTTATCTACAGAAATTTTCTGGCGTTGGATGGTCATTAAAAACTGGAAAAGTAGACATCGCCATAAAAAGCAAGAAGAAGAGGTTTTATAAAGACTCCGATCTTCTTGCTTAGTTTTAAATTATTATTTTGGTAGTTTTGATTTCATATACTCTTCAGCCACATTGAGTACATACTCTTGGCAAGCCTCTCCTGTACCTGGGTCATAAGCTCCATTATTCGTAATATTATTAGATAAGATTCGAATCCCTAAAAAAGGAACATTAAACTGGCTAGCAATTTGTGCAACAGATGCTGCTTCCATTTCCTCGACTGAAGTGCCATAGCGTTGATGGAAAAATTGAATACGATCAAGCTCATTATTCCAGACATCTGCTGAACCAATTGTTCCCTCCACCACTTCGCCTTTGTCATAACGGACTTTATGTGCCGCCATTAATAACTCTTGGTCACCTTCAAATTTACGAATCGCAATAGGTTCTGGGTCAGACTCCTTTGTTGGCAAAACATCAAAAGCCTCAACCCATGTGAGTGAGTTTGAACCACCACCTACTGGCTGCTTTGGTGTTCTAAATGCACCAATATTGGTTGCGTATTTTCCTAAGACAATATCGTAAACGTGTAGATCTGGGTCATGCCCGCCTGATGTTCCCTGATTAATAATTGCAATCGGTTTATAACGTTCAATGGCTAAAGCAGTTGCCGCAGCCGAGTTACTCATACCCATACGGGTTTTAGAAATAATCATTGGATAACCATTATAGGTACCCTTCCAGAATGTCCACCCACCAATTTCTTCGACAACCTTATTCTCTAATTTTGAAGCCATTCTTTCCGACTCTACAGGCAAAGCACCCTGAATAATAATCGGCTGTAATTTCTGTTTTTGCTCCTGAACTGTAGGTGTTTGTGAAACAGAAGAGTCGTCATTATTGCATCCGACTAAAAATAAAGCGCTACATAAACTGATTACGCCAAAAGCACATTTAAATTGCATTTTTTACCCTTTCTTTTTAAAAAGTGTAAAGTAGCAATCTATATGCCAATTTCAAGTTTAGCTTTGTTATTAAGATTCAGTGGTTTAATTTTTTATTTTAACCAGATAATAAAAAACCCGACTTGAAGTCGGGTTTAAATAAATCAGAAGATACGTTTGTCATCACGTGTACGCTGAGGAATTTTTTCAATCTGTTCCCACATAGCCTTAGCAATATCAATATAACTATCAGCGGCATCATCCATTGCTACAACACTAGGTTTACCCTGATCAGCATGCTCACGGATCTGAGCATTTAGAGGCAAACGGCCTAATAATGGAATATGGTACTGTTCAGAGAGCTTGTCACCCCCGCCAATACCAAAAATTTGCTCTTCATGACCACAGTTCGAGCAAATATGGGTCGACATATTTTCAACGACACCTAATACAGGAATTCCAACTTTATTAAATAATTCGATACCTTTAGTAGCATCTAATAAGGCAACATTTTGTGGCGTAGTCACAATGATTGAACCAGTAACTGGGATACGCTGCGCAAGCGTGAGTTGAATATCACCAGTACCAGGTGGCATATCAATCATCAATACATCTAGATCAGGCCAAAGCGTTTGATTAAATAATTGCATTAAAGCGCCCGTTGCCTTCGGTCCACGCCACGCAACAGGTGTGTTGTTATCACCAGTTAAATGTCCAATCGATAACACCGCCATACCATAGGCATCTAAAGGCACAAAATTTTCACTTTCAATAAGAGGAGTTTT
Source organism: Acinetobacter sp. AOR14_HL (assembly GCF_027855175.1). Classification (NCBI taxonomy): domain Bacteria; kingdom Pseudomonadati; phylum Pseudomonadota; class Gammaproteobacteria; order Moraxellales; family Moraxellaceae; genus Acinetobacter; species Acinetobacter sp. AOR14_HL. The sequence goes on along the minus strand of NZ_JAKTII010000016.1, from coordinate 55,853 downwards.
GCCAGCATTTCCCAGCATAGTCGGAATACTTGGGCCATAGATATCGGCATCCAACACTCCAACTTTAAGCCCCATTTTTTGCAAGGCAAGTGCTAAATTGACAGTAGTTGTCGATTTACCAACGCCACCCTTACCTGACGAAACTAAAATAACATGCTTAATGCGAGGATGAAGTGGAACATCTCTTTGTTGCGGAGCTGCTTTTTGGATAGGCGGATTATTCGGATCTGGTTCTGATTTAGGTGAAGCATCAAGCACAGGAGGTAAGTTCGAACTTTCTTGTGCAGGGCGCTTTTGTTGAACCACATGTAAGTTTAGTTCTTCAATACCACACTTTTCTAAAGCCCCAGCCAAATCATCATGAATTTGCTGCAAGTGCTCTTTTTCATCAGGAAATGTATTAATGGTGAGTTGTAATACTCGACCTTGAACTTGAAGCTGACTAATGCGCTCTTTTAAAGCATCTTTTGAATGCGGTAGTAAATAATTTTGGAGTACCGTTTGGATTTCATCTTCTTTCACTTCTTGTGCGGGTGAAAAAACAGACTTTAATGAAGAAAGCCAAGACATATTGTTTACTCCAAAAACAGATCATTACAGCTTAATGGAGATAGTGTAACAGTATTGATCCGCACTCGCTCACCTAAGGATGAAGAATTGCTAATTTTCAAGCTTCCATCTTTTAGGTAAGGAGTGCAGATTTTAGTTTAAATAAACTTATTCATCAGAATCATGGTGCTTCAATTTATTTAACTTATCTGTTGCTGTTTTCTTCAACTCATCAAATTTCGCCGTTGCTTGCGTTTTTAACTCATCAAATTTTGTTGCAGCCTCATCTTTTAACTCTACTGCTTTGGCTTTGGCATCATCAAGTTTATGACCTGCTTCCGTACGTAAATGATCGAACTTATCTTGCAAGGTATGCTGAGCATCCTCAAGTTTGCCTTTCAAATCATTTGCTTTATCTTCAACTGCCTCTTTGCCAGCAGCTTGTTTATCTTTTACATTTTCCTTTAAATCATCCAAAGCTTTTTCACCTTGAACTTTTGCATCTGCCACTTTGGCCTTTAACTCATCTACTTTATCTTCAACAGCTTCTTTACCAGCAGCTTCTTTAGCTTTTACGTTTTCCTTTAAATCTTCCAAAGCTTTTTCACCTTGTACTTTTGCATCTGCCGCTTTTGCCTTTAACTCATCTAATTTATTTTCAGTAGTCATCGTTGTTATCCTCGTAGTTAATTAAAAAATTACCTGAATAAGTTATTAGTTATACATCGTTATGGCTTATTTTCTGACCGTAACTGCAATTTGAAACAAAGACAATACAGGAAGATTCAAATATTTTTTGATTTGTTTATCTGTTCTAAAGAGAAACGCTCTCTGACCAAAACCCATTTTTATAGAAACCTCTTGCGCCAAACCAAAGATTATTAATCTTTGCTTATCTCCCTGCATCAGTTAAAATCTTCCACCTTATAAATACGAATGAGAGAATGAAATCCGTGCGTAAAATTTTAGTCACTAATGCCCTCCCTTATGCTAATGGTCCAATTCATATGGGTCATTTACTCGGTTACATCCAGGCAGATATCTGGGTTCGTGCCATGCGAGCAATGGGTCATGATGTGACTTATGTATGTGCGGATGATGCTCACGGTACAGCAATTATGCTACGTGCCGAAGCAAATGGTATTAGCCCAGAAGAGCAAATTGCGAATGTTCAAAAAGAACACATCCGTGATTTTGACGGTTTTGGCGTACATTTCGATCATTACGATTCAACTCATAGCGATGCGAACAAAGCCCGCTCAACAGATATCTATATTAAAAACCGTGAAGCTGGAAATATTGCAGTTCGCCCTGTAACTCAATTATTTGACCCAGAAAAAGGCATGTTCTTGTCTGACCGTTTCATTAAAGGCACATGCCCGAAATGTAAGTCAGAAGACCAATACGGCGACTCATGTGAAGTTTGTGGTACGACCTATAATGCAACTGAACTACTTAACCCACGTTCAACCTTAAGTGGCGCAACACCAGTTGAAAAATCTTCAGATCACTATTTCTTTAAACTACCGAACTTTGCTGAGTATTTACAGAAATGGACCCGTGATGAAGGTCGATTACCTGTTTCGATTGCAAACAAGCTAGATGAATGGTTTGAGTCGGGTTTAACCGATTGGGATATTTCCCGTGATGCACCTTATTTCGGTTTCGAGATTCCTGATGCACCAAATAAATACTTCTATGTTTGGGTAGATGCGCCAATTGGTTATATGTCGAGTTTTGAAAATTACATCAAAACTAAGCGCCCAGATTTAAGTTTTGATGATTTCTGGAAAAAAGACAGTCAAAACGATGTTTACCATTTCATTGGTAAAGACATTGTTTATTTCCATGCATTGTTCTGGCCTGCAATGTTGGATGGTGCAAACTATCGCACTCCAACTGGTCTTTTTGTGAACGGTTTCTTGACTGTGAACGGACAAAAAATGTCTAAGTCTCGTGGTACTTTCATTAAAGCTGAGACTTATTTACAGCATTTAAATCCAGAATATTTACGTTACTACTTTGCATCTAAACTTTCAGATAAAGTTGAAGACTCTGATTTAAATCTCGATGATTTTATTCAAAAAGTAAATTCTGACTTAGTCGGTAAAGTCGTCAATATTGCTAGCCGTTGCGCTAAATTTATCAACAGTAACTTTAACAATACTTTATCTGCTGAATGTGCAGAATCTGAATTGGTACAAAGTTTCATTGATGCAGGTGATTCAATCGCTAGCGCATATGAAGCACGTGAATTCTCAATGGCTATTCGTGAAATTATGGCGCTTGCTGATCGTGCAAACCAATATATTGACGAGAAAAAGCCATGGGCACTTGCTAAACAAGAAGGTCAAGAACAACAAGTTCTTGATGTATGCTCAGTTGGTATCAACTTGTTCCGTCAATTAGCTGTGTACTTGGCTCCAGTTCTTCCAACTTTAGCTGAGCAAGTTCAAAGTTTCTTAAAACTTGAGAGCTTCAATTTCGAATCACGTAAACAAATTCTTGTAAGCCATGAGATTGCACAGTTCCAACCGCTTATGCAACGTGTTGATCCAAAAGCTATTGCAGCAATGGTGGATGCATCTAAAGAGTCTTTAGGTACTCCTGCTCCAGAAGCAACTAAAGTAGCGGCGAAAAAGGACAAAGCTGCCGAGAAAAAAGCGGCTCCTGTTCCAGCAGTTGGTGAAGCAGAAATCATTGGTATTGAAGATTTCTTAAAGGTTGACTTACGTGTTGCTCAGGTCGTTGAAGCAGGCACTGTTGAAGGTTCAGATAAATTACTTCAACTTACTTTAGACGTTGGTGAAGCTGAAACACGTAACGTATTCAGTGGTATTCGTAGCCAATACGCACCAGAAGATTTAAAAGGTAAACTGGTCGTTATGGTTGCTAACCTTGCACCACGTAAAATGCGTTTTGGTATTTCAAACGGAATGGTACTTGCTGCTGGAAATGGTGAAGGTATTTTCATTATTTCACCAGATAGCGGTGCAAAACCAGGCGATAAAGTTTCTTAATCTGCCTTCATAAAAAAGCTTCCTAAATTGGAAGCTTTTTTTATTTTTAAAATTCGAGTTCTAAAGAAACATAAATAAGTGAATTTAAATTACGACCACGGCCACCCTTCACAAGGGTTATTAAATAAAACATGTATGTTTCCTAACTCCTCATTTGTTAAATAGCCATTCTTATTTTCATCTAAATAATGAAATAACTCTGTCTGCTTGTTTTCGCCTTGAAAACGTTTATCGGTAGGCCAGTTATAAGGATAAAAATCCTCAACGCGTTGAAATTCTTTTAGGCTGTACATTCCATCATGATTTAAATCATATTTTCCCTGAAAAAGCTCCCAATCTAAAGATGCAGGTTCACATGCATTTACCATACTCAAAACACAGTAAGTTGCACATCCTGCAAGTAACTTAATAGTTGGATTGCTCATGATTATTCGCTTGGATATCGGAAATTTTATAATCCTTTTCATGAACTGGAGTACCAACAATACTCATAGTCCGTTCATTTGCTGGTGGTTGCTTACTCATCGTTCTCATCTCACATCCTGTAGTTAAGATGAGAAAAACTACAGAAATGCACACCATTAGTTTTTTCATAACGTGATCCTCATTTCTTTTTGTTTTATTTATTAAGTTACCACTTTTTAAATGTTTAAGTGCTAAAAAAGATATTTCAAATTGTATATATTTTACGCAAAAATAAAGCCAGACTATAAACAGCTGGCTTTGGATTTTTTAGATATTTTAATTAAAGATTTATCATTTGAAGAAAATTAGCTTTAAACCCAATAGGCTAACAATGCTTCCAGCAACTCGGTCAACACCAGTTTTTGCCTTTAAATACATTGTTCTAGGCTTCTCTGAAGATAGCAGCATTGCCACACATGAATACCAACCAGCATCAATCATAAAACAAATCACTGGCAATGCGACGTAGTAATAATTTGGGATTTCTTTCGGCAGTAAAGCAGTAAATACACTTGCTAATACAACTGCGATTTTTGGATTACTTAACTGAGTAATCAAACCATATCGATATGCCTGTTTATAGGTCATTTTCGATTTTGCATCGTTTTCCATTGCAATTGGTTCTTTGGCATGTTTAATAATTTTAAAAGCTAGCCAAAGCAAATACAGCCCACCACCAATTTTTAAAATTAAATAAGCAGAAGGTACAGCCAATAAGACCGCTTGTAATCCCATAACAGCTAATAGGCCAAACAGAGCCGCACCTGTACCCGTTCCTAAAGCCGTGAACAAACCATGTTTACGTGATTTAGAAATTGAATTTTGTGCCACATAAATAAAGCTTGGCCCAGGGCTTATTGCTCCAAGCATCAATGCCATCGCAATTGAAAAAAGAGGAATAAGGGACTCAAACATTGTATTGACCTAGCATTACGCAATTGCGCGGTATTCTACCAGCTTTTTATGACGCAGATAAAAATGGAGAAGATATAAATGATGAAAATTGAATTTTCATGTTTTTACAATTTATATCTTCACAGCGGACAAAAATGTCCGTTAAATATATAACCTTTAAAACTCCCCAATCGATGACATGAGTAAACGTCAAAAAATTGCTGCCCATAATCGGGATGAATTACTCAATGCAGCCGAAGAATGTTTTCGTATTCATGGCATTAATGTCCCCTTACAAGTTGTGATTGACCACGCTGGTGTAGGACGAGCAACGTTCTATCGTAACTTTTGCGATCGCAAAGCTTTAATTAGCGCACTTTTAGAACGCGCGATTACACAGCTAGAGCAAAAAGCAGCTCATTTTCAACAATTCGAAGACGGTTTATTTCGTTTAATTGAAGGACACATTGGGCAACTTCCCAAGCTCGCAATTTTGCAAGATTTTTGGAGAGTAATTGATCGACAAGACCCAATTATGTTAAAAATCTATGAACGGCGAAATAATGCACTTAATCCACTGATTCAAAAAGCAATAGAACAAAAACTGTGCCGAGCTGATCTAACTGCCGATGACTATGCAATGGTTACTGCAATGTTAGGTTCTTCATTTCAAGGACATGAGCCAGAAGAACAGACTCGCTTAGCAAAACGAGCAATTGAATTACTATTTCATGGTATTCAAATACAAAAAATTCGAGGGATAGAATGAGTAAAACGCCTCGTTATTTAGAAACACCACCCGACTGGACACCAGAAGAGCAACCGACTCTACCTGGTTCACCAGCAGCGATTGCACACTCTGTACCTAAGCGGTTTATTTACTTTTTTATCGGTTTATTTATAGCTCTTTCGGCAAGCTTAAGTAATGGTTTTATTACGGCAAATTTACCTTTAATTCAAGGTGAATACAGTCTTACCCCTTCCGAAGCTGCTTGGCTGCCTGCGGCCTATGTCATGGCAAATGTAAGCTCAAATCTGATTTTGTTTAAAGCCCGTCAACAGTATGGCCTGAGAGTATTTTCAGAAATAGGGCTGGTTATTTTTATTGCGGTTCTTGTTTTGCATATTTTTGTGCATACCTATGAAATGGCACTATTCGCTCGAGTTGTCGCGGGTTTAGCTGGCGCACCACTAAGCTCTTTAGGTATGTATTACACCATGCAAGCCTTTAAAAAAGCAGATATGGCAAAAGGAATATATATCGCCTTCGGCTTTCAGCAACTTGGCGTACCCTTGGCTTGGATTATTTCTCCTTTCCTTGTAAGTACAGACAGTTGGTCTGTTCTTTACACCTTTGAGCTCGGTTTAGCACTTTGTTGTTTAGCCATGGTCGTTTCATTGAAATTACCACGTAGCTTAAGAATTTATGTTTTTGAGAAGCAAGATTTCTTCACCTTTGCTTTACTGGCTCCAGGTTTTGCATGTTTATGTATCGTGCTGACGCAAGGTCCAATTTTATGGTGGTTTAATAGCGAATGGCTTGCCTACGTATTAATCGCAGGTTTTAGCTTAGTTGTTTTAGGTTTGCTCTATGAGCACTATCGTGCCAATCCATTAATTATGACGCGTTGGCTAGGCGCCTCTTCGACCCTACGTTTCATTTTTGGTGCTTTTGCAATACGTCTTTTAATGTCAGAACAAAGCTATGCTGCTGTTAACTTCTTAAAAACAATGGGAATGGGACCTGATCAATTTGTTCCACTCTATGTTGTGATATTCATAGGGATTTTAAGCGGAACACTTTTTAGTGCGCTTACTTTTTCGCGCGAACGAATTATCTTCCACTTACTTTTTGCAGAGTTTTTGATTCTGGTCGCCTGTGGACTAGATTATCACTTAACCAGTGATGTCCGACCTGTGAATTTCTTCGCAAGTCAGTTTTTAGTCGGCTTCGCAGGTGGTTTATTTATTGGACCATTACTTCTCATTGGCTTCGCACAAACCTTGGCTAAAGGCCCTTCGTATGTGGTGACTTTTATTGTGTTGTTCTCTGCAACCCAAACTTTCGGTGGTCTTGTAGGGTCTTCTTTCTTCTCGACCTATCAACAACATCGTACGCAGAACTATCAGGCAGAGATCATTAAAGATTTAGAACAAGCAGACCCTCTAGTCGCTCAAAGGCTATCTATCTATCAACGCAGTGCATCAATCACCACTACTGACCCAGCATTACAAACAGCTCAATCCATGCGCTCACTTAATCAAGTGGTCACTCGTGAAGCCCAAGTGCGAGCCTACAATGACGTTATTGCATTAAACGGTATTTTTGCCGTCGCCCTACTCTTATGGGGTGGATTTAATATTGCACGTAGTAAATATCTACAACGCAGAGGAATTAGCCGTCCTTAACGGCTTTCGTATTTGATGAAATAGAAATTGAGATTGATATATGTCAGATGATCAAAACAAACCAGAACAAACGCCTGCTCAGGCACCTGCCAACGAGCCTGCACCTGCAAGTAAACTAATTCCGACAAAACGCTCAACACTGTTATGGATGTTAGGTGTTCTTATTGTCGGTATTTTAGTAATTTTATGGGCATGGAGAATTGGACCTTTTGCAACGAGTGTTCAGCAAACTGACAATAGTTATGTCAAAGGTAAAACCACAATTTTATCGTCACAAATTAATGGCTACGTTAAAGATGTATTAGTGAAAGACTTTGATCATGTCAAAAAAGGTCAAGTGTTAATGCATATTGATGCAACCACTTACGATCAAAAAGTAACGCAAGCAGCTTCTGGGGTTGAACAAGCTAAAAATACTTTAGCTAATCAAACTCAATCCATTGCTCAAAAACAAGCTGATATTGTGGCGGCACAAGCAAAAGTGGATCAAGCAAAAGCTCAATACGAACTCTCTTTAGCACAGCTTAGACGCTATCAACAGTTAGGAAATAGTGGCGCAGCCTCTAAATCTGAGCAGGATAAAGCCGCAGCAGATGCTGAAAATAACCTTGCAGCACTAAATCAAGCAGAAGCCAATGTATTAGTTGCAAATGAAGCGCTTAAAACAGCACAAGTCGCAGAAGCTGGCTTAGAAGCACAAGTTTCAAGCGCTAAAGCACAGTTAGACCAAGCACAAACCACCAAAGACTATAGCGTTATTGTTGCCCCGATGGATGGTCAACTGGGTGAGGTGAACCCTCGTGTGGGGCAATATGTCGCAGCAGGTTCACAGTTGCTCTACCTGATTCCACAGCAAACTTGGGTGATTGCCAACTTTAAAGAAACTCAAATTGCCAATATGCGTATTGGGCAAAAGGCATGGTTTACAGTCGATGCCATGAAACACAAAAAATTTACAGGGCATGTTGAACAAATTTCACCAGCTGCGGGTTCCGAGTTCAGTGTATTAAAGCCAGACAATGCGACAGGAAACTTTACTAAAGTTGTTCAACGAATTGCCGTGCGTATAACCATTGATCCAAATCAGGAAGGAATGGAACATTTACGTCCAGGTATGTCAGTGGTTACTTCTGTCGATACAAATTCGTAAACAGCTTTTTAAAGTTCTATTTAAAAAGTTACAATGTGATCAATCATTATTTTCTCAATTTCTAATGTTTGATCACATTACTCAATCAGTTCCTTATCAACATATTCAACTTCCTTATCCCCTGCATCTCGACATTAAGCGGTTAGATCTAATTCACCCTCAAATCTCAGGGAATAAATTTTTCAAACTAAAATACAATCTACTTGCAGCACAGCAACAAGAATTATCACGCGTTTTGACTTTTGGTGGGGCTTATTCAAATCACATTGCTGCAACTGCGTATGCAGCTCATCTTTTTGGCTTTAAAAGTATTGGAATTATTCGTGGTGAAGAGTTAGCTGGCAAACCTCTTAACCCTACTTTAGAAAAAGCTCAAAGTTTAGGAATGCATTTACATTTTGTCTCGCGCACTGAATATCGTTTGAGAGATGATGCAAAATATCTTCAACAATTACACAATCAATTTCCTGAAACTTTCATTATTCCTGAAGGCGGTTCTAATCAGCTAGCCGTACAAGGTTGTCAGGAAATTCTCAGCCAAAGTGATTTGCAAAATTATGATGTGATTTGCTGTGCAGTGGGAACTGGTGGAACGATTTCGGGTCTTATTGAAAGAAGTTCAGCACATCAAAAGATTCTAGGGTTTTCAGCATTAAAAGGCGACTTTCTACTACAAGAGATTCAGCAGTGGACTAAAAAACAGAATTGGTCACTGACAGATGCCTACTGCTGTGGTGGTTATGCTAAAACTTCACCTGAGTTATTCGCATTTATCCAAAATTTTGAAGAACAATACGCTGTACCTCTTGAACCGATCTATACGGGAAAAATGATGCTCGGCCTGTTTGACCTTATCAAAAACAATTACTTCCCTGAAGGAACTCGTATTCTGGCAATTCATTCTGGTGGTTTACAGGCTGATATAAGAAACAAGCTAAGCTACTGATTCATTAATTTTTAGGAGATCTTGCTCCCGATACCAATAAATGTCTTTAGCACGAGCAAGTGTCGGCATGATAGTATATGCCCCTTTTTAATTTTCAAGATTAATCGAGAATCTCTTATGTCTAACAGTCATGTCGATGTCATTGTCTTAGGTGCAGGTGCTTCTGGACTCATGTTGGCTGCACATGCTGCTAAACGCGGGCGCTCGGTTTTAATTTTAGAAAAAGCCAATAAAATTGGTAAAAAGATTTTAATGTCAGGTGGTGGTAAGTGTAACTTTACTAACCTATATGTAGAACCTGATAACTATATTTCTCATAATCCGCACTTCGTTATTTCTGCCCTGTCACGGTATAGCAACTGGGACTTTATCGGTTTGGTATGTGACTACAAAATTGCCTATGAAGAACGTAAACATGGGCAATTATTTACGCTAAACGGCGCTAAAGAAATTTTAGAAATGCTGGTGAGTGAGTGTAATAAAACTAAACATGTAGATATTCAAACCCATTGCGAAGTTGGACAAATTACACCCTTGGAAAAAGGTGGGTTTTCACTAAACACCAATCAAGGACATTACACTTGTGATTCTTTAGTGATTGCGACTGGGGGCTTATCGATTCCAACATTAGGCGGTTCTGGTTTTGGCTATGAACTGGCACAAAAATTTGGACATCAGGTTTTTCCAACTCGTGCAGGTTTAGTTCCATTTACTTTTTCAGACCATATTAAAGAAGTGACCACACGTTTAAGTGGTAATGCTTTGGATGTGACGTTAAGCAACTCAAAAAACAGCTTTACTGAGGCATTATTATTTACCCACCGTGGTTTGAGTGGACCAAGCTCCCTACAGCTTTCAAACTATTGGAATTCAGGAGAAAGTTTTAAAATTGACTTCTTCCCTAGCCAAGATTTAGCAACTTATTTAAAAGATAAAAAGAAAGCACAGCCTAAAGTTTTATTACGCACTCTTCTTAATGAATTTACTGCCAAAAGTATTATCCAAGAGTTACAACAACTCATATGGTCAGAGCAGAGCGAAACAGCGATTGGTAATATCAGTGATGCACAGCTAGATCATATTGCCGAGCAGTTACATGGCTTCGCAGTTAAACCGTCTGGAACAGAAGGATATCGTACTGCTGAAGTTACTTTAGGTGGAATAGATACAACAGAAGTATCTTCCAAGACTATGGAAAGTAAAAAGCAGAAAGGATTGTTTTTTGTTGGCGAAGTACTCGATGTAACTGGCCATTTAGGAGGTTATAACTTCCAGTGGGCGTGGTCTTCTGCCTATGCTGCTGCCCAATACGTATAAGCTAATTTGAGTTTTTCGAACTATTTGATGCGTTCTGTGAATCTTGCGGCTGAGAAGTAGTCTGTTTCGAGCTTTCCGACTTACTAAATACAAATTTATAAGCACTCGCTAAAAAACCTACCGTAATTCCGGCAATGACAATTGGTGCTAAAAAACGACCTGGTTTCTTCATCGTATTTTCCTCACTTATTTGTTTTTATAACGGCCAAAAAAGAACGACCACTCAATATAGAGTGGTCGAACTTATCACAAAAATCAAAGATTTTTTGTACTGTTTATCTGAAATTTAGTTTAATTCCCTTAAATTTCATCATTTTCACCTGTAGAGCCAAACGGTTTGTTCACTGGGGGTTGTGCTGGATTCACCTGTACAGAATCAGCTGGTTTTGCATCAGATGAAACTGTAGATGGTGTCGTTGGCGCTGATGTAGTTGTGGCTGGAGCCGCACTACCCGTACTAGACGGTGGTTGATAAAGAGGATTTGGTTGATTCGCTTCTTTTTTAGCTTTATCAAGCAAATCAGTTAAAAGTCGTTCTGCTGGTTGACGACCACCTAAGCCAAATGCAAGAGCGAAAGCAACTGCAACTGCGCCTAGAGTCAAACCAAATGCAAGATTAACGATTGAATCTGCAATACCCATCGCTCTTAAACCAAGCGCAAGTACTAGACCAATAATTAAGACACGAACTAAACTAGCTAACCAACGCGAGCTATTATATTCACCACGTTGTACCACGTTCGCCACAACATTTGCGAGCCAAAAGCCAATAACCAAAATAACAGCACCTAACAGAATGTTTGCACCGAAATGGATAAACATTGCGATTAGACCACTGATTTGGTCGAAACCAAGACGATCCGCAGCTTCAGAAACCGCAAATAGCATCGTAAAGAATACAATTAACCAGCCAACTGCATTAGAAACTTTGGTTTCACCTAAAAAGCGTTGTACATCTAATTTGGCAGGAATGTCATCAACACCTGTACCCGCAATTAACTCTGCAACCAAACGCCCAACAAAACGAGAAACAATATAAGCAACCAGTAGGATTAAACCTGCCGCAATAATATTTGGAATTGCGCGTAAGATTTCATTCAGCATTGCTGTCGCTGGCTGAGAAATTGTCTCAATCCCTAAAGCTTCGAACGCTACAATCAATGTCGTAATAATAATGATGGCAAAAACAAACGAACCTAAGAATTTGCCTACATTAGAGCTTTTGAAAAGACCAATTTTTTCAGCTTGAGCCTGAACACCTAAGCTATTTACTAAACCTTCAACAATACCGCGTACAATTTTTGCCAAGATATAACCAACAAAAACGATAACGCCAGCAATAAAGATATTTGGTAAGAACGCTACGGCGTCATTTACCATATTTTGAACTGGAATCAGTAAGCCTGTTAATCCTAATATTGAAAGAACAATCGGAAGGAAAAGTAACAATACAAGCCAGTAAAGAATTTCACCGATATTTTGGCTAATTCCACCTACACCCACTTCACTGCTTAATTTATCATCGAGTTGGGTTCTGGATAAAACATTGGTCACCCCTGCTCGCACCAGTCGAGCAACGATCCAACCAATAAAACCCACCACCACAGCAGCAATAATATTTGGAATATAGACGAGTACCTGATTTACCATATTGCTGAACGGGCCACTTACTCCACTAATGTTAAGTACATTGAGAGCTGCGACAACCGCTAAGATTAAAATAAACCAGAATACGACTTTTGAAATAAGGCCTTCTATATTTGGGGCTCGACCAGTGGCTGAAGATAGTTTGGCATTGGTATTTACTTTTTGTAGAAGCTTTTTCACACCTGCCGCTACCAATAAAGCAATTATCCAACCCACTAATAAGATCACTATTGCAGCCAGAATTGGATGAAACTGATCCCAGTAATACATTGCATCAAATTGAGCGCCGCGAGGCCCATCAAAAAATTCATTCATATTGTTATGTCCTCAATTGTTATGTTCTTTTCAGTGTTATCTCTAGGAAACACCATTCGTTGTAAAAAATGACGATGAATGCGGTCTATCTCACATTATGTTTTGAATATTTTCTAATCAACACACTTCTGCATAAATACAACAAATTGATGCAAAAGGTTGCAAAAAAGCCTTCAGGTCTCCACCTAAAGGCTTGATATCAAGATATACTGGTTAAATTATTACCTCTTTTTAACCTATATAGGTCTTTAAATTAGAAGCATTTGAAATAACATGTGGCACAGGCTCATGTTGCATAGCTCCTTCTTCTTTAGGCACGTTGCTATGATCAGCTATCATATAAACTACAAGGGCAAGAAGAAAAAGCCCAACAATAATTAAAATATAAACTGGTAATCTTCTTTTTTTCGCAGTTTCTTCAGGACTCGTCACATGAGGTGGTTTTGAAAAATCATGCATCTTCTTTCCCCTCTTCTATTATCATTAACTTTATATTCATCATAGCAATTTGCTTTGTTGCATTGTGTGAAAAAGCATTATGCGAAGGTGTCTGTGATTGCAAAACTCTACTTTTAAAGCAATAAAAATAGTATAAAATTTGCACACATTAATTTAGACGATTAAAAATAATTTCCAACTATTCACGAACTTCGTCTATGTCCCATTTGTAATACAATATGTTTTAGCGCTTACTTTTTAGAAAATAGGCTATAATAAGCCCCCATGTTTTAAAGCTACTCTATTTTATGATGTATCGTCAGCAAAACGTAACTCTTGATCTCGACACTGACGTCACACATCAATGTTATATCCACCAGACAAGAGACGAACATCTCATTGGTATTATTGAATTTAATAAACCAAGTTATGAACTCAAATGGGGTGATCTGGAATATTTTCGTCGTCGTACTGAAGAATTTTCAGTTATGCCATTTCCTGACTGCATTAACGCCATGATTGTTGATATTCGTAATATCAATATTTTTCTGGACAATGAAGTTCCGATTTTACCTTGGCGTTTACTTGAAGAAGACTGTCCTGTTCGCTTAGTTGTTCCCCAAGATCGTTTAGAACATTATGCAGGCCTTTTTGAACCTACTTGGCTTTCAAGCGATGTAGACAGTGCCATTTCCGAAATTCGTGAATTTATGGATATGTTTGTCCATTAATAAACATATCCATAAAAATAATTTTAAAGTTCTTTTAATTGTCGTTTGTTACCAGTAATTTTCTACTGCAATATTTCCTTCACCTCGACGATTCATCGTCAAACCACGGCGCTTTAAAGCCTCTTTCGTGTCATCTACCATTTCTGGGTTTCCACAAAGCATGACATGGCTTGTTGCAGGACTCAATTCTATACCAGCAACTTTTTCTAATTCACCGTTTTCAATCAAAACTGGTAAACGATCATGTAACTGTGCTGATGGATCACGAGTGATAATTGAAATAAATTTAAAACCGACGTGCCCTTCCCCAAAAGTTTCAGCAATCTCTTGAATACGATCCATATAAGCTAATTCAGCAGCTGTACGTACACTGTAAACCAAATTAATCTTTTGATATTTCGACCATGTATCGAAGTCTTGTAGCATCGATAAAAATGGAGCCAAGCCAGTACCCGTTGCCAATAACCATAAATCATGTGGTAAAGGCTGTTGATAGCGAGCTAAAGTAAGATAACCATAAGGTATTTTTTCTAAGTAAAGCTCATCACCTACCTTCAAATGTTGAAGATTTGAGGTAAATGCACCGTCAGGCACTACAATCGAGAAAAATTCTAGCGTTTCATCAAATGGGGACGACACCACCGAATAGGCACGAACAACAAGTTCTTCTCCAACTTTCAGTCCAATACGCGCAAATTGCCCAGCCGTAAATTTAAAATGTGCAGGGCGAGTCATGGTGAAACTAAAAAGAGTTGGAGTCCAGCGGTGTACAGATAAAACTTTTTCTACGCTAAATTTTTCAATTGACATGATTTCAACGTGGCATGAAATAGTGCGCTCATGTTAGCATGACAGCCGAAATAATGAATACTTTTAAACGTTAAGGCTTTTTAAACATGCGCATGACATTACGCCAGTTGGCTGTTTTTGTAGCAGTCGCTCAAGAAGGAACTGTCACCAAAGCCAGTGATGCGGTCAGACTGACGCAAAGTGCAGCAAGTATGGCTTTAGCCGATTTAGAGGATGGCCTTGGTGCTCCTCTATTTGATCGTTTAGGTAAACGACTACAACTCAATGATCTTGGTCGCTTTCTATTGCCACAAGCACTAGAAATATTAGGTCGCTGTGAAGCTTTTGAGCAAGCTGCAAAAGGTGAGTTACAAAGTATTGACTTACGTATTGGGGCAACTCTAACGATCAGTGATTACCTTATGCCAGATTTAATGGCTAACTTTTTACAGTATCACCCTAAAGCACACTTGCAATTACAGGTGGGCAATACACGCCAAATGATTGAAGCTGTCAACCAGTTTCAGCTTGATTTAGCATTAATTGAAGGCTCATGTCACCTACCTCAACTTCAATGCATTCACTGGCGTGACGATGAGCTTGCAGTATGCTGCTCACCTACCCATCCTCTAGCACGCTTAAATCGACCTTTAACACCGCATGATTTTCATCAAGTTGAATGGATTTTACGTGAAGAAGGTTCGGGAACTCGTGAAGTGTTTGATAATGCTATTTTGCAAGATCTACCAGACGCTAATATTCGCCTCACCCTAGGCCACAATGAAGCAATTTTGAAAATCGTTGCTGGTGGTTTAGGAATGTCTTGTATCTCCAAACTCGCTATTGAACCTTTAATTGAAAAAGGACAATTAGTTATTTTAGATACACCATTCTGGCAACTTACTCGCCCACTTTACATGTTAGTACACCGTCAAAAATACCAAGGCCCTGGCCTAAAAGCATTCTTACAATTCTGTGAAGATCAGGTTTAAAGCCTGATCTTTTAGTGCCATCTTGAGTCATTCTCACATGGCTCACCATTTTTTCATTTTATTATTTATTAATTAAAAAAAATTAAGGGAAGTTAACACCTCCCTTAATTTTTTATTACTTACTTGTTCCAAACGTTATCAAAAATCATCTCTGACCGTCACAACTAAACTCGATGCCAAGATAGCCTTGAAGATTGAGAATCACTATTAACGTCGAAAATGTGATAACAACTCTGTCGTAATCGCTTTATTATGACTAGTGATTTTAGTTTTTTTGGTTTTAGACGGATTAGGATCGATACGCTCAATCTTTACAGCCTTAAATTTCCCCTGATTATCTACAGCGAGAAATTTCACTTTTTCATTTCTTTTCGGCTCCCCTTCTGATGCAGGAAAATCCGAAATATGAAAGAAAATATCTCCTTCAGCCGTTCCAATAAAACCAAATCCTTTGTCAGGATCATATTGTTTAACTTTTCCGGTATAAAACTCTTGCTTCATGATCTTTACCTTACTTTTTCAATACTGTTATTACAGCAGAAAATTAAAAAGAGACTTTCAATCCGCCCTCAAAACTTTACGGTTTGATTAAGTCTCTTTTTATCGTTATTTCAAAAATTAGTCTTTTTGGACACTACCAAAAATTTTATCGCCCGCATCACCTAAACCAGGAACAATATAGCCCTGTTCATTTAAGCCATTATCAATAGATGCTGTATAAATCTGTACATCTGGATGAGCGGCTTCAACTTTAGCAACACCTTCTGGGGCAGCAACTAATACCATAACACGTATATCTTTACAGCCACTCGCCTTTAACACATCAATAGCAGCAACTAATGAGTTACCTGTTGCCAACATTGGATCGATAATCATTGCAAGACGATTAGCAACATCTGGAACTAGTTTTTTATAATAAGTACGAACTTCTAATGTTTCTTCATTACGTTCAAGACCTAAAACACTAACCTTGGCACTTGGAATCAGATTAAGTACGCCATCCAGCATACCAATTCCTGCACGTAAAATCGGTACAATCGTTATTTTTTTACCAGCAATACGCTGAGTAGTAACAGTTCCGGCCCATCCATTAATTTCACAATCCACAACTGGTAAATCTTTTGTTGCTTCATACGTCAATAACATAGTCACTTCCTGAGCAAGCTCACGGAAATTCTTAGTACTGATGTCAGAACGACGTAACAAACCTAATTTATGACGAATAAGTGGGTGACGAATTTCTTGAATGGCCACAGATGTTACCTAAAAATATAAAAACGTATTTATTATAATCTTTTTTTAATGCCCAATAAAAAAAAGCCTCCAGATTTGGAGGCTTTTTTGTACACTAGGATTATTGTTGTTGTGAAAGCATGAAATGTAGTGGAGATAAAATTTCTGCTTTTAATGCCAAATTAATCATTGGATCTGGGTAAACACCCAAAATAATAACTAATGCAGCAGCAGCCAATACCATTAAACCACCTACTTTTTGACCCCAATGAGCATCTGCATCAATACGAGGAGTGTCTGGTGGTGTCATATACATTACAACCATCACACGTAAGTAATAGTACAAACCAATACCACTACCCACAATAATCATTGCAGCCAAGAACCAGTGTTGAGTTGTTACAGCAGCCATTACCACTAAGAACTTACCAATGAAGCCCGCTGTTAATGGAATACCAGCCAAAGATAGCATCATGACTGTCAAAGTTGCTGTAAGTACTGGACGACGCCAGAACAAACCACGGTAGTCTGCAAGGCTTTGTGCTTCATCTACGTTGTTATATGGGCTAGACATTAACGCTACCGCACCAAAAGCACCGATAGTTGTTAATACATAAGACACCACATATACAGTTACGCTACCCAAGCTCGCATAAGTCATGCTAATTAAAGCAATTAACAAATAACCAAAATGAGCAATAGATGAATAACCAAGAATACGTTTTAAGTTAACTTGACGAACAGCGAGTAAGTTACCAACTAAAATCGACAATACTGCAATGATTGTCAAAATAGTGACTAACGAGTCCACCATAATTGCGCCTGAAGCAAGCATATAGCGCACGAACAAACCAATGGTTGCAACTTTAGCAGCGGTCGCCAAGAAAGTTGCCATTGGCGCTGGTGCACCTGCATATACATCTGGTGTCCATTTATGGAACGGCGCAAGCGATAATTTAAACGCAACAGCAAAGATAATGAGTGCTAAACCTAATAACACCATTGGCTGTTTGATTGCACCAAATAACGCCTGTACAGAATCATAGAATGAAAGCGAACCAGTATATGCGTAGATGTATGCCATACCCATCAACAGCATTGCAGAAGCTGTCGCTGAAAGTACAAGATATTTAATACCAGCTTCAAGTGAACTACTACGTTGATAGGTATAAGCAAGTAAGCCATATACAGGAATCGACATTAACTCAAGGCTAATGAAGAACGATGCATAGTGAGAACTTGCAACCATCAACATTGCACCTGCTACTGAAGCAAGTAACAAAAGATATAGTTCTTCGCGGTTATCTTTATAAGTTTCGATGTAAGCATGAGACAAAGTACAACAAGCCAATGCCGCAATCAAAATCATAAATTGATAGAACATGGTAAATGGATCAACCATAAACATGCCCATCACATTTGCCGGTACAAACTTACCGCCAAATACTGCAAATAAAATATAAAGTGCAGCGAGGTTTAGACCAACAACAGAAGTTGTTGCAATTAAATTATGATTACGCTTAATAGAAATTAACAGCATGACGACGATTGTTGTCAAAGCAACAATCATCACCGGAGCTAAAGGCATAAGCGTAGAGAGTGATACTGTGAAGTTCATGATTATTGGATCTCCACATGGTCAAGTTGAGTAGCTGTTTGCTGAACAGTTTCAACGACTTCTTGAACTGGCATATAACTATTGACCAACCACTGCATGCTTGAATGAGACATATCCAAGAATGTTTGTGGGTAGATACCAAGCCAAACGAGACCAATCGCACAAATCATCAAAATACCAACTTCACGAGCAGATAAGTCTTTTAGTGGACTAGTGTAGTGTTGCTTTTGTTCAGGGTTTGGTTCACCAAATAAAGCACGGTGAATCAAAATCAAGCCATATAAGCCTGCAAATACAAGGCTGATAGAAGCAAGAATCGTGAAGACAGGATATTTATTAAATGAACCCATCAAAATCAGGAATTCACCAATAAAGTTACCTAAACCTGGCACGCCCACAAGAGCAGCTACGAAGAACATCAAGAAAAATGGCAAGTACTGAAGCTGGCCACGAAGACCACCCATTAAACGTAAATCACGTGTATGTAAACGTTCGTAGATCTGACCAGACATAATGAACAATGCAGCTGATGACAAACCATGTGCCAACATCATGATCATTAGACCTTGGAAGGTCAAAATGTTACCTGCGTAAATTGCAAGTAAAATAAAGCCCATGTGTGAAATCGACGTATACGCAAGTAAACGTTTCATGTCAGTTTGCTGGTAAGCACACCATGCGCCGTAGAAAATACCAATCAAACCGAAAATAATCGCAATATCTGCAAACTGAGCAGAAGCTGTCGGGAAGAATGGAATAACAAAACGAAGCAAGCCATACGCAGCTGTTTTAATCAAGATACCCGCTAAGTCCACAGAACCTGCTGTAGGAGCTTGAGCATGCGCATCTGGCAACCAACCATGTAATGGGAATACTGGTAACTTCACGGCAAAACCAATGAAGAAACAGATCATGAAACCATAAGCTAGGTTCGCAGGTAAGTGGTTGGCTACAGCTAATAAATAGTTGTAATCGAAACCGATCATGCCTGTCATCATGTAGCCATAAACTACAAGACCAAGGATACCGATTAACATCACTAAACCAGCGATTTGTGTATAAAGGAAGAACTTGGTAGCTGCGTAAACACGTGAACGACCGTTTGAACCTTTATGACCCCATAACGCAATCAAGAAGTAGATTGGTACAAGCATCATCTCCCAGAAGAAGAAGAACAAGAACAGGTCAATCGCTAAGAATACACCGATAACGCCACCTAAACTCCATAAGAGGTTTAAGTGGAAGAAACCAACGTTCTTTTGAATTTCGCCCCATGAACAACCAACAGCAAGTACACCAAGTAACGCTGTTAATAACACCATGAGTAAAGATAAGCCATCCACAGCAAGGTGAATGCCGATACCGAGTGATTGAATCCACGGTAAATAGAACTCAGCAGTCCAAGTTGGGATTTTTGAACCCAACTCATAGCTATAAGTTCCACTTTGCCAAAGTGCAAGACCTAAGCCCAAAGTAATGAGCATACCAATTAAGGCAATCCAGCGTGGCAAAGTTTTGTCGAGCTTATCGACTAACCAACAAATAAAACCAGCAATGAACGGAACAAGAATCAGCGCGGGTAAAATTAAATTGTTTTCCATTTTATTTCCCCACTACCTGAATAACGATCAAGATCATCAATAACACCACTACACCGAGTGACATACTTGATGCGTATTCACGCAATGAACCGGTTTGACGTGAGCTTGTAAAACTATTTCCGCCTTTCACAAGTGCAGGAAGAACTAGCCACAAACTGTCAATCGGATCACGGCCAAAGATTTTGGCGAAGAATAAATAAGGTTTAACAAAAACGATGTCATACAATGCATCAAAACCAAAAGCAGTACGGCAAATATGTGCCAGACCTGCACCCAAACTTGTTTGAGCGAATGATTTCACTACACCATAAGCAAATGTAAATAATGCTATACCAACAACTAGACCAACTAGCGCAATTCCTACTGCTAAATGCTCTGCCCCATGCATGCCTTCTACAAATTGTTCAGCCACATGGAATTCAGGAATTTTTGCAGTATTAAGAATACCAGCTACAGGTGCTTTTAATACGGCACCAACAAAAGTAGACAGTACAGCTAAAATGCCCAATGGAGCCCAGTACGTTGCACCTTTAATTTCATGGTAAGGCGTGTTTTCTTGACCAAAGAATACAACCCAGATTAAACGGAATGTATAAATCGAAGTCAGGAATGCACCTGCTACACCCACCCAATATAAGGTGTGGTATAAAGCAACTGATTGGCCTTGTACCCAAACTTCACCAAGAATCGCATCTTTAGAGAAGAAGCCAATCGTCAAGAATGGAATCGCTGCTAATGCACCGCCACCGATCGCGAAACAAGCAAACAGGAATTTGTTACGTTTGAACAAGCCACCCATTTTGAAAATGTTTTGCTCGTGATGGTAAGCCAGAATCACCGCACCAGAAGACAAGAATAATAATGCCTTAAAGAATGCGTGAGCCAACATGTGGAACAAGCCAGCTTGATAAGCTTCAGCACCTACAGCCATAAACATATAGCCAAGCTGACTCATTGTTGAGTAAGCCAAGATACGTTTGATGTCTGTTTGAACGAGTGCGGCAAAACCTGCAACTAGCAAAGTCACGGCACCTGTTACCGAAATGAATTGCATCACTTCAGGCGCAAGTTCAAATACGCTGAATAGACGGCAGCATAAATACACACCAGCCGTTACCATTGTTGCAGCGTGGATTAATGCAGAAACAGGTGTCGGACCTGCCATTGCATCTGCCAACCATGTTTGCAATGGAATTTGAGCAGATTTACCAGCAGCACCCAAGAACAACATTAATGCAGTCCAGATGGTAAGTGACGAACTCTTCGTCATTACTTCTGCTGCGTGTTCAACGATGTACTGAGTATTCAACGTACCAAATTGTTGGTAAAGCAAGAATAAAGCAATAAGCAAGAATACGTCACCTACACGGGTAACTGTAAATGCTTTGATCGCAGCCCAACCATTTGCAGGGTTTGCATAATAGAAACCAATAAGCAAATAAGAGCAAAGACCTACGCCTTCCCAACCTAAGAATAACAACGCTAAGTTGTCGCCCAATACAAGCACAAGCATGCTGGCAACAAACAGGTTGAAATAAGAGAAGAAACGCGCATAACCTTCTTCACCGCGCATGTACCATGATGCAAAGATGTGGATTAAGAAACCAACACCTGTAACCATGCCCATCATGAGTAAAGATAAGCCATCTAAATGTAAGCTAATGCCTGGCGCAAAACCGCCAACATTGAACCATGTCCACAGATTTTGAACAAAAACTTGCTGACCACTTGTGGTAAATGCCATTCCAGCAATCAATGCAAATAATGCAGATAAACCTACAGAACCCACACCAATAATTGCTGCAACATTTTCAGAGAGTTTGTCTCGTCCTGCCGCCAATAAAATAAAACCGATTAGCGGAAATAATACTGTTAGATATAAATAACTCATCCGCGCATCTCACTAGCAGCATCCACATCCAAATGATGGAAGCGATGATAGAACTGAAGGACAATCGCAAGACCGATACATGCCTCTGCTGCTGCAAGGGTCAAAATCAGAATGAACATAACTTGTCCATCTGGTTGTGCCCATACGCTACCCGCAAGAACAAATGCCAATGCAGCAGCATTCATCATGATCTCAAGGCTCATTAACATAAATAATAGGTTGCGTCGCACCATTACACCGTAAAAACCGAGTGCAAAAAGGATGGTTGCAACAATCAAACCATGTTCTAAAGGAATCTGGCCCATTATTCTTTTTCCTCTTCTGCACCTGGTTCACGTTTACCTAAGTGGTATGCTGCAACAAGGGCTGCTAGCAATAACATCGCGGCAACTTCAACCAATAGTAAATAGTGAGTAAAGAGTGCTTGACCAACTACTTTTGGTCCAATCACTTGTGCCCCAAGTGGTGCTGAAATTGTGGTGTATTCACCACCAAGCATCCAAACCAAAAGCAAGCCGAGTAAGAAACTCATGAGTGCTGGATATGCCCAAGCATCTGAAGAAAGCCATTTACGTTCTTGTTCTACAGTGTGTTGACCCAAATTTAGCATCATCACCACGAAGACAAACAGAACCATAATTGCTCCGGCATAAACAATGATTTCAAGAGCACCTGCAAAAGGCGCCCCCACGATCATGAAAATACCAGCAACAGCAAGCAATGAAACAATTAGACTAAGTAAAGCATGTACAGGGTTCGTGTTAGTCACTACACGAACCGTAGAAACGATGGCCACGAGTGCCATCAAATAAAACGGCCACATCATGGTAATAGACTCCGTACATCGATTGGTGCACTTTCTTTCTGCGCCTGACCTTTCTCTTTACCGTTAATTGCCATACCAGCTACACGGTAGAAGTTGTAGTCTGGGTATTTACCCGGACCTGAAATGAGTAAGTTTTCTTTCTCATAAACCAAGTCTTGACGTACATATTCACCAAGTTCGAAATCTGGTGTCATCTGAATCGCAGTTGTTGGACAAGCTTCTTCACACATACCGCAGAAAATACAGCGTGAAAAATTGATACGGAAAAATTCCGGATACCAACGTCCATCTTCTGTTTCTGCTTTTTGTAATGAGATACAGCCAACCGGACACGCAACCGCACATAGGTTACATGCCACACAACGCTCTTCCCCATCTGGGTCACGCGTCAACACAATACGACCACGAAAGCGTGGCGGCACAATCTGTTCAGCCGGTACTTCTGGATATAAAATCGTGTCACGTTTACGCGTTACATGGCTAAATACCATAAACAACGAACGTACAATCGATCCGAATCCAGCTAGAAATTTATACATTTTGTACTCCCTGCTGTCCTAGGCCTGATTCATCAGAATCACAGCACCAGTCACTAACAAGTTGACCAACGCCAATGGCAAACAAATTTTCCAACCAAAGTTCATGACTTGGTCATAACGTGGACGCATTAAAGAACCACGAGCCAAAACAAACATCATTACAAAGAATGCTGTTTTAATCACAAACCAGAATACTGGCGGAACAAATGGAATTTCTAAATTGAATGGCGCTAACCAGCCACCAAAGAATAAAGTTACGATCAATGCAGAAATAAGTACTACGTTGACATATTCAGCAACGAAGAACATACCCCATTTCATACCACCATATTCAACATGGTAACCTTCAGCCAATTCTTGTTCTGCTTCCGGTTGGTCAAATGGATGACGGTGAGTTACCGCAACACCAGCAACCACAAAAATCAAGAAACCTAAGAATTGTGGAATGACGAACCAAACATCGCGTTGTGCTTCAACAATTTCACGAAGGTTAAATGAGCCTGCAATTGCAACCACACCCATCAATGAGATACCCAAGAACACTTCATAAGAAATGGTTTGAGCAGCTGAACGCAAACCACCAAGCAATGAGTATTTGTTATTTGAAGCCCAGCCACCAAACAATACTGCATAGACTGCAATACCAGCCATTGCCATGAAGAACAACAAACCGATACTCATGTCGGCAACACCCAGTGAAGGACTCACCGGGATAACCATGAATGAAAGAACCGCTGTTGCCATTGCAACAGCTGGTGCTAAACGGAATGTAAGCTTGTCAGCAAATTTTGGTGTCCAGTCTTCTTTGAACATGATCTTGAGCATGTCGGCAACGATCTGGAACATACCACCAGGACCAACACGGTTTGGACCATAACGGTCTTGCCACAAAGCAAGCAAACGACGTTCAATAAAAGACATCAACGCTGCAACTAAAACAACCACAAGCAAAATCACAACTGCTTGAACTACAGCATAGGCAATTGGCCAGTTCTCAGCCCAAAGTGGCGTTTGACGTATAATTTCTTGATTCATGAATTACACTCCTAAAGCCACTGAAACAGGCTCAGCTAGTGACACCATTGGTGCTAAACCAACTGGGTAACCAATATAACCTGTAGGTAAATATTCAATTACTTGTACAGGCAAGCTCACACTGGTTTCGCCTGCTTTTACTGTAATGCGTTGACCTTCTTGAAGGTTCAAACGAGTTGCATCTTGTTCGCCCACTGCAAACATAGCTTCTGGAATACGAGTTTCCATTGCAGGTGTTTTAATAGTGAATTCACCAGAACCAAAAATATGATGCATTGGTACTAAGCGGAAACTTTCAGGGTTTGCAACTACCGCTACTGGAGCTACATAGCTACGTGCAGGACGTTTTGCCAAGCGATCGAATAAACGAATACCTGAATCACCACCTTTTAAGTGACCACCCACTTCATCTTGGTATTTGTTCCAAGATTGTGGAGAGTTCCAGCCCGGAGCCCATGCAAATGGTACTAATGATGATGCTTTTTGAGGACCAACATAACCTTCCATTGAGAATGTTAATGCTGAATCTAGATCTGTAGGCTGTTTAGGTTCATGAACCGATAACGGCGCACGCATTGCTGTACGACCTGAATAACGACGTGGTTCACGTGCAATTTTCAAACCATGTACACGGTAACCTGCATCAGGCGCCACATCTTGAATAGCTTCAAGTACTGGTACATTTTTTACGATGCTTTCAATCACATCATCAAGCAATGTCCAGTCTACAGCTTTACCTTTAATGCCAGTTTCAATGGCATGTAACCAACGCCATGATTCTTTAATTGCATACTCAGGCTTATAGTAGCTTGGATCGTAAACTTGATAGAAACGCTGTGCACGACCTTCTTGGCTTACAACAGTACCGTCACCTTCGGCAAAGCTTGCTGCTGAAAGTACAATATCAGCCTGTTTCACAGTTTCAGTTTCACTGTGATCAAGCACAATTACTGTTTCAGCTTTA
This sequence comes from Acinetobacter sp. AOR14_HL, assembly GCF_027855175.1. Classification (NCBI taxonomy): domain Bacteria; kingdom Pseudomonadati; phylum Pseudomonadota; class Gammaproteobacteria; order Moraxellales; family Moraxellaceae; genus Acinetobacter; species Acinetobacter sp. AOR14_HL. The sequence goes on along the minus strand of NZ_JAKTII010000016.1, from coordinate 30,484 downwards.
TCAAGTGCAGCCTGCACTTGTACAGCAGGTAAGCGACGGAACAAGTCATTTTCAACAATAACAAGTGTGTCGTAGTCTTGAGCAAATGCTTGTTCAAGGCTTAAGCCACCAAACAATGCTAAGCCCATCGAGTTCACTTCAGGAACCACAAGACTTAAACCAGCTTTAGAACCTAAGTTCTGAGTCAACTCAGCCGCAGCTTCCATAATAGAAGCATCTTGCAAGCTAGTACCCGCAATGATTAATGGCTTGTTTGCTGCTTTTAACGTATCAGCAATGGTTTGAGCAAATGCTTTTGCATCGTCATCTAAACCATTCACTGTTTCGCCTTTCACTGCCGCAGCTACTGCAAAACCTAAACGAGCAATGTCATTTGGAGAAGCAACAACTTCACCAGTTGCAACATCGGCAAGACGAGTTTGAGTTGCAGCCAAGATATAGATCGGAGATTTTGCTTCTTGACCAATACGTTGTACAGGCTCAGCCAACCAGTCTGGGGTACGTGTTTTTGCAGCCATTTCACGAGCTTTGTTTTTCGCAGCTTGACGAACTGACAAGGCCATACGTGGTGCAGTTTGAATCAGGTCTTCACCTAAAATCAAGACGGCATCATAGCTTTCGATTTCACGCATGTTCGGGTTGTAAATGCCCTCTGTTTGCATGATAGATGCAGCAAGTTCAACAAGTTTTTGCTCTTTTTGTGCAACACCAGTTGAGTAATTTGCCTGACCTACAAGCTCACGTAATGCATAGTTCGATTCCAAGCTTGCGCGCGGAGAACCGATACCCAAAACTTTTTTGCCTTGAAGCTTCGCAATCGTTTGATCTAAAGCTTGATCAACAGAAACAGTTGCAACAGTTTCACCGTTACGGAACTGAGGCTGACGTGGACGGTCTGCACGGTTTACATAACCTGTGCCAAAACGACCTTTATCACAAAGGAAGTACTGGTTAACCGAACCATTAAAACGGTTTTCTACGCGACGGATTTCACCATAACGTTCACCCGGAGAAATGTTACAACCAGAAGAACAGCCTTGACACACGCTTGGTGCATACTGCATGTCCCATTTACGGTTATAACGCTCTGAATGAGTCTTATCAGTGAATACACCTGTTGGACATACTTCAGTCAAGTTACCCGAGAATTCAGATTCTAAAGTACCTGATTCTGGACGACCAAAGTAAACACGAGATGCATTGGCATACACACCAAAGTCCGTACCGCCCGCATAGTCGTTGTAGTAACGAACACAACGGTAACAAGCAATACAGCGGTTCATTTCATGTGCAATGAATGAGCCGAGTTCTTGGTTGTAATGCGTACGTTTTGTAAAACGGTAGCGACGACGGTCATGACCAGTCATCACAGTCATATCTTGTAAATGACAGTGACCACCCTCTTCACAGACTGGACAGTCGTGTGGGTGATTCGTCATCAAAAATTCAACAATAGATGCACGGAAATCTGTTGCTTCTTTGTCTTCAATCGAGATATAGGTATTGTCAGATGCTGGTGTCATGCATGACATGACCAAACGACCACGCGTATCTTCTGGATTCGCATATTGCGTAACAGCACATTGACGGCAAGAACCAACCGAACCTAAGGATGGATGCCAACAAAAATATGGGATGTCGATACCCAGACTCAAACATGCTTGTAGCAAGTTTTCCGAGCCGTTGACTTCATACGATTTTCCATCGACATGAATTGTAGCCATAAGTCGAATTCCTTAAGCTTGTTCTACGTTGCTGGTTTGCACGACAGGACGAGTCGTCACTTTCGCTTCAAACTCACCACGGAAATGTTTGAGTGCGCCCATAAGCGGCTCCATCGCACCTGGTGCGTGGGCACAGAAAGTTTTACCAATCCATAATTTACGAGTCAATTCTTGTAAATGATCGATATCTTCTTTCTTACCTTCGCCTACTTCAAGTGCTTTAAGCGCTTTAACAGCCCATGGCAAACCATCACGACATGGTGTACAGAAACCACATGATTCGCGCGCAAAGAACTCTTCTAAGTTACGAGTGAGCGATACCATACATTGAGTTTCGTCAACCACCATCAATAAACATGTTCCCAAACGAGAACCTGCTTTCATAATCGTGTCAGCATCCATTGGTAAATCAATGGTATCTGCCGGTAAAAAGTCAGTTGAAGCACCACCCGGTAACCATGCTTTGAGCTTTAAGCCCTCACGCATACCACCAGCATGATTTTCAATCACTTCACGTGCAGTTGTACCAAATGGCAATTCCCAAAGACCTGGGAATTTTACTTTACCTGATGCACCATAAATTTTAGTGCCTGGGTCTTTTGATTTACCTGCTGATAAACCGATATACCACTCTGGACCACGAAGCATAATTGCTGGCAAGTTGTTATAAGTTTCAACGTTGTTCACAATTGTTGGACGGCCCCATGCCCCTGCAACTTGCGGGAATGGTGGCTTGGTACGTGGGTTTGCACGACGGCCTTCGAGCGAGTTAATCAATGCAGTTTCTTCACCACAGATATAACGCCCTGCGCCCGTATGTACATGCAAGTCAAAATTCCAGCCAGAACCTAAAATGTTTTCGCCTAAATAACCTTTAGCACGAATCTGTTCTAATGCTTCATTTAAGTATTGAGCTGCCTCAATATATTCACCACGGATAAAGATATAACCTTGAGTTGCCTCTAAGGTATAACCCGCAATCAACATACCTTCGATCAATTGATGTGGAAGTTTTTCCATCAACAAACGGTCTTTAAAAGTACCCGGTTCCATTTCGTCGGCATTACAGATCAAATAACGTGGACCACCATCATTTGGTGCCATTAATGACCATTTAATACCCGCTGGGAAACCCGCACCACCACGACCTTTTACAGTTGCAGCTTTAATGACATCTAACACTTCAGCAGGTTTCATGCCTAATGCTTTTTTAAAGCCAGCATAACCTTCAAGTGCTTCGTAATCATCAGCACCACGAACTTCTTCACGTTTACTTAAACGCCAAGTGAGCGGATGAGTTTCTGGATTACCGTCGCCATAAATTGGTTTTGGTTCAGTATTCATACATACTTCTCCAATAACTGTTTAATTGATGTCACTTCGACTAAACCGTGAGTATCTTCATCAATCATTAAAGTTGGGCCTTTGTCGCAGTTGCCTAGGCAGCAAATTGGAAGCAGTGTAAAACGACCATCTGGTGTCGTTTGACCATACTGAATTCCTAATTCGCGCTGGAATGCTTCAGCAAGTGTTTCTGCACCCATTAAGAAGCAAGCAATTGAGTCACAAAGCAAAATCACGTGACGACCTACCGGGTGGCGATAGATACGGTTGTAAAATGTTGCAACACCTTCCAAATCAGCAACACTCATCGACAATAACTGTGCGATGGCATTCATTTGAGCGTCATCTACCCAACCATTACGGCGTTGTACACACTTCAATGCATCCAAAGAGGCTGCACGAGGGTATGGATAGTGACCAATGTGATGTTCGATGTCGTGAATTTCTTCCGCAGTCAAAATCCCTTCAACATTCACACGTGGCTTTTTATCAGTCAAAATCATCATTATGTGTTACCTCTTAGCGATCCACGTCAGCCATAACCACGTCAATGGTCGCCAGATAAATGATTAAGTCAGATACCAAACTGCCGTTAATCACTGCAGGCATTTGCTGTAAGTGAGTAAACGTCGGTGTACGAATACGAGTACGATAACTCATCGTCGATTTATCTGAAGTCAAGTAATACGTACTTGCACCTTTAACCACTTCAGTCATAAATGATGACTCGCCCGCTGGCATGACAGGACCCCATGAAACGCTCAAGAAATGCGTAATCAAGGTTTCAATATCTTGTAATGTCTTATCTTTCGGTGGTGGAACAGCCAATGGATGATCCGCTTTATATGGACCAGAAGGCATGTTATCCAAACACTGTTGAATAATTTTTAACGACTCAGTAATTTCACGGAAGTGAACGAGTACACGTGCATATGCATCGCCTTCATACTCAACTGGCACCTCAAAATCGAAGTTTTCATAGCCACTGTATGGACGATATTTACGAACGTCAAAATCGATACCTGTCGCACGTAAACCAGTACCAGTTACACCCCATGCGAGTGCAGACTTGGCATCGTATTGTGCAACGTTACGCGTACGACCAATAAACACAGAGTTTTTCAATGCTGCTGTGTAGTATTCGTTTAAGCGCTTAGGCATCCACTCTAGCAATTCTTTAACAAGTTTTTGCCAGTTATTTGGAAGATCGTGTGCTGTACCACCAATACGGAACCATGCTGGATGCATACGGTAACCCGTGATTGCTTCAACAATGTCGTAAACTTTTTGACGGTCTGCGAACATATAGAATACTGGTGTCATACCACCGGCATCCTGAATTGCCGTACCACAGAACAACAAGTGGTTATTAATACGGAACAATTCGTTCAACATGACACGAATGACTTGAGCACGTTCAGGAACTTTGATTCCTGCCATTTGCTCTACAGCCATCACATACGGCATGTTCTGAGCACAACCACCTAAGTAGTCGACACGGTCTGTATAAGGAATGAAAGAATGCCATGTTTGACGTTCAGCCATCTTTTCCACACCACGGTGGTGATAACCGATATCAGGAACACAGTCCTTCACTTCTTCGCCATCTAACTGCAATACAACACGGAACGCACCATGTGCAGATGGATGGTTAGGACCCAAGTTCAGGAACATAAAGTCTTCGTCAGCGTTACCGCGTTTAAGACCCCAGTCTTCTGGCACAAAACGTAAGTGCTCTTGTTCAAAGTCTTGTTTCGCTTTGTCTTGCATGTACGGCGTATATTCTGTCGCACGTGCTGAATATTCTTTACGTAACGGATGACCTTCCCAGTACGTTGGCAACAAGATACGACGGAGCATTGGATGCCCTTCGAAATTGATACCGAACATATCGTAAGCTTCACGTTCATACCAGTTGGCATTTGGCCAGATATTGGTCGCTGTCGGAAGGTTAAGATCATTTTCGTTCAAGGCAACCTTGATACGAATGTCACTATTACGCTCAAGCGATAATAAATGATAGAACACAGTGAAGTCAGATGCTGGCAAACCATCACGATGAACACGTAAACGCTCATCCATCGCAGATAAGTCAAACAGCATTACATATGGACGTTCCACTTTACGTAGGAACATAAGGACTTCTTGCACGCGTGCGCGCTCAACCCAGACTGTTGGAAACTCTTCAAAAGTCGCCTGCACGTAAAAGTTCTCACCAAATTTGGTTTTGAGTTCTTCTACGATTGCAAATGCTGGGCGTGAATCAACTGGTGTTGACTCTGGCATAGCAATGTCAGTTTCAGCCATTGGCTTGGCTTCCTATTTAATACAAATTCTGTCAATTTTCTCGATGAACATATCGGTTAGATATGTCAAAGCACCGTCAAAAAATTATTTAATCTCATCCATAGAGCGTAAGTTTTTAACGGCAATACGCTGCGCATTCTTACGGTCACGTTCTGGCATCATCTTTGGCTTATATACTGGCTGAAGATCATCACCGATCACGGCAGAAAGCGGGCGTCGCTCTAATTGAATCTGGTCTTGTAAAAGCATTAAAGCTTGAATTAATGCTTCAGGACGAGGTGGACAACCTGGGACGTACACGTCAACAGGAATAATTTTGTCTACACCTTGTACTACTGAATAGATGTCGTACATACCTCCAGAGTTTGCACAAGCACCCATCGAGATGACCCATTTAGGCTCTAACATCTGTTCATATAGACGCTGAATAACTGGTGCCATTTTTACGAAACAGGTTCCGGCAACAATCATCAAGTCAGCTTGACGAGGTGAAGCACGGATAACCTCTGCGCCGAAACGTGACAAGTCATGCACACCTGTTAAGGTCGTTGCATATTCAACGTAACAACATGAGGTACCAAAGTTAAATGGCCACAAGGAGTTTTTACGCCCCCAGTTTACTGCTGTATGCAAGACATCCTCTAAACGAGTCATGAATACGTTTTTATTCACTTCCTCTTCTAGTGGATCTGTCACGATTTGACGTTCTTGCAATGGGTATTGATCAGCATCCGGATTCGCGCGGGTCAGAGTATATTTCATCCCGACTTACTCCTTTTCAGATGACAATGCAGGTGTAGTTTTTGACTTAACACGACCTGATGATTGAGCTGGAATCTGGCCTGTAGGGTCAGTTACGAGCTCTTCAATAGAGTTAAAGCGTGTAATTTCAGCAATGTTCATTGTTGGCGAACCGATTTTAATCGCCTCACCTGCTGATTTACGGCGATCTGCTGGTGACCAACTTAAAGCACCTACAGAGAAGGCATAAACAAGCGCAATCAATAAATCAACCACAAAGATTACTACAGTGGTATATCCCAACCACCCTACTTCACGCACAGAAGTAGACCATGCATAGAGGTAAAGTGCCTCTAAGTCGAAGACAACAAAGAAAATTGCAACTAAATAGAACTTTGCAGACAGGCGAATGCGAGCGCCACCAGCACTCACGACACCCGATTCAAACTGCTCTTGCTTAGCACGCCCCCACGATTTCCCCCCGAGGAGTAAGGGAACTGTGAGCATAAAGACGCAAAGAAATGTAACGCCGATCACGAAGGCGATAATCGCCCAGTCGTATGGAGTAATGGCACTCATGCGGGGATAACTCCTGGCAGGCCTATTATTTAACAAAGAATGTATGTATTGGCCTTCAAATACACCAAACACAAAATTAATCCCGCCAATTGTACCTGATTTCTAATTTCGCATGCTAGTTGAAGCGTCTTAGTCTTTCGGATGATTTTCTAAACAAAACTATTCTTCTATGGGTTGTAAGGGGGGTTTCACCACGCATAATCGGTTTATTTAATAGTTTTTTTGTTTATGATGATTTTTTTCATTTTTTAATTTTAGAATAATTACACAGTTCATCGACTATTAAGTTTTTATAACTTACTTTTTTATAATATTAGTTTGTTTTTTATTGTATTCAACTTCCCCTCTGAATTATGATGAATGTTTAGTCATACATAATATTTTATTACTCTTGGATAAGAGTGTTTATCATTAAGGGCAGCTGATGCCAGACTCACTTCGTGAATTTTCATTTCCCTCTTCTTTAAAATTTTTTCTCCTGTTTGGCTTCATTATTACGGTATGTTGTTTTATTGGCATCGCATCTCGTCCTTTAAGTTTTCTGGCGTTCTTTTGGCCAGCCAATTCTGTTTTGCTCGGTCTACTCATTCGCTTTCCGAGCACACGTCGACCCAGCACGTTTTTAGGTGCCTACATAGGTTATGTTATTGCTGACCTATTTCAGGGTACTCCATTTGCTCTCACACTCGTTTTAACAACGTCAAATTTTATTTATGTTGTTAGTACCCTCGCCCTCTATATGTTTTTTAATCAGCATATTAAAGCGGCCTATCGAGGCTATTCCTACCTCTTTTTATTTGGTCTATGTGGGATAGGGAGCATAGCAGGCGCATTGTTTGCAGCAACTTTTGTGCCTATGTTTAATACTAAATTTATGCTTGGTAATTTGTGGGATGAATTCGGTTACTGGTTCACTTCAGAACTACAAAATGCCCTACTTCTTTTGCCGATCATATTGAACCTACCTCAATATAGTCAGGTAAAACACTACTTTTCTAGAAATCGTGGTTTAGAAGCAATTGACCTTTTACCTTTTTTGGCTGTGATTATTTCTATTGCCGCCAGCTATTACGATTCCGGCCCTGGTTCGCTCCTCTACCCGATTGCAGCACTCATCTGGTGCGCTATTCGCTACAAACCTATTATTGTTGCACTCATTACGACCTTTACCAGTGCCTATATTATCTATCATGTCTCTGGACATTATCTTTTACTCTATCCTAACGAATATTTAAGCAATACCATCTCAATTCGTATTGGATTAATCATGATGACGATTGCACCTCTTACCGTCTCTAGCATTAGTGTTTTACATTCAGAGTTAATTCAAAAGCTTCAACATGCGATTGCACATGACGAGCTGACCTCTAGTCTCACCCGACGCCAGTTTTTGCAATCGGTCAGATTACTTCAAGAAAAGGTATACAAGGAAAATAAAACCTCAGCATTTTTCATGCTTGATGTAGACCATTTCAAACAAGTTAATGACAACTACGGTCATCAAATAGGCGACCGCGCCCTACAGACTTGTGTCACCACTATTCAAAATATTTTGCATCCTCATGACTTATTGGGCCGCTTTGGCGGTGAAGAATTTGCAATTTTTATTGCAGATACCACCAAAGAGAGCGCCTTTGACCTTGCAGAGCAAATACGAATTAAAATTAGTCAGCAACCGATTTATATTTATGGGAAATTACCAATTTTCATTCAAGTCAGTATTGGCATAAGTTTATATTCACCATCTTCTCATAGAGCGATTGAAAATTTATTTAAAGAAGCAGATGACGCTTTATATCAAGCAAAACGCCAAGGGCGTAATCGGGTCTTTATATCTCTATAGGTTTTCATTTAATCATCTAGTGTAATGAATTTTATACAATATCCTGTATTTTGCCATGTATGCTAATAACAGATAATAAGGAGAAAAATGCATGACTCTAGAATATACGCATAAACCAAACTACTACTTGTTTGCGCAGTTACTTGTGCGACATATAGAAAGCTATATTCACAAACATCCAGATGCTAACAATGCAATTTTTGACTTGCGAGATGTCTATGAAATATTTAGGCAGGATTTTGCGTCAACCACAACAAACCTAGAAGGTATTTTGCATATTGCGGATGAATATAAAATAGAAACGCTTAATGGAGATCAACCTCTTATTCAAAAATACCAGATCGATGCAAAAAATAATTCATTACTGATCGACTTTAATTCTGATGCGTTGAATAGCTTAAGAAGCGGAAAACCTATTTTGGAACCGGATGCAACTCGATTATAAGCAATGCAATAAAAAAGCACCTTTATGAAGGTGCTTTTTTATTGGCTTTCAAAGGAGGTTGTTTAAAGCGTTTTGCAGGCCATGTCATGATAAAGCGAGCTCCACCTAAGGTAGGGCTTTCATCTACTTTAATTTCACCACCGAACCAGTAAGCAATACGGCTGACAATAGACAACCCTAGACCATAGCCACCCGACGCACGAGTACGGCTATCATCTAAACGAGCAAAGGCTTCAAATACTCTTTGACGATCTTGTTCCGGAATTCCAGCACCATCATCTTCAACACAAACAAAGGCCATACCGTCGCTGTGAACACCACCTGTGATGCGAACTTTGTTATCACAATAACGAACAGCGTTACCTACCAAGTTTTGAACAACCCGATGTAAATAACGACGCTCTGCATCTACTTTCAAATAAACAGGGGGAGCAACAAGTTCAATTTCTTTTTGCGTTTTTAAAGCTTCGGTTTCTACCGCAACCTGATCCAACACATCGAATAGAGCAATTTCAGCAAAATCTAATGAAGGTGTACCCTGCTCTAGTTTTGCATAAGTCATGATTTCATCAATTAAGGTATTGAGCGCTTCAATATCTTTATCAATCATATCAACCTGATGCATACGATGGTTGTAATCGTCTTCTTCTGCCAACATTTCTGTACCAAAGCGTATACGGGCAACCGGCGTTCTAAGCTCATGAGATACCGCTCTCATCAACTCGCGCTGAGCCTCGATTAAACGCTGAATATGATCAGACATGTTGTTATAACTTGATGCCAAGTTTGCCATTTCGTCACTCCCTTCAATAGGAACACGCAATGACAGATCCCCTGACTTCATACGGTTTAACGCATAACGGACTTGGCGAATTTTACGTTCTAACGGCAAGATAAGACCATAAACACCTAAACTCAGTAAGAATAGGCTAAATAAGGTAATTCCTGCTGAAAGCTGTAAAGGCATCCAGTTAAACATCGGAACCGGTCCAAGAACCAGAACTTGTGCAGGATGATTTGGTATTGGAGATACGATCGAAATGGTCGTACCACGCATTGTTGCACTATCTTTGTACAACATGACACTTTGGTCTTGGCGTAAACGGCCAATTTGCTCAAAATCCAGATTAACATCTTGAATATTAAAGATATTAATTGGATATGAGAAATGTTTTTGAATCTTGGCAAGGTATTCTTGTTCTTGCCCCGGATAAAACATTAGATAATCAAGTACAAAAATAGGAAGAGCCTTCATTTGGCGCTCACTAATTTTGTCAACTTTTATGGATAAATAGTGCTGAGGATCATCACGCAAGCCAATAATAATATACGCAATACTATTACTGGCATCGTAACGGACAACAGATTTTTGAGCTTCGATCCGTTTTTTCTCGGTACGAGATAACTCAACCTTGCTCGCATCAGTGTAATAAATTGGAAGTTCCAATAAATCCGATGCATCTGAAACCCAGTCTATTTTCTGCTGCTTCCCCGGTTGTCGAGCGACTCCCTCACTAATGACATAAGAAATACCATCAGTTAAAGACTCTCGGTATTCTTGTGCCCGTTGATAATTGATGATTTGTACAAGCAAATAACCAAAAACGGCAACCAAAACAACAAGAATTACCAGTCCCGCATATATTCGCAGGAATATGCTGTGTTTAAACACTCGACCAACCTTATAGGAAGTTTATGCAGATCTTATAACCCATTGGTTTCTTTAACGAACAAGTAACCTTTACTACGTACTGTTTTAATACGCTTTGGATTTTCAGGATCATCGCCAATTTTTGGACGAATACGTGAGATACGGACATCGATTGAACGGTCCTGACCATCGTATTCAATACCGCGTAAACGTTCGAAGATATCTTCACGCGATAAGATACGGCCAGCATTTGATGCAAGCAACCATAATAGGTCATATTCTGCACTAGTGAAATCAACAAGCTCACCATGCAACGTTACTGAACGGCCGCCATTATCAATCACAAGGTCATCAAACTCGATACGTTGTGCAACTTCGTCTTCTACAGTTTTATCTGTACGACGTAATAACGCACGGATACGGGCTAAAAGTACGCGTGGCTGAACTGGTTTAGCGACATAGTCATCCGCTCCCATTTCAAGGCCAAGTACCTGATCCATATCTTCTGTACGTGCAGTCAACATAAGAATCGGTTGATGATAATGTGGACGAACTTCACGGCAAACGGTTAAGCCATCGGCACCCGGCAACATGACATCCAAGACCACTAGATCTGGTTGTTCACTAATAATACGACGAATTGCACGGTTACCATCAGTTTCTACACCAACTTCCAAGCCGTTGCGGATTAAATACTCTTGAGTTAATCGTGCTAAACGCTCGTCGTCTTCAACGATCAGAATCTTTGGTAACTTTTCTTCTTGGCTCATATCATTGCCCCTATAAATCTCATTACATGCATCTTAAAAATCTTGCAGATACATTCGTTTATCATTTGCAATATACACACGTTTACATTGTAAACAAGTAGGCGTTCACCAAACTGATACATGACAACCATGTTTTGTTGCATTTTATTAACCTTTGAATTTTCTCGTGTTTTTAACATTTAGTTATTGTTATTAAATTTCATATTCTATTCATATTTCCAATGTATGAATATTAAACAAATTATTTCTTTAACTACTTTAATTGTATTTAAGTGCTTGTTTTTTGAGTTATCCACAAAGTTATCTATAAGTGTTTTTTGATAGCTTTGCTATGCTATCTCCCATCAAATCATACAGATAAAAAATTACTAAAAAGTCAAGATTGATCTGCTATGAAAAATCCCGTATCTTGTGTTCAAAATAAACTTTAACTACTAAGTCTTGTGTTTATCCCTCAAACATCGTGGCATACTTTTTGCTCGGTTCAAACGGTCTATAAACATAACAAAAGTGACAATGGAGCTATGCTGGCATGAGCGTAATTACTTCGACTCCCGGTCAAATTCAGGTGATCAAACGCACTGGAGATGTTGCTGCATTTGATGCAGAGAAAATTTCTGTTGCGATTGGTAAAGCTTTTCTTGCTGTGGAAGGTCAACAGAGTTCGGATTCAAGCCGTATTCACGACCGTATTACCCAACTGACGGAAATGGTATTAAATACTTTCACTCGCCGTTTACCATCGGGCGGTACGATCCATATTGAAGAAATTCAAGATCAAGTTGAGCTTGCTTTAATGCGTACCGGAGAACAGAAAGTTGCCCGCGCTTACGTAATTTACCGCGAACAACGTACGACTGCTCGTCAGCAAACGAACTCAAACCACCATCCTACGTTACAAGTGACCGATGCAAATGGTCAGCTTCAGCCACTTGATTTAAGTGCATTGCAAGCAACTGTAGCTAAAGCAGCCGAAGGTTTGGAAGGTATTGACGTTCAGGCTATTGTCGATGAAACCGTTAAAAACTTATATAACGGCGTAAAAGAGACTGATATTGCCACTACGATGATGATGGCAACACGTACTCGTATTGAACAAGAACCAAACTATACTTACGTGACTGCACGTTTGCTCTCTAGTGAATTAGTGAGCACAGGTTTAGCGTTCTTAGGCTTGCCTACAGATACTCCTGAAAACACTGCACTCGAAGCCTTTTTGAAAAAAGGTGTAGAGCTTGATTTGCTTTCACCAGACTTGCTTGATTTCGATTTAGAGAAACTTGCAGCAGCAATTCAACCAGAACGCTCTAATCAGTTTACCTATTTAGGTTTACAGACTTTATTTGACCGTTACTTCATTCACTCAAACGGCGTTCGCTTCGAATTACCGCAATTATTCTTTATGCGTGTGTCGATGGGTCTTACGTTAAATGAGCAAAATAAAGAAGAACGTGCAATCGAGTTCTATAACTTATTGTCTAGCTTCGACTACATGGCTTCTACGCCTACCCTGTTTAACTCAGGTACGTTACGTCCACAGCTTTCTAGTTGTTACTTAACAACGATTGGCGATGACCTCTATGACATTTATGGCGCAATGCGTGACAACGCAATGCTTTCTAAATGGGCTGGCGGTTTAGGTAATGACTGGACACCTGTACGTGCCTTGAACTCTTACATTAAGGGTACAAACGGTAAGTCTCAGGGTGTAGTTCCATTCTTGAAAGTTGCGAACGATACAGCCGTTGCGGTAAACCAAGGTGGTAAGCGTAAAGGTGCAGTATGTGCATACTTAGAAACTTGGCACTTAGACATCGAAGAGTTTTTAGAACTCCGTAAAAACACTGGTGATGACCGTCGCCGTACACATGACATGAACACTGCGAACTGGGTTCCAGATTTGTTTATGCAACGTGTATTTGAAGATGGTGAGTGGACATTATTTACGCCTTCTGAAACTCCAGACTTGCACGACTTAACTGGTGCTGAATTTGCTGAACGTTATGCTTACTATGAGTCTGTAGCAAAAGAAACAAACATGCTACACAAGAAAGTACGTGCTAAAGACTTATGGCGCAAAATGCTTTCTATGTTGTTTGAAACTGGTCACCCGTGGATTACATTCAAAGATGTATGTAACTTACGTTCACCACAACAACATGTTGGTGTAGTTCACTCATCTAACTTATGTACTGAAATTACCTTGAACACAAATCAAGACGAAATTGCAGTATGTAACTTGGGCTCGATCAACCTTGTACAACACGTTCAAGGTGGTGTGTTAGACCGTGAGAAGTTAGCTCGCACAATTAAAACAGCAGTACGCATGCTCGATAACGTTATCGACATTAACTACTACGCTGTACCACAAGCGAAAAACTCGAACTTGAAACACCGCCCTGTGGGTATGGGTATCATGGGCTTCCAAGATGCTCTATATGAAATGAACATCGCTTACGGTTCAGACGCTGCTATTGATTTTGCTGATGAATCAATGGAAGTGATTAGCTACTACGCGATTGAAACTTCAAGCAACTTGGCTGTTGAACGTGGTGCTTACTCAACATTCAAAGGTTCATTGTGGGATCAAGGTATCCTCCCAATCGACTCTTTAGAAATTGTTGCGAAATCTCGTCCAGAGCGTATGTTCGAAGTTGACCGTACTCAACGTTTAGACTGGGACACTTTACGTGCCAAAGTTCAAAAAGACGGTATGCGTAACTCAAATGTGATGGCGATTGCTCCTACTGCAACCATCTCTAACATCTGTGGTGTTTCTCAGTCTATTGAGCCAACATTCCAGAACTTATATGTAAAATCTAACTTGTCTGGTGAATTCACTGTCATTAACCCATACCTCGTTCGCGCATTAAAAGAACGTGGTCTTTGGGATACAGTGATGGTTAATGACTTGAAACACTTCGAAGGTTCAGTACAAAAAATTGCTCGTATTCCTGAAGAATTAAAAGCAATCTTTGCTACTGCGTTTGAAGTAGATACACGCTGGATCGTTGATGCTGCATCACGCCGTCAAAAATGGATCGATCAAGCTCAGTCGCTTAACCTTTACATTGCTGGTGCAAACGGTAAGAAACTTGACATCACTTATAAGATGGCATGGTTACGTGGTCTTAAGACGACTTATTACCTCCGAGCTTTAGGTGCAACTTCTGCTGAAAAGTCTACAATTAACACAGGTGCTTTAAACGCAGTTAAACCTGCGACTGTTGAAGCGGCTCCGGTTGCTGCCCCTGTTGTAGAAGCGAAAAAGCCTGAAGCAGTTGAAGAAGACGGTTTTACCCAAGCAGCTCCAGTTCCAATGGCTTGTTCAATCGACAATCCTGATTGCGAAGCTTGCCAATAATATTCAATAAAATTGCTCTTTTTCGCTAAAGAGCAATTTTACAAGAGGTAAAGATTATGCTTTCTCATCTCAGCCATAACTATATGCTTGGTGTTGGAGTTTTAATCTTTGCCTTTCTTTTCTTTTATATGCCACTGGTTTACGCATTTTTCACAATACGTAAGCAACAGCGTAAGCAAAATAAGTAGTAGAGACCAAAGGCCCAAAATTTGGTCATACCTCAATAAAACTTAATTTTGTTTACACATTAAAAGCGTATAGTAGGGACATCTTCGTTTAAGAGATGTCAAATATAGATATACACAACGAAGAGAGAACAAAAATGTCTATCCTTAGTTGGGACGATTTTGAAGATGATTCGCAAAAACCGGCTGCACCTGAACTCAAGTCTGCGCCCGTCAAATCGGAAAAAACGACTAATTCGCAGAATGTATCTTCTGCGGAGTCATCATCGCAGAGCTTGGCAACTTCACAATCCGCTGGAACCCATTCCGTGCGACCAACAGTTGCCTCCGATACGGTGGCTAGAGCCTCTGCAGCCTTAGAACATTTAGATGTTGCTCCTGGCCTTGAAGAGCTAGAAATGGGCGCGCAACGTGTTCAAGTTGATGACAAAGCCATGATTAACTGTCGTGCGGACTTGAACCAGCTTGTTCCATTTAAATATGAATGGGCTTGGCAGAAGTATCTTGACGGGTGTGCAAACCACTGGATGCCGCAAGAAGTAAACATGAACCTAGACATCGCGCTTTGGAAGTCTGAAAATGGCTTAACTGAAGATGAGCGTACGATTGTTATGCGTTCTTTAGGTTTCTTCTCGACTGCTGACTCTTTGGTTGCAAACAACTTGGTATTGGCAATTTACCGCCACATTACCAACCCTGAATGCCGTCAGTACATTTTGCGTCAAGCATTTGAAGAAGCAATTCACACTCATGCTTATCAATACTGTATCGAATCTTTAGGTATGGACGAAGGCGAAGTCTTCAACATGTACCGTGAAGTTCCATCTGTTGCGCGTAAAGCAGCGTGGGGATTGAAATATACTCAATCTTTAACAGATCCTAATTTCCACACAGGCACACCTGAAAACGACCAACGTTTACTTCGTAACTTGATCGCGTTCTACTGTGTTCTTGAAGGGATCTTCTTCTACTGTGGCTTTACTCAAATTTTGAGTATGGGTCGTCGTAACAAGATGAACGGTGTTGCTGAGCAATTCCAATACATCTTACGTGATGAATCTATGCACTTGAACTTTGGTATCGATATGATTAACCAAATCAAGATTGAGAACCCTCACCTTTGGAGCGCAGAGTTCCAACAAGAAGTGGTTCAAATGATTGTTGAAGGCACAATGCTTGAAATCGAATATGCGCGTGACACGATGCCACGCGGTGTATTGGGTATGAACGCAAGCATGATGGAAGAATATTTGAAATTCATCTGTAACCGCCGTTTATCTCAGTTAGGTTTACCAGAGCAATTTGCTGGTGTAACCAACCCATTTGCGTGGATGTCTGAGATGATGGACTTACGTAAAGAGAAGAACTTCTTTGAAACTCGCGTGACTGACTACCAAACTGGTGGTGCGTTAAGCTGGTAAGTTTAAGCATCTGTCAAACAATAAAAACCGCTATTGATAGCGGTTTTTTTATTTAAAGTATAATTCGCTAGCTCAAGCAGATTCGATATACAATAAAATTAAAATAAATTTTAAAAATCAACAACATAAACTGCAAAAAATAAAAACCCAAAGTGGTTTTAACTAAACAAAAAATAAGCGTCTTTTTAATATTTAAAAATTAACAACCACAAATCCAAAACATATTATAGACAATAAGAGCTGGAGCATTTACAGGATAAGTATCACTATCGAGAGATTTATATAGCCTATCCTTATACTTAATAGTTAGTAACTTTTCTTTTCGATCAACGACCAAACCAACTCTATAAATAAAGTAGAAGGAATCATTATTACTTATTCGTCTAAATACAAATTGTACTGCATCTTCTTTTTGAATTTTTGAATGATCAACCGCTATAAAACCATTACATACA
Source organism: Acinetobacter sp. AOR14_HL (assembly GCF_027855175.1). NCBI lineage: Bacteria > Pseudomonadati > Pseudomonadota > Gammaproteobacteria > Moraxellales > Moraxellaceae > Acinetobacter > Acinetobacter sp. AOR14_HL. The sequence continues at coordinate 13,655 of NZ_JAKTII010000016.1, read as the reverse complement.
GGACACTTCCACTTATCTAAATCAATACTCATATCTATACTTCAAGTTAACGCATCGTATAAATTAATCGCATAGTCAAGTAATATAACTTTCAATGAATTAAAGTTGTGCTACAAAATACACATAACAATATCAATAGAAAAATAAAAACATCAATATGAATTTAATTTTAAAATAAAAATATTATTTAATAACTATTAAATTAAAAATTAAAACACAATTTAATACATAAAAAATCACCAAAATAATCAAAAATATTTCAATCAATTATTAATCACAATATAAAAATCCGATATTAATCTTTATAATTATTCACTGGATTTTTCAAGTATTCTTTGTATCACAGTCCTTGATACAGCAAGATCTTTAGCTAAAGAATATACACTAAATCCTTTTTTAAATTTATTAATAACTTCCTGTTTTTGTTCATTTGTTAATTTTTCGGGTCTACCTACTTTTTTAGATAATCTATGATTCTTTTGTGTAGATTGGTCAAGCAAGAAAAGTTTTTCAAAACTAATGCAAATTTCTATAAAATGAATAAAATTATTTCTAATACTTTCTTTCAACTCACAATTGAAATATTCCAAAATAATCAATTTAATTTGTTTTTTTTCAATCAATATAATTGTAGATAATATTTCTTTAAAACTATTCCCTAAACAGTCAATTCCTTTAACAATTAAAAAATCATCCTCTTCTAAAGAATAATTAATCAAATTAAAAAATATAGTCCGTAAAGTTATAGACTTATCAACTGAAGCCAATTCCAGCACTACTCTACTATATGGAACTTTATGATTAAAAGTATTTAATAATGAAATAAAAGATTCTTTTTCTTTGTCTAATTCATCAATATTAGAATTGACTCGAATATAAGCATAAATACGCATGCTCCCCCCATCCCTTAGAGTCATGTGAAGTGCATTTTCAAAGTATGTTCAAATCAAAGCATTTCTTTTAGATACTTTTAGAGCTTCACTTATTGTTTGTTATATAATTAATGTCTTAAATTTATACTTTTATAGTAGTATAATTTTTCTTATATTTCCACCACAAAAAACAATTTAAAAATATAATATAAAAAAACATTATATTAATAAAAAAACAATTGCCAGAAAATCAATTATTCATTTCAGCCTTAAATATCAGCATTATAACAATCAACAAGACCTCAAATATCACAAGACATTAAATCAAATATCAATTTTAAATAAAAAATTATTTAAAAAAACACAAACACATTTATTATAATAAACCAGTTAATTTCTATAATATATTATCTAAAATTGTTTTAAACCTATGTATTAAATTTACAATAAATTTAAACACACAACCAAAAATAAAATAAAATAAACACACAAATCATTAAAAATCAAATACCTATAAAAAACACCAATAATCTTACAACTAACAAATTATTACTTCATTATATTTTATGCACTCAAATTAATTCAAATAAAAAATAAAACTAGATTTTAATATCTAATTTATATTAAATTCAGAAGTAGTTTAAGTAGTGAGTTAATTTAATATACGACACACTAAAGCCAAGAAACCAATAAAATTATTAGGTAACATGATTATGGAAGTTAATAAAAATTTGAAAAAAGTAATGATTTAACTATGTACTTAATTATTATGTTTTAAACACTGTATAGTACACTTTTGTGATTTAGTTCATGTTTTTTTTAAAAAAATAAGATGCTAATATTTGTTTTGTTTTTGTTTAATTTTGGTGTTTTAATATGCGTACATATGCCTATGTTAGAATAGAGCCTAATTTGCAATTTGAATTTTCTAGGTATATCACTTTTTTTAGTGAGTATGGCTATAAAATCCAAAAGAATAGATTAGTAGTAGAAGAAGTATCTGTTGATAAATCTATTGCTTATAGAGATAAATTTCTTAATTTAATAAGTTACTCTTTAGAAGAAGGTGATATTTTAGTGATAAAAAGCATGGATTGCTTAGGGAATAGCTTTGAAGAAATTTTAGGAATAGTTGATAAAATTGATCAGAAAAAAATCAGACTAATATGCTTGGATTACTCTAAAAATGAAATTAATGGTGACTTAAAAATTTTCTTTCTTCATTTTTTAAAGTTATCAGCTGAATTTGAGAAATTATTTAAGTCTGACAATAAAAAATTCAAGGATCACAAACCAACAAGAAAAGTTGGTCGCCCAGAAATATTAAATAATGAACAAAAAAATAGAGTAATTGAATTGTTTAAGAAAGGCTACAGCGTATATTCACTCGCTAAAGAATTTGCAGTTACAAGAACAGTAATTCAAAGAATTTTAAACAATGCATCGAAAAGTAATGTATTGTAATTATTAAATATTTTGGATTAAATGATCTATGACATACATATGGAACAATATAAAAAGGAAGAGTTATGAATCATATAGTATTAGTCCCCTAAATGAGCTCAATTAAATTTCAAGCAAAAAATTAGATAAGCTATTGAAATATAATTGTATATTAATTATTTATTTTTATGCTTGAAATTTAGATACTATTATCAAGAATGGATATAATTAATTCTATATTAAGTTAGTTTTTCTTATAATTCTTTAAAAATAGTTTTATGTCTTTCATCATGATTATGCTACCTATAAAAACATAATTAGTTAACTCTCAAATAATTCAATAAAAATAATATTTATTTTCAATAATTTAAAAAAAACACTTTATGTAAAAATATAATTTATATAGATTTACTATTGATTATATTATATTTACATCGTAGAGTTGTTTCCCATGAAATAAAGCAATTTAACTTTTAAGAAAATGTTAATAGTGTAAATTTATTTCAAACAATTTCTTAACAAATTAACCATTTGAAATTTATAAATTTCAGCTTTTAACAAAAGTAACTTTATGCTTTTAAAGCATTTATTATGAAAATTTATTTATTTTAAAATATGATAATATTTAATATGAATGATATTTTTTGGAAGTCCTCAATAGGCTCAGCAACAGGTGATATTTATATTCCGAAAGGAATTGGCCCCTTCCCAACTATTATTATTTTTGATACGGGGTTAATAAAAAGTACCAAAACTTATGCCACCTTCTATGCAGAGAAAATGAAAGAAATAGGTTTTTTTACCTTTCTAGTGACATTAAACTTAAATAAAACAAATAAGTATAAAGAAAATGAAATTGGCTCAGCTATAGAATATATTTCAAAACGAAAAGAAGTAAATGGCAATAAGATCTACTTAATAAAAATTGAAAAAAACAAAATAATAGATTCCAATATAAAATTATACAAAAATTATTTTCAGGCTATTGCTTCAATTAATTATTTTACTTTAAACAACTAAATCTTTAAATAAAAATTATTTGAATGAATTATAATGAGACCAAGCTAGTAAGGCTTAGTCTCCTTTTATCTGTTTAATTATCAAAAACCATGACTAACAGATGATTTAGAAACATAAATTGAATTTTTTGGGTTTGCATCTTCTACCCAGCATGACTTAGAAACATTAATCTCTTCACCACTTACTAAAATAATTTTTGTCTGTTTCAGATCACTAGTAACATTACTGGCAGCATAATAATGATGTTTATCACAAATTACTGTCTTCTTATGATTACTTGCATATTGAGAGGCTTTATTTTCTGTAACCTCTCCTGTACCAAAGCTAGGTCGGTTTGATTTTTCTGATATTAAATACAATTTATGACTAGCAATGGTATTAATAGAAGGTGGTGAATAAACTGATTGATGACCATATGGCTGATTCACACAACCCGTCAAGATTAGTGTTAATGAAAATACGATTTGGAATAGAAGTAAACTCTTCATTAATTTTAATCCTCATGTTAAATATATAATCATCCATTTTTATAAAATCCATCTTAAATTAAAATTTATAGAATTAGGATTATTAATAATAGATATATTACTACAATAGGTTTAGGTTAAATTCAACTATGTATTCTTAAATTATAACAAAAGAAGTCAATATAATTTTAAATTCTTTATTAATTAAGAAGAGTCCACATCCTGTAAGGCTGCGGACTTAGTGAATATCACTTAAACCTGAAATACGAGGATAGTTGTAATAAAAATCCTCAAGATTATATTCACATGAGAACTAGGCTTTATCAATTACAAATTAATTAAGTTCATAATAATTTTTTTATGAAAAAAATTATCCTTACTTTACATACATTAAGCTCACTCATAACTTAAAAAATGTTTTAAAATTATGTTTTAAATACTTAAATTTCAAACATTATAAAAAATTTGAAAGATAGAATACTCTCACAATTTATTTTCCATAATTTATAGTTTTTATAACTATATTCCTCCTCATCCCAACTTTTATTTCATTTATAAATGATCTATTTAACTAATAATCAACTCAATAGATCAACTTATGGATTCAATGTAAGTTCATCTCTTAATATTTGCGTAAAACTATTTCTCATAAACCAGATAAACCTAATATTACTTTTAGTTCTACGCAAACAATATAATAAGCTTATAAATTTGCTGCTTGGTCAAGAATATTTAAGGTTGGTAGCCCCCTTGCACACATTCCAGCAATCTTTCTAGCTTTATCTGCCGCATCATGATGAGATCCGTCAATTGCTTGTAAATTTATGATATTTGACGCCCAAGATAATTGAATCAACTTGTCGTGAAGTACCTTTTGAGAAACCCAAGGGACAATACTGTCATTTAAATCCCCAACTACAAATACTCTATTCGCTGGGTGCTTAGGTGTAAGTGCAGTTATTGCATCTACAGCTTCAAATAGTCTTGGATCAGGCGTCTTGCCCAATGCTTCAGCCAGTATTTTAGGTGATGAAGGAGCTGAACTTGGGATAGCACATAATATATCTGTCCTTTTTGATAATAAGGCAGATACAATATGACCACCACCACTATGCCCAACTAACACATAGTTAAGGATTTGATGTCTTTGCTTAATTTTATTTAATGCTTCAGACATTAATAAAGATTCTAATGGCTTTCTAGCACCATTATGTACACCAGACGATCCATAAATTCCTGGACGAGCTACAAAAATATATGGGAAATTATATAACTCTGTTGACTTAACGACTGCTTCATTAACTTTGTCCTGTGGTTTACTGTTAGTATACTCTGGAAACGCCGTCGCTCCCACAATTGCTACATCTCCAGAAAAATATGCAATTGCTCTATTATTGGTTTGATTTTCGAGTAATCCGGCAGAATAATATCGTATGCATTCTTTATATGAGTAACCATTTAAATTTACTTCAACCCAAACCGTTCTTCCGATCCCAGAATTATCTAATTGTGTACATTGTGCTTGAGTCGAAGTAACAACGTTATACGCATCTTTTCCGATAAAATTTCCATTTGTTAAATCAATACTAACTGTTTCAGCGAAAGTATGATTAGCAGCTAATAACATCAATAAAGAAATTATTTTTTTCATAATTAACCTTTTAATTCAGATAAACTTTAGATAATTAAATTAACAACCAAGATTAGTTAATACAACAACAAAAAAAATAGAAATATTAAAAACCATATAATTCATTTATTTTTATCAAAAAATTAAGCTATATTGCATTAAAACTAAAAATATAAATTATGTTTTAAACTATACTTAAATTAAAACATATGAATTAAATTTCGAATAATTTTAAACACAACTCAAGCCTTAAAATCACTTCTAGTACCACAAAAAAACAAATACAATAACAAACAGAATTAAATATCACTCTATTGTTTTTTAAAAAAGGGATTAAAACAATTTAATTGTTTTCTAGCCAAGATTAACTTAATTAGGTCGTAATATGCTACATCAATTGAAATATTTAGATTTAAGTAATTTAAAGAATCAGATCAGTGAATGGATATCACTATATGATCAGACTGACTCTGATAAAAAAATAGTCTTTATCTCATATGGTTGCCTAGATCAACGTTGTAAAGTTTTTTCAATCGCTAGTACTGACATAAAAAAATTGCAAAAAAAAATAAATAACTTTTTAGAAAAAATTTTTCTTAAAGATAAACGTTATCTAGCCTATATAAAACTTGATATTGCAACTCAAATAGAAAAAAAAAGTTGGATCGATGTTACCAATGATATATCTAATCAAAAGCATAATAATCATTTTAGGAAAGGTATTAGTTTTGATAAAGATTTCAATATATGTTTTTTAGAGCAAGAAATTTATGGGAATGCAATCATACGAGGAATTTCATATGATCAAAAAAATTTTATTGACCAAAATAATTTAAATAATGCAATAAAGAAAAAATATCCTTCTATTCAAAAAGAATTAGAAATTAATAAAATTAAAGATGTATGGCTTTTTGAAACTGAAAGTGTATTTTACGAAAATAGTAAATTCATTAAACTTCAAAGTGGAGGTTGTAAAAATGGAGTTAGATTCATTGATAAAAATGATAAATCTCATATTAAAGAAATAATTAATAAAAATGCTAATTTCCTATCCTATCAACTTTTAGAAGATGGGAAATTTATCTATGGCTATTTTCCAGCATTTGATAATGAAATTAAAAGCTACAATACAATACGGCATTGCACTTCAATTTATTCTCTTTTAGAAACTTTTGAGATTGAAGATAATAATCAATATTGGCCTAAAATTCACTTGGCTATTGAGTATAGCATCAAAAATTTTTACAAGTTAATCGATGAAGATACTGCTCATATGATTGATGGAAATGACAATAATTATGAGATCAAGCTTGGTGCGAATGCAGCCGCTATTTTAATGTTAACAAAATATCAGGAAATTACTAAAAATAAAAAATATCTAGAATATGCAGAAAAAATAGCAAATGGAATTATTCAAATGATTGATAAATCAGGACAAACAGTGCATATCTTAGAGTACCCGTCTTTATCTATTAAAGAAAAATTTAGAATTGTTTATTATGATGGCGAAGCTGCACTAGCGCTACTAAGACTATATCAATTAAATAATAATAAGCTTCTTTTAGATACTGTTAAATTAATGTTTGATAACTTTATATCTAATTCATATGAAAAATATCATGATCATTGGCTAAGTTATTGTACCAATGAATTAACAATGTTATGCCCAGAATTTAAATACTATCAATTTGGTATAAATAACTACTTAAAGCATATGGATTTTATTAAAAATCGAAAAACAGCATACGCAACTTTTCTTGAAATGATGATGTCTGCTTATAAAATGGTGAGTCGCCTAAGTGAGCAAGGCCATGAAAAATTATTTAACTCTTCTAGATTTGAAGATTTAAAATCTCTTATAAAATTACGTGCCGAATTTCAACGTACAGGTTTTTTCTATCCAGAAGTAGCTATGTATATGAAAAATCCCAAGTCTGTATTAAATTCTTTCTATGTAAGGCATGACCGTTTTCGTACTCGTATTGATGATCAAGAACATAACTTATCAGGCTATATTGCATACTATTTGTATTTCAAAGATTAGCTTGGAATTTCTAATTCTAGAATCAAAAATATCAAAAACTTTTTAATAGAGTAATTAAAGGTATCTTTATGAATGAAGAAATATTTACTTTATCAAATGAAACAATAAGTGTTGAATTTTTTAAAATTGAAGAAAATCTTAAAAATCTCAATATAAATATGTTTTTCCTAAAAAAAAATCCACATCGGCTTATTACATTAAATAATGATTTGAAACTTGAAGGACATAATAATTTTTATAACAGTGTTTTAAGCCTTTGTACAATTGGTGCTTTTTCATACTCATCCTCAAATCTTGGTTATGGTGTTTCTATTGGCCGCTATTGTAGCTTAGCTAGTAATATTAAAATTATGGGTGCTCATCACTTCACCGATTGGGTTTCTACTTCTCCTCACTTTTATACTGAAGATTATCATGATACTGACCCAGCATCAGTTACACATACTTTCAGAAGCCGACGTAATGTCACCATTGGAAATGATGTGTGGATTGGATCAGATGTTATTTTAAAAAATAATATTACTATTGGTGATGGTGCAATAATCGCTTCTAACAGTGTGATTACAAAGAATGTTGAACCATATACTATCGTTGGTGGTAACCCTGCTAGACTCATTCGTAAAAGATTTGACAATACAGTTATTAATGAATTAATAAATTTGAAATGGTGGAAATTTCACAAAAATGATTTAAAAGGCTTAAACTTCATGGAACCACTTGATTTTATTGATCAATTTAAAAATAAAATTTATGCAGGAGGTTTAAATGAATACCATCCACCAATTCTTACAAAAAGTGATCTGCTTAAATCACCATCAAACAAATAAATCTTATTATATTTTATAAATGGTTATTTATTATGAAAACTCAATATTTTTTTCTATTTCCAAAAATTGACCAAAAGAAAAATGGATTGGTTTTTGCTCTTTTAAAACGTGCAAAAATATTAAATGAACAATTAGGTATTAGTCCCACCATTATTACTACTGATTACGATCGCTCTCTTGCAGAAAATTATTGGAGCCTTATTACTACAAATTTAGCTCCTACTTCTATTGGCTATCTCAATCTATATGGTGATTTTCAAGGAACTCATCTAAAACTGGCTAATAAAAAAATTCATAATCCTACGGTAGAAATGTTTAACAGTAACATTTTAAAAACTATAATTCCTTTCACCTACAATCAGCGGTTTCATGATAAAAATAATAAAAACTATTTGTACGAAATACGGCAAAATGACTCTCCTACTTTAAGTTATGTAAATACTTTCAAAAAAGGAGTAAAAACAGGACGGATTATTTATGACTCTTATGGTTATCTTAGTTGTATTCAAGTCATCAACCCAGAAAATCAAATGATAATAACTGAAACTTATTATCATACAGAAGGTTATCCAGTTATTATAAAAAACTATCAACTCAACGAAAAGAATAAAAACATTGTTTCAAATATTTTTTTATTTAATAAACAAGGTGTTATTGACGAGGTTTTTGATACTGAGTCTCAACTCATTCAATACTGGTTCCTAAAAATCTCTCAACTTTATAAAAATGATCTAATGTATATTCTTATCGATCGTGCAATTCATTTCTATGAACCACTTAGAGAGATAAAACAAGAAAATATGCGTTTTATTGGTACAATTCATGCCACCCATTTAAATGGTCCTGATATTCAAAACTCTACAATTAATCGTCATTATCGTAGTTACTTTAAATATAGTAATGAATTAGATGCACTAGTAATTTTAACTGAACGCCAAAAACAACATATTCAACAGCGCTTTGGAATGGAAGGGAAACTATTTGTTATTCCGCATATATATGAAAAAACTGTCGATCATGTCAATTTTTCAAACAGAGATCCAATGTTTTGCTTAACTATTGCCAGGTATGATAAAGCGAAAAATTTAGATAGCTTAATTAGGGTTTTCAAAAAAGTTGTAGAAGTAATCCCCAATGCTTATTTAAACATTTATGGTTTTGGAAGTGAGTATAACTTCTTACAAAGTCAAATTGATGAATATCAGTTAAATAACCATATTAAATTGATGGGCTATAATGAGAATACTGATGCTTTATATAATAAGGCAAGCTTATTCCTTTTTTCTAGCCGGTCTGAAGGTTTCGGTATGGCAGTTTTAGAAGCCCTATGCCATGGTTGCCCTGTAGTGAGTTATGACATCGATTACGGACCATCAGATATGATTAATCATGATGAAAATGGTTATTTAATTACTTTTCAAGATGAAGAGTTATTTGCACAGAAAGTAATTTCTTTATTAAAAGATGAACAAAAACGGCTTAAACTTAGTGAAAATGCATATGCATGTACTCAGCTCACTGATCAAAAACAATTTGCTCAAAAATGGCAATCACTTTTTCAGGCCATTCTGTAATGTTTTTTATGCATAAGAAGGGTTTGGTTTTATTATTTTCTACATTTTGCTTATCTACTTATATTTATGCAAAAACTGATTGTTATTCAAGTAGCCCTCCTGTTGTTACACAACTTGATAAAGTCTATTATGGTATGGATAATTTGCGTATTTTTTATACTATATCTGGTGATAATGCTTTAAAATTTCAATTGGATAAAAATCTAAATCATGTTCCAGACTATGTAGAAAATATTGCTATTCAAGCAAATACTATACGAAAAGCTTGGTCCGTTTTAGGCTACCAAGATCCTTTGAATAGTCCACGCTATAAAAATAACGTCCAATATATTGATATACAAATACAGAAGCTTAATGGACTCGGACTAGCTTATGATGAACCCCATCGACATACCAATAATCCATTAAAAAAAAACGCGTGTGCTCTAATTATTCTTATCAGCAATAATATTCCAAATTTAACTACTGACTCTTCATTAGTTGAACATGAATTATTTCATCTTTACACCTACGGTTATACGATGTTTAAGCAATCTTGGCTCACGGAAAGCTTGGCAGCCTGGTCAGAAGGGATCATCCGAAAAGATAAGCTTGGTACATATGGACAGAGAAATTTGCCGAAAAATGAAGAAGATTTTGACAAATATATCTTGCAAAGAACTTATAGGACATCTCAATTATGGAACCGTCTTACCACACTTATAGATACATCTGATGGAAAACTACTTTTACCCTCTTCTCTCATACAACAGAGATACACTGATGGACAACCTGTTTTTCAAGATCAATATTTAAAAGGAACCGTCTTTATGAAAAAGTTTCTTGAAAATCTTGGAAAACAAGATCAACAAATTTCTATTTTAAATAATTGGAATTTATATCACTGGAAAGAAATTGATCAAAATTCAGCTCATTTCAACCAACAAATTTTAGATACTTTATTGATAACTCTAGAAAAAACAAAAGAGAGCAATATAGAGAAAAATAAATTTCAAAGTCTCTTAAAAAAAGTTATTAAAAATAAAAAATCTAGTTAATTTTACTTTCAAAAATATTAAATAAGCCATTTACTGCGACTAATGCTTTTAAAAACTATTTTTAAATAAAAAAAGAGAAGGCACTTATGCCTTCTCTTCTATTTACAGATTTCTATCAGCAATAATCAATTAAAATAACAACTGATTATTATTCAATAACTCATCCAGTGTTGTATCTGTATTTTTCAATACAATGAGATCGGTTGAGTTATAGGTATTACCAGTACCATCACGGTCAATACTAATTAAAGTATTACCCGCACCATCAGAAGTAACAGACACATAATTAGAGATATTGCCTGCATTAGCACCATTTAACAATGAACTAATATCAACTTTATCACCTTGAGCCAAATTGAAGTCAGTCCACTCATCTGTACCATTACCACCCGTTGCATCAGCAGCGTTCAGTAAGTTATAGACAACTGTATCTGCACCAGCTCCAGTGCTAATAATGTCATGGCTAGCAGTACTGATGGTCTCACTACCGATATTCACGGTTAATGTTGCAGGTGTACTTTCATCGCCTGTTGCAGCAACCAGTTTATAGTTCAATGTAGCGACATCACCAGAAGTCGCAGAACTATTTGCTGTGAACGTATATGTTCCATTTGCCGAAACAACGAAGGTACCATCTTCAACCGTGATTGTTTGACCATTCGCTTGTACATAAGTACCAGGTGAAGTTTCTACAAATACTTTTGTACTTGCCCCACCTGTTACATCTACACCATTACCAGAATCATCTGTTAACAAGTTACCTGTAGCCGTTACTGTCGCACCATTACCAACGAATTGATCATAATGTGTGAAAGTAGCATTTACTGTAGTGTTGACAGTGGTTGTATTGGTTCCAGCAATCAGAGGAATATTAGATTCTGTACTACCAAACACAACACGCCATTGGCTAGTAGTGTCTGATGCAGAAACCTGATAAGAGCCGCTGATCAACACAGTACCGCCAGCATCACCTAAGATTGGTGATGAATGTACAACAGAAGCTGATGCTCCAGGTTGAGTTGTCCAAACACCATTCACAAGTTTTTGTACTTGATAACTGAAAGTATCACCATTAGCAGAGCTATCTAAGATACCACCTTGTGTAGTTACAGAGAAATTAATCGATGCAGCTGTATTGGCAGCGACATTAATCACATCACTCGTATCACTACCAGCAACCGAAGTAGCAGCACCAAATAACGGTTTTGTACTACTTGCAGCCATACTACCCGTATCAACAGTTGTATTGGTTGATGGAACTAAAGTAATCGCAGCTGCTGCTGAATTATTAGTTGCCGTCAATTCTACTACACCATCTTGAGTTGGATCTTCTGGCCATGTGATATCAAGATCATTTGTATCAATGCGAATATTTAAAGTCGCAGTATCTTGATGTCCATCACTATCCTGAATCGTATAAGTGAAGCTATCTACTTTACCTAGACTATTTGGAACAGTGAAATCACGGATGTATTCATAATTACCATTTTTATCAATGAACAACTCACCATATTCACCTTGAATACGAGTAAATGCTTCATTGTCTTGTGGTAACGCAGTTGTTACACCATCTTCATTAGCAACACTAATAACTGTTGCTGTTTCACCAGCATGAATAACGTCTGCTACATCTGTAGGATTTTCAGGATTGTTTGCAGTAATCACATTACCTTTGGCTAGAACATCACCATAATCACTCAATACCTCGTTGGTAACAGAAATTGAAGCAACGCCAATTCCTGTCACTTGTACGCCCTCACCAGGAGTTAATACAAGCGCATATTGTCCTTCAGGTAGATTAGTGATAGATGCTCCACCACCCATGACTCCTAAACCAATTCCAAGCATGGATCCAGCATTATCTATTTTGCTGTACGGTTCATATCCACCCGTATTCTCGTTATAACGAAGAATATTAAGGTCATAAGAACCAATACCACCACCTATTAACACTCCACCAAAAGATACATCAAACGATGCAATTCCACCTTCAGGTACGGTAACTGTAATTGGTGTTTGACCTTTCAAGTCAATAATTGGACCAATCAATGATAATGATGGGAAGGTTACTAATGCTCCACCAGGGATGTCTGGATTAGTTACTACAGGAGTGATCTCACTTAATACTGTAGCAATATCATCGATAGCATCAATGAAAACTGGAACTATAGATGTAACTGGTAATGAAGTATTACCTGCTGCATCTGTCGCTGTTGCTGTTACAACATCGCCAGTTACTAATGTACCAGGATTAGCTACAGACCAAGTACCATCACCTTCTGTAGTAGTAGTAATGGTACTACCATCTGGGAAGGTTACAGTTACTGTTGAACCTGGTTCTGCCGTACCTGTGATCGGATCAACATCATCCAATTCATCAATAGCAATTACTGGAGGTACAGTATCTACAACTTCTGTTGCCGGTGTCGATTCGTTACCTGCAGCATCTGTCGCTGTTGCTGTTACAACATCGCCATCATTCAAGCCTGGGTTCGGTACTGTCCAGCTTCCATCTGTACCCGCAACTACTGTTGCTGTGGTGCCATCAGGATAAGTCACTGTCACTGTTGAACCTGGTTCTGCCGTACCTGTGATCGGATCCGTACCATTGATTGGATCAATCTCTGGTGCAGCCGGAGCCACTGCATCTACAACTTCTGTTGCCGGTGTCGATTCGTTACCTGCAGCATCTGTCGCTGTTGCTGTTACAACATCGCCATCATTCAAGCCTGGGTTCGGTA
>NZ_JAKTII010000015.1:0-180777 GCF_027855175.1 Acinetobacter sp. AOR14_HL | reverse complement strand
AAGATCATTAAGAGATTATGAAGAACAACTTGTGTGGATTTTTACTGATTGATTGATCGAAATATTATCATTGATTGATTGGTTTAAATTACTCGAAGTTTATTTGAGCGAAATTTAAGTCAGAAAATTGATGAGCCAGAATTGGCACCTTGTCTTTAATAAGGTGCAAAATGATTTTTAACTGAAGAGTTTGATCATGGCTCAGATTGAACGCTGGCGGCAGGCTTAACACATGCAAGTCGAGCGGAGTGATGGTGCTTGCACTATCACTTAGCGGCGGACGGGTGAGTAATGCTTAGGAATCTGCCTATTAGTGGGGGACAACATTTCGAAAGGAATGCTAATACCGCATACGTCCTACGGGAGAAAGCAGGGGATCTTCGGACCTTGCGCTAATAGATGAGCCTAAGTCGGATTAGCTAGTTGGTGGGGTAAAGGCCTACCAAGGCGACGATCTGTAGCGGGTCTGAGAGGATGATCCGCCACACTGGGACTGAGACACGGCCCAGACTCCTACGGGAGGCAGCAGTGGGGAATATTGGACAATGGGCGCAAGCCTGATCCAGCCATGCCGCGTGTGTGAAGAAGGCCTTATGGTTGTAAAGCACTTTAAGCGAGGAGGAGGCTACTGAAGTTAATACCTTCAGATAGTGGACGTTACTCGCAGAATAAGCACCGGCTAACTCTGTGCCAGCAGCCGCGGTAATACAGAGGGTGCAAGCGTTAATCGGATTTACTGGGCGTAAAGCGCGCGTAGGCGGCTAATTAAGTCAAATGTGAAATCCCCGAGCTTAACTTGGGAATTGCATTCGATACTGGTTAGCTAGAGTGTGGGAGAGGATGGTAGAATTCCAGGTGTAGCGGTGAAATGCGTAGAGATCTGGAGGAATACCGATGGCGAAGGCAGCCATCTGGCCTAACACTGACGCTGAGGTGCGAAAGCATGGGGAGCAAACAGGATTAGATACCCTGGTAGTCCATGCCGTAAACGATGTCTACTAGCCGTTGGGGCCTTTGAGGCTTTAGTGGCGCAGCTAACGCGATAAGTAGACCGCCTGGGGAGTACGGTCGCAAGACTAAAACTCAAATGAATTGACGGGGGCCCGCACAAGCGGTGGAGCATGTGGTTTAATTCGATGCAACGCGAAGAACCTTACCTGGCCTTGACATAGTAAGAACTTTCCAGAGATGGATTGGTGCCTTCGGGAACTTATATACAGGTGCTGCATGGCTGTCGTCAGCTCGTGTCGTGAGATGTTGGGTTAAGTCCCGCAACGAGCGCAACCCTTTTCCTTATTTGCCAGCGAGTAATGTCGGGAACTTTAAGGATACTGCCAGTGACAAACTGGAGGAAGGCGGGGACGACGTCAAGTCATCATGGCCCTTACGGCCAGGGCTACACACGTGCTACAATGGTCGGTACAAAGGGTTGCTACCTAGCGATAGGATGCTAATCTCAAAAAGCCGATCGTAGTCCGGATTGGAGTCTGCAACTCGACTCCATGAAGTCGGAATCGCTAGTAATCGCGGATCAGAATGCCGCGGTGAATACGTTCCCGGGCCTTGTACACACCGCCCGTCACACCATGGGAGTTTGTTGCACCAGAAGTAGGTAGTCTAACCGCAAGGAGGACGCTTACCACGGTGTGGCCGATGACTGGGGTGAAGTCGTAACAAGGTAGCCGTAGGGGAACCTGCGGCTGGATCACCTCCTTAACGAAAGATTGACGATTGGTAAGAATCCACAACAAGTTGTTCTTCATAGATGTATCTGAGGGTCTGTAGCTCAGTTGGTTAGAGCACACGCTTGATAAGCGTGGGGTCACAAGTTCAAGTCTTGTCAGACCCACCATGACTTTGACTGGTTGAAGTTATAGAAAAGAAGATACATAACTGATGATGTAAGCTGGGGACTTAGCTTAGTTGGTAGAGCGCCTGCTTTGCACGCAGGAGGTCAGGAGTTCGACTCTCCTAGTCTCCACCAGAACTTAAGAGAAGTTCGGATTACAGAAATTAGTAAATAAAGATTAAGATCTTGGTTTATTAACTTCTGTGATTTAAGTATCACGGTATTAAGCATGACCTGACGAAGGCATGTTTATTCATTAACAGATTGGCAAAATTGAGTCTGAAATAAATTGTTCACTCAATAATGAAAAGAGAAGAAGTAATTCTGATCTTGGAATTAATTGAGAACTAGCAAATTAACTGAATCAAGCGTTTTGGTATATGAATTAGATTGAAGCTGTACAGTGTTTAAATACACAGTACTTCAAACTGTAAGAGATTGATGAGAAATCATTAATCATGTCTTATTACTCCTTGTAGGTAATAACGACTGTTTGGGGTTGTATAGTCAAGTAATTAAGTGCATGTGGTGGATGCCTTGGCAGTCAGAGGCGATGAAAGACGTAATAGCCTGCGATAAGCTCCGGGGAGGCGGCAAATATCCTTTGATCCGGAGATTTCTGA
Source organism: Acinetobacter sp. AOR14_HL (assembly GCF_027855175.1). Classification (NCBI taxonomy): domain Bacteria; kingdom Pseudomonadati; phylum Pseudomonadota; class Gammaproteobacteria; order Moraxellales; family Moraxellaceae; genus Acinetobacter; species Acinetobacter sp. AOR14_HL. Next base: position 178,305 of record NZ_JAKTII010000015.1, on the reverse strand, counting down.
ATGGGGGAACCCACCTACTTTAAGGTAGGTATTGCAACATGAATACATAGTGTTGCAAGGCGAACGAGGGGAAGTGAAACATCTCAGTACCCTTAGGAAAAGAAATCAATTGAGATTCCCTTAGTAGCGGCGAGCGAACGGGGATCAGCCCATTAAGTTATGTGTGTTTTAGTGGAACGCTCTGGGAAGTGCGAACGTAGAGGGTGATATTCCCGTACACGAAAGGGCACACATAATGATGACGAGTAGGGCGAGGCACGTGAAACCTTGTCTGAATATGGGGGGACCATCCTCCAAGGCTAAATACTCCTGACTGACCGATAGTGAACCAGTACCGTGAGGGAAAGGCGAAAAGAACCCCTGTGAGGGGAGTGAAATAGATCCTGAAACCGCATGCATACAAGCAGTGGGAGCCGACTTGTTCGGTGACTGCGTACCTTTTGTATAATGGGTCAGCGACTTATATTCAGTAGCGAGGTTAACCGTATAGGGGAGCCGTAGAGAAATCGAGTCTTAATAGGGCGTTTAGTTGCTGGGTATAGACCCGAAACCAGGCGATCTATCCATGAGCAGGTTGAAGGTTGGGTAACACTAACTGGAGGACCGAACCCACTGTCGTTGAAAAGCCAGGGGATGACTTGTGGATAGGGGTGAAAGGCTAATCAAGCCTGGTGATAGCTGGTTCTCCCCGAAAGCTATTTAGGTAGCGCCTCGGACGAATACCATAGGGGGTAGAGCACTGTTTCGGCTAGGGGGTCATCCCGACTTACCAAACCGATGCAAACTCCGAATACCTATGAGTACTATCCGGGAGACAGACTGCGGGTGCTAACGTCCGTAGTCAAGAGGAAAACAATCCAGACCGCCAGCTAAGGCCCCAAAATCATAGTTAAGTGGGAAACGATGTGGGAAGGCATAGACAGCTAGGAGGTTGGCTTAGAAGCAGCCACCCTTTAAAGAAAGCGTAATAGCTCACTAGTCGAGTCGGCCTGCGCGGAAGATGTAACGGGGCTAAAACTATGTGCCGAAGCTGCGGATTTGACTTTTAAGTCAAGTGGTAGGGGAGCGTTCTGTAAGCCGATGAAGGTGTATTGAGAAGTATGCTGGAGGTATCAGAAGTGCGAATGCTGACGTGAGTAACGACAAAACGGGTGAAAAACCCGTTCGCCGAAAGACCAAGGGTTCCAGTCCAACGTTAATCGGGGCTGGGTGAGTCGACCCCTAAGGCGAGGCCGAAAGGCGTAGTCGATGGGAAATTGGTTAATATTCCAATACTTCTGTGTAATGCGATGAGAGGACGGAGAAGGTTAAGTCAGCCTGGCGTTGGTTGTCCAGGTGAAAGGAAGTAGGCATGCATCTTAGGCAAATCCGGGGTGCTCTATGCTGAGATCTGATAGCAAGCTGTACTTGTACAGCGAAGTGGCTGATACCATGCTTCCAGGAAAAGTCTCTAAGCTTCAGTTACACAGGAATCGTACCCTAAACCGACACAGGTGGTCAGGTCGAGTAGACCAAGGCGCTTGAGAGAACTCTGCTGAAGGAACTAGGCAAAATGGTACCGTAACTTCGGGAGAAGGTACGCTGTTGTTGGTGATGGAACTTGCTTCCTGAGCTGATGACAGCCACAGAAACCAGGCCGCTGCAACTGTTTATTAAAAACATAGCACTCTGCAAACACGAAAGTGGACGTATAGGGTGTGATGCCTGCCCGGTGCTGGAAGGTTAATTGATGGGGTTAGCGTAAGCGAAGCTCTTGATCGAAGCCCCAGTAAACGGCGGCCGTAACTATAACGGTCCTAAGGTAGCGAAATTCCTTGTCGGGTAAGTTCCGACCTGCACGAATGGCATAATGATGGCGGCGCTGTCTCCAGCAGAGGCTCAGTGAAATCGAAATCGCTGTGAAGATGCAGTGTACCCGCGGCTAGACGGAAAGACCCCGTGAACCTTTACTGCAGCTTGACATTGAACTTTGACCTTACTTGTGTAGGATAGGTGGGAGGCTTTGAAGTTGGAACGCTAGTTCCAATGGAGCCGTCCTTGAAATACCACCCTGGTAATGTTGAGGTTCTAACTCTGCCCCGTAATCCGGGGCGAGGACCATGTCTGGTGGGTAGTTTGACTGGGGCGGTCTCCTCCTAAAGAGTAACGGAGGAGTACGAAGGTGCGCTCAGCGTGGTCGGAAATCACGCGTAGAGTATAAAGGCAAAAGCGCGCTTAACTGCGAGACCCACAAGTCGAGCAGGTACGAAAGTAGGTCTTAGTGATCCGGTGGTTCTGTATGGAAGGGCCATCGCTCAACGGATAAAAGGTACTCTGGGGATAACAGGCTGATACCGCCCAAGAGTTCATATCGACGGCGGTGTTTGGCACCTCGATGTCGGCTCATCTCATCCTGGGGCTGAAGCAGGTCCCAAGGGTATGGCTGTTCGCCATTTAAAGAGGTACGCGAGCTGGGTTTAGAACGTCGTGAGACAGTTCGGTCCCTATCTACCGTGGGCGCTGGAAATTTGAGAGGATCTGCTCCTAGTACGAGAGGACCAGAGTGGACGAACCTCTGGTGTACCGGTTGTGACGCCAGTCGCATCGCCGGGTAGCTATGTTCGGAAGGGATAACCGCTGAAAGCATCTAAGCGGGAAGCCTACCTCAAGATAAGATTTCCCTAGGACTTTATGTCCTCTAAAGAGCCGTTCGAGACTAGGACGTTGATAGGTTGGATGTGGAAGCATAGTGATATGTGAAGCTGACCAATACTAATTGCTCGTGAGGCTTGACTATACAACACCCAAGCAGTTGTATATAAAGCATCAATCGATTCATTAATATGCAAAGCAACTTGATTTAGTTATACGCTTAGCTAAAATGAACAAAATATTAAGACTCAATCAGCCCATCTGTAAAGATTTGGAAAACGCATCGGCAACCAATAAGACCAATGTAAGTATCCATACCAGTTGTGCTGGCGACCATAGCAAGAGTGAACCACCTGATCCCTTCCCGAACTCAGAAGTGAAACCTCTTAGCGCTGATGGTAGTGTGGGGTTTCCCATGTGAGAGTAAGTCATCGCCAGCTCATTATTCGAAACACCCTCAACTTAACAGTTGAGGGTGTTTTTTTATGCCTGAATTAAAATACACAGACAAAGAATTTAGGGAGTAAAGGAAAAGTCGAATAAAAATACTGATTCAAAATCAGATTTGTATACTAGCTGTGTTCTATGAATATAATAACGATGAAGTTTCTTATTTTTAGGTGTTTACGTGAAAATTAATTCCTTCTCTTCAATACCTGAAGACGATGAAGAACTCTCTCTCCCTGAATTGGTCTATTGGGCTTCTTTAGGCGATCTAGATGAAGTGGAGCAATTACTTTTAGAAGGACAAGATCCTAATCAGACAGATGATGAAGGTTATAGTGCCCTACAAGCAGCTGCCGAGAATGATCATCTAGAGGTGGTTAAAATATTAGTCGAAAAGGGAGCTCTTGTCGATTATAAGAGTGAATACACAGCACTACAGCTTGCAGAAATGGCTAGTAATATAGATATAGTGAATTACTTAAAGAGTTTATGAAACTGTAAATAAAGGCCTCTTTTATTTAATTAGAGGCCTTTTGATTTTAAGCTAAATGATATTTCTGTAGTTTCTCAACAATTGATTGAAGTCCTTTTACTTCAAATTCATTTGCTTCGAATTTTTCATCTTTATTACGTTTAAATATATCCCGAATCTCTATCACAGCATTCGGGTCAACAATACTTAAACTTGAGGTGACTTGACGTATTTGGCTAATAGAGCGAGAGCCATTAGTTGAACCATATCCAATAAATGCAGCAGGTTTATCGCTCCATTCTTTACCAACATAGTCGAGAGCATTTTTTAAGGCTGGACTGTAACCATGGTTGTATTCTGGGCTAATAAAGATAAAAGCATCTGCTTGAGCAATTTTGTTTGCCCATTCTTGTTGTTTAGGTTGATCATAAATTCCGGTGGCGGGTGGGTGAGAGCCTGAAAAAAGAGGTAAATCCCATTCTTTTAAATCGACGACTTCAGTTTGGAAATCGTTTAGACCCAATGTTGGAATTGTGGTTTCTAGCCAATTGGCAACTTTAATTGCTGTACGTCCTTCACGAACACTTCCTACGATAATATAGACCAGCATGTATGTTTCCTAAGAATTTTTATCTTTATAAGTTAATTCATTATATAGGGGGGAGAGAATATAGAATTTGTAAGGATTCTTATGTCATCAATAAAAAATTGAATAATAAAAAGCCCTCATTAAGAGGGCTTTTTATTTATATGAGCTTAATGCCCTGTTGGCCTTCGGGGGTTACCTTGAATATTTCTACTTCAAAGGTAATATTTTTCCCAGCTAACGGGTGATTAAAATCAATTTCTGTAATGTCATCATTTACCGACTTCACTACGCCGAATAAGGTTGTTTTTGCCTTATCTTCAAACTCAATCATATGGCCAGGAATAGGGCGTTGTTCAAACTTAACCGTATCGAAAGTTTGAATGTTTTCTGGATTCCATGGGCCAAATGCATCTTCTGGCGGAAGATGTACCGTACGACGGTCACCTGCACGTAAACCAAATAATGCTTTCTCAAAACCAGGTAAAAGGTTGCCGTCGCCAATAGTAAGAGTAACTGGTTCTTCACGGTTACGGGTATTATCGATTTCTACGCCATTTTCAATAGCTACTGAAAAATGTAGATCAACTTTAGAGCCGTCTGTAATACGAATTTCTTCGTTAGGTTGAATAATTTCGGTCATGTTATGCATCCGAATTTTGGTTACGTTGCTTCTCAAGGAAGAATGTATCGATGAGTAGCAAGATGGTACCTAGGGTAATGGCACTGTCCGCAATATTAAAAGCTGGAAAGTGATGATTTTGGTAATAGACATGAATAAAATCGACCACATAGCCCAAAGTAATACGGTCAATTAAATTGCCTAATGCTCCACCTAAAATTAAAGCGATGGCGACAGGTAGCACCACCATTTTTTTAGGCATACGAAGCAACCAAAATACAAAAACAACTGAAACTAAGCCTGCTAAAGATGTGAAGAAATAGCGTTGCCATCCTCCTGCATCAGATAAAAAGCTAAAGGCTGCACCATAGTTATGTAATAGTGTCCAGTTTAAAAATGGAAGCACAGGTACTGGATCCGCGTAGTTCAGATGTGTACTTGCAATCCATTTTGTCCATTGATCCAACACAATGGCAAGGACAGAAAGTCCAAGCCAAATTAGGTTGTGTGGATAAAACTGGAATAAGCCTTTTTTAGCTTGTGAATTAGGCATATTTTCTCACTTCGCCACGACCAGTGACGTTCACAATACAACGACCACATAAACCAGGATGATCGGCATGTGTATTTACATCTGGAAGGACATGCCAGCAACGTGCACATTTTTCACCTTCAGCTGCAGATATTTGTACACGTAAGCCTTCCATTTCAGTTGCTTCACCTTGTTCAGCAAATGGATGTACTACTACTTCTGAAGTAATAAGAACAAAACGGAGTTCATCAGCCAGTTGGTTTAAAACTGTTTGTAATGATTCATTTGCCCAAAGTTCAACTTTGGCTGAAAGATTACTACCAACGAGTTTAGCGTTACGCGCTGCTTCAATCTGTTTATTTACTGCAGATTTTACGCTAATCAATGTTTGCCAATCTTCTTCAGAAAGCAAGTTTGCTTTTGATGAAACCGGTAGGTCATACCATTCTGAAGTAAATACATACTTTTCAGTTTGTTCTGGAATCAATGGCCATGCTTCTTGAGCGGTAAAGCTTAAGATTGGGCTCATCCAACGGATAAATGCTTGGACAATATGGTAAAGCGCTGTTTGTGCAGAACGGCGTGCCTGTGAATCCGCTTTAGTGGTGTACTGACGATCTTTGATAATGTCTAGGTAGAAACCACCTAAATCATTAATACAGAAGCTTGTTAACGCACTACACACCACATGGAAGTTCATTTCTTCATAGGCAGTGATAATCGTTTGTTGTACTTCATTCGCACGCTGCAAGATGTATTGGTCGAGAGCGATGAGGTCATCTACTGCCAAAGCATCTGTGCTTGGTTTGAAACCATTTAAGTTAGCAAGCAAGAAACGTAATGTATTACGAATACGACGGTAGCTATCACTTACACGGCTAAAGATTTCTTTAGATGCCGCGATTTCATAGCGATAGTCGCTAGAAGCTACATATAAGCGTAAACCATCAGCACCAAGCTGTTTGATGATTTCTTCAAGCGGAATATAGTTGCCTAAAGATTTTGATAACTTGCGGCCATTTTCATCAACCGTAAAGCCATGGGTTAACAATGCTTTGTATGGTGCACGATTGTGAATTGCCATAGAAGTTAATAAAGAAGACTGGAACCAACCACGGTGCTGGTCTGAACCTTCTAAATATAAATCGGCAGGACTTTCTAGATCTTCACGTTGTTCAAGTACAGCGTAATGCGTTGTACCAGAATCGAACCATACATCGAGGGTATCGCGAATAGCGTTATATTGTTCAGCATCTTCACCAATGAAGTCTTTCGCATCACGTTTGAACCATGCTTCGATACCTTCTTGTTCGATAAGTTTAGCAACTTCTTCGATTAATTCAGGTGTACGCGGGTGTAATTTGTTCGTATCTTTATGAACGAAGAATGGAATTGGCACACCCCAAGTACGTTGACGTGAGATACACCAGTCCGGACGTCCTTCAATCATTGATTCGATACGGTTTTTACCCCAGTTCGGTACAAACTCGATATCATTTTCAATTGCATTAATGGCACCTTCACGTAAACCCTTTTGATCCATGCTAATAAACCATTGCGGGGTTGCACGGAAAATAATAGGGGTTTTATGGCGCCAGCAGTGTGGGTAACTGTGTTTGATTGGTTGATGCGCCCATAAACGGCCTACAGCACCCAAAGCTTCGATAATCTTTGGATTGGCTTTATAGATGTGCTCACCAGCATAGATAGGGGCAGTTGGTAAATAAACACCATTACCACCGACTGGGTTATCTACTGTAAGGTTATATTGAAGACCTACTTTATAGTCGTCTGCACCATGGCCAGGAGCTGTATGTACTGCACCTGTACCGCTTGTTGCGATAACGTGTTCACCTAAAATTACCGGAACTTGACGATCGGTAAGTAAAGGATGTTGTAGTGTAAGGTTTTCAAGCTTGTTACCAGTAAAGTCCGCTAGAACTACTGGATTTTCAAGTTTATAGCGTTCAATTGCTGAAGCAACAAGATCTTTAGCAAGAATGAAGTTTTGCTTACCACGCTCAGTAGTCACTTGTACCAATTGATATTCAATTTCGGCGTGCAAAGCAACGGCTTGGTTCGCAGGCAATGTCCATGGTGTAGTGGTCCAGATCACGATATCAGTTGGATCTTGAACTTCTACGCTTAAACGAGCACTTAAATCTTTTAGATCGACAACGCCAAAACCAACATCAATTGCATCTGATTTTTTATCTTCGTATTCAACTTCAGCTTCAGCAAGCGCAGAACCACAGTCCATACACCAGTTCACTGGCTTTAAGCCTGGCTGGATATGACCATTTTTTTGAATTAAACCTAAAGCACGAACGATATCGGCTTCTTGTTTATAGTTCATGGTGAGATAAGGATTATCCCAGTCGCCTAAAATACCTAGACGCTTAAAGTCATTACGCTGTAAATCAATTTGTTTTAGTGCGTATTCACGACAAAGTTTACGGAAAGTAGCAGCGTCAACTTTTTCGCCAACTTTACCTACTTTTTCTTCAACTTTTAGCTCGATTGGCAAACCATGACAGTCCCAGCCCGGTACATAAGGCGCATCGAAACCTGACAGAGTGCGGCTTTTTACAATAACGTCTTTGAGTACTTTGTTGACCGCATGGCCTAAGTGAATTGTACCGTTCGCATATGGAGGGCCATCATGCAAAATATATTTTTTCTTGCCAATACGCGATGCACGAATCTGCTGATAAATGTTGTCGGTATACCACTCTTCTAACCATTTCACTTCACGTACTGCCAAATTTGCTTTCATTGCAAATTGAGTATCCGGCAGGTTTAGCGTGGCTTTGTAGTCCACTGCATTCTCAGGAGTTTGCTTATCGCTCATGCAAGTTTTCATCCAGTTTAATCAGCTTGGGAGCCGACATGTTTTACAATCAAAATTCGAATTAAAAAGGAAATTGTGTCGTGTCGTTACGATATTGTCGTAACTGATGCACGTCATTATCAATTCCTGCCTTAAGTGCTTCAAGCGAAGGGTAGTTCAATTCACCATGAAGATAGTGAAGAAAAGTCACCCGCATAAATAAGCCATACAGATTAGCAGAAACATCAGGGAAATGTACTTCTAATCTCCACTCTGGATGTTCTTGCTGAATGGCTGGACGTGTACCAACATGACCCGCGCCATACAGGCTGTTTTCATGATATCCGGCAATTCCCGGTTTTTCAGGTGCGTCCTGAAGTACTTTTTGAGTTAACGAAGTTGTTTCGCAAATGACTTCAACCCCATAAATGCCATTTAAACAAGGTTTATGGCGGTTGAGGCGAACGTTAATGGTTGGAAAATCGAGAGTTCGTCCAATCTGGTCGCCATATTGAACACGTCCAGTAATACTGTATGGACGGCCTAATAATTTAGCGGCTAAGGCAAGATTTCCTGCCTGAAGTACCTGACGAATACGAGTTGAACTTACGCGTTCACCTTCGAGTTCAATGGTATGTAAGTTGGTGACCCCAAATCCGTAATCTTTTAAAAATTCGCTATTGCCTTGACGGTCTTTGCCGAAATGGAAATCATCACCTAAAACCAAAGCTTTTGCGTTTAATTTGTCTTTTAATAAATCGGCAAATTCAGTAGCACTCATGCTTCGAAAGTGTTGATCAAATTTAGCAACCGCAATGTAATCTACCTCAAGTTCGGCTAGATATTCGACTTTTTCCCGTAATGAATTAATACGAGGAGGAGCATCGTAGCCTTGAAAGAACTCAAGAGGTTGTGGCTCAAAAATCATGACCAATGTTTTTAAGCCTTGTGCTGCAGCAATTTTTTTGAGTTGAGCAATCATCGCTTGGTGACCTAAATGGACACCATCAAAATTACCAATAGTTACCGCTGTTGGTGGTAACTGAAAATTGGGCGATAACGCATTAAGACGAAGCAGTTTCATGAACTTAAAATATGGCTATTTTTGCAAGGGCTATATATTGCCATAATCTCACAGATTCGTCTTGTTGTTGTGTTTTTACTCAGTTATTTTTCAATATGAATATTCTTTATATTTAAAATATTGATGAATTAAATAAAAATAAATCAATTTTTCTTATTAATTATTTACTCTACTATATTTTCATCCACTCTTTGATTAGAGAATTAAGATGAAAAAACCCTTTTACCAATTAAATCAAAGCAAAGATGTTATACGACATTTTACCCCAAATTGGTTTACAGCGACTATGGGTACTGGTGTGGTAAGTATGATTTTAATTCAGCTTCCTTTTGCTCAATCATTTTTATTCATGCTAGCAACCTTGTTATGGCAATTTAATATTGTCCTATTTAGTGTTTTTTCAGGTCTCTATTTATTACGGTGGTTGCTTTTCCCTCATGAAGCGAAGCAAATATTTAAGCATCCTAATATGAGCTTGTTTTTAGGTGCTATTCCGATGGGGTTAGCTACCATACTAAATGGTTTCTTAAGCTTTGGTGTTGGGCTTTACGGTGAAGTGGCAATCCATATTGCACAAGCTTTATGGTACATCGATGTCTTTTTAGCTCTAGCAATTGCGTGGATTGTACCGTTTTGCATGTTTAGCCGTCAGAACCATCAACTACATACCATGACTGCAATCTGGCTTTTACCTGTAGTTGCATGTGAGGTGGCTGCAAGCTCTGCAGGGATGTTAGTAGCTCATTTACCAGCAGATTTGCATAGCTTTCATTTATTACTGGCTGGTTATGTACTCTGGGGAATTTCTGTTTTACCGGCATTCGCTATTTTGACAATTTTAATGTTGCGTATGGCTTTGCATCAATTACCTGAAAAAGAAGTCGCTATTTCTAGCTGGCTCTCTTTAGGCCCAATTGGTACAGGTGCTTTAGGATTATTGTTGCTAGGGGAGCAGGCGCAAAGAGTGGCGCCAAATGTAGGATTTGACCAATTCGCGAATGTCTTTCAAGCTTTAGGAATCGTGGGCAGTCTGGTGCTTTTAGGTTTCGGGTTATGGTGGCTTGGTCTAGCAATCTTAACAACGCTTCGTCATGCAAAGACAGGTATTCCATTCAACTTAGGTTGGTGGGGCTTAACTTTTCCATTAGGTGTATTTATTCTGGCGCTATTTAATTTAGGACATCAGGTTGAAATTGTATTTTTACAATACGTTGCTGTGGCATTGAGTCTTTTATTATTGGCAATGTGGGGCGTTGTAATGAAGAAAACGCTAGCAGGAGCATATAGTGGTCAACTGTTCTTCTCTCCATGCTTAATCGCCTTACAACAAAAAATGCAGTGATCATGAAAAGGTGCAAAAAGCTTTTGCACCTGATTTATACTTATTTTCTAATTTTATTTAATTTTGATTTGAGCTTTTTGAATGAACACTGATATTGCTTTAATTATGGCACTTCCTAATGAATCTAAAGGTTTATTTGAACAGGCAGGTGTTGAAGTCCATTACAGTGGTATTGGCAAGATTAATGCTGCTTTTAAAGCATTTGAGGTTATTCAAAAAACAGGGTGTAAAACTTTAATTAATTTGGGTACAGCAGGAAGCTCTGCGTTTAATCGCCATGATTTGGTCGAGGTGAAGACTTTTGTACAACGTGATATGGATGTTTCACCGTTAGGGTTTGAAGTAGGTGTAACGCCGTTAGATGATCACTTGCCAGCTGAAATTCACCTTCAACCACATTTTGCTGATTTACCAAAGGGGATTTGTGGTACTGGCGATTCATTTGAAACAGGCCAGCCAAAGGTAGCTTGCGATGTGGTGGATATGGAAGGTTATGCTTTAGCCAAAGTCTGCCATAAGTTAGGAGTTCGCTTGATTTCGGTGAAGTATATTACTGATGGAGCAGATGACACTGCACATCTGGATTGGGAAGAAAATTTATTATTAGGCGCCCAAAAACTTTTGGCCCTTTATCAAAATCATTTCTAAAAAAAGATCGGCAAGTTTGCCGATCTTTTTTTTGGTTTTAACGAGGCAATACACCGTAGAGCATCAGGTGTACTGTGTGCTCAATTGAGCGTTGGAACATGCTTCGGTTACGAAGAGTTTTTCCAGTCACCATTTCCATTTGGGTTGCAAAATCTGCATAGTTTTGCGTAAGGCCCCAAATGTTTAAAATTAATAATTCTGGATCGATATCTGGTGAAATCTTTCCTTCTTCTTGCCAAGTCTGAATGACTTTAGCTTTACGCTTAAATAGTTTTTTTAATGGTCCTTTGAGAATAGGTAAAATATGCGGAGCGCCTTGAATTATTTCTAATGCAAACAATCTAGATGCTTTCGGTTGGCTACGAGACAGTTCGATTTTTTGTATTAAATAGTGAGATAGGGCTTCGGCTGGTTCTAATTCAGATTCTAATGTTTGTAAGGGGGCCAACCATTTTTGTAAAACAGTTGTGAGCACTTCTACATATAAAGACTCTTTATTTTCGTAGTAATAGAAAATATTCGACTTATGCATGTCGGCGAGTTGGGCAATTTCATCCAGACTTGCGCCAGTGAACCCATAGACCGAAAATACGTCAAGGGCGGCAGCAAGAAGCTGATTGCGCTTTTGGGTACTCTTTTTTTGTTCCATCTGCTGCATAATTAAAAAAATAATATTCCCATTGTAAGGGAAATTGTTTGATTTGTGCACAGGTGTCTTGCTTTTTTAATCAAAAAACGGCTAGTTATTTGCGTAATAGATATACTATTGTGCAAAAAATAAAGAATTTAACTAGTTTATTGTTATTCTTAAAAATATTTTTAAAATTTCGCCCTAAAAAAGAGCAATAAAACAGCAGCTTTATTGCTCGTAAATTGGGCATTTTTCGATTGAACGGTTCTTATTACTCATTGCAAACCTAAGTTGCCAAAACAGCATCGAGTACTTGTTGCTCAAGTTGGGCAAAACTAATGCTCTTTTTGCGTGGGCGTGGCAAATTAACTTGGAAACTTTGAGCAATCTGACCTTTATCTAATAAGATAATACGGTCAGCTAATTGCACTGCTTCACTTACGTCATGTGTGACTAAAATGGCGGTAAAGCCTTGTTCTTTCCACAAGCGTTCGATGAGGCTTTGCATTTCAAGACGGGTGAGGGCATCTAATGCACCCAAAGGTTCATCTAACAACAAAATGCGTGGCGTATGTGACAGTGCGCGTGCTAAAGCTGTACGTTGTCGCTGGCCGCCAGAGAGTTGTGAAGGCCATTGTCCTGATTTTTCTTTTAAACCAACTTTTTCTAGTAACTCTTCAGCTAAAGCATGTTGCGATTTTGGTAGTCCAAGTTGAACATTTTGAAGAATATTTCTCCAAGGAAGTAAACGAGGATCTTGGAACATGACTCGAATATCATCATTGGTAATACCTTCACGCAAATGGCGAGCAGACTTAAATTTAATTTCACCAAAACTGGCTTTTTCAAGTTGGGCAATTAAACGTAGTAACGTGCTTTTACCACAGCCACTTCGACCAACAATTGCTAAAAATTCACCAGGTTGGATGTGTAAGTCAAGATCTTCAAGAACCTTAACCTCGCCATAAAATTTATACAGCTGCTCAATCAGAATCTCTGCGCCTAATGTAGGTTCTTGTGATTCTGTTGGCTCTTCAGGAATGAGCTGCACGTCATTCTGATTAATATTTAAATTCAGATTTGTCATGTTTTAAGCTCCCTTATTTCTGATATCCAGAGTGCCAACGTAGTAAATAGCGCTCTAAAATCTGTGCTAAGACATCTGCCAGTTTGCCTAGTAAGGCATAAAGAAGAATACCGACCAGTACCACATCTGTTTGTAAAAACTCACGTGCATTCATGGTCATATAACCAATACCAGCTTGAGCAGAAATGGTTTCAGCAACGATGAGCAATACCCAAACCAAACCTAAAGCAAAGCGTAAACCGACTAAAATAGAAGGCATCGCACCTGGAAGAATAATTTCTTTGTAAAGTTGCCAACGTGAAAGTCCGTAGCTTTTACCCATCTCAATCAATTGAGGATCAACTGACCGAATCCCGTGATAGGTATTGATATAAATTGGGAAAAAAACACCTACTGCGACTAAAAATAATTTTGCTGTTTCATCAATACCGAACCACAAGATGACGAGTGGAATAAGTGCTAATGCTGGAATGTTACGAATCATTTGCAAGGTCGTATCGAGTAGGGTAGAGGCAAATCGCGAAGAGCCATTAAGTAAACCCAATAGCAAACCCAATCCGCCCCCAATTAAAAGCCCAAGCAAAGCGCGACCTGCACTGACCTTAACGTGATGCCATAATTCTCCGCTAACGAGTAAGTGCCAAAAAGCGGAAATGACTGCCGTGGGTGCCGGCAAAATACGGCTTTCTAAAAGACCAGAACTCGATGCAATTTGCCAGACAATCAATAGGATGATCGGGAAAATCCAAGGCAGCAAATGCTGCCCGATTTGTTTTGTTCCACGTGAAACAATACTTTCATCTTTACTCATGCAGGCTCCTTGACGGAACTATTTTGCTTCTTCTCGTCGGGAACATAGTTGTTGGCAATAATTTCACCGAATGGACCGGTTAAATTTGGCTGAGCAAGTTTCGCTCGGGTTTCGATTGGTAGTAGAGGGAATACTAACTCTGCAAAACGGATTGACTCTTCAAGGTGCGGATAGCCCGAGAAAATAAAGGTATCGATACCTAAGTCAGCATATTCCTGAATACGGGCTGCGACTGTTTCAGGGTCACCTACAAGTGCTGTACCCGCACCACCACGGACTAGGCCAATACCTGCCCAGAGATTTGGAGACACCTCAAGCTTGTCGCGATTACCGCCGTGGAGAGCTGCCATACGTTGTTGACCGACAGAGTCCATTTGTGCAAATTTTTTCTGTGCGGCAGCAATGGTCGCATCATCAAGATATTGGATAAGTTCGTTAGCTGCTGCCCATGCTTGTTCATTTGTTTCGCGAACAATGACATGTAAGCGAATACCATAAGTTAATTTACGGCCTTTAGCCTCAGCTTTGGCACGAACATGTTCGATCTTTTGTTTGACTGCTTCTGGTGGCTCACCCCACGTGAGGTACGTATCGACTTGCTCAGCGGCCAAGTCGACAGCGACGTCTGAAGAACCGCCGAACCAAAGTGGTGGGTAAGGCTTTTGAACAGGTGGATAAAGCAGTTTTGCATCATCAACTTGTAAACGCTCGCCGTGAAAGGTAAATGCTTCACCCGTATGTGAGCGCGTCAAAATCTCACGCCAGATTTTCACATATTCGTTGGCTGTTTGATAACGCGTTGAGTGATCTTCATATAATCCATCACCACGTAGTTCGGCTTCATCGCCACCAGTGACTAAGTTGAGTAACACACGGCCATTCGACAAGCGGTCAAATGTTGCAGCCATACGTGCTGCCAAAGCTGGTGTGGTTACACCCGGACGTAATGCGACTAAAAACTTAAGGTGTTGTGTTGCATCAATTAGGCTAGCCGCTGTAATCCAAGGATCTTCACATGAACGACCCGTTGGAATAAGTACACCTTCATAACCTAAATTATCTACTGCCACAGCAATTTGCTTCATATAGGCATGGTCAACCTGACGAGCGCCTTTACTTGTACCTAAATAGCGACTATCACCGTGGGTAGGAATAAACCAGAAAATTTTCATGTGCATTACCTATATGTCTATTGAAATTACTTGGCAATCCAAACAGCTTGTTTGATGCTGATTGGTTTTGGAATGATGCCTTGTTGGGTAAAAATGTCTGCGAGCTGCTGTTGCTCAGCAATAACTTTGCTGTTGAGTGGCGCTGCCGATGATGGACGTGGACGACGTTTAATGAATAAGTCACTAGTCGCAGGCTTAAGGCCTGTGCTTTGCCCAATGGCACTTGCCGTTTCTGCTTGATGGCTTTGAACCCATTTGTCGGCTTGATTGATTTGTTTGATGAGTCCAGAAACCGCTTTAGGATATTGTTTAACAAAATCTGGAGCGGCTAAGTAAAATGTATAGTTCGGACTTAAGCCTTTACCTGATGCAAGAATACGGGCTTGATCTTCTAATTGTGCTGAAGCGAAGTAAGGGTCCCAAATTGCCCATGCATCAACGGCACCTTTTTGGAATGCAGCACGAGCATCGGCAGGAGTAAGCCAAATTGGAGTAATGTCGCTCCAGTTTAGGCCTGCTTTACGTACGGCTTGTACAAGTAAATAATGAGAGCTGGAACCTTTTTGCAGTGCAATACGTTTGCCTTTCAGGTCTTTAAGCTGTTTCAGTTGTGAGTTTTTTGGAACTAAAATTGCCGATGCCAGCGGTTTAGCCGCTTCATAAGCAATGTAATATAAAGGCTTGCCAGCTGCTTGTGCGTAGACTGGTGGGGTATCTCCAGTGACTCCAACATCAAGTGAACCGACAGCTAAAGCTTCTAAAATTTGTGGGCCAGCAGGGAACTCATTCCAAGTAACTTTGGCATTTGGAAATTCTTGTTCAAATAATTTTTGCTGTTTGGCAATCGCAAAATTAATAGAGCTTTTTTGAAAACCAATACGAAGTTCTTTCACAGTTGGATCAATTGCCCAAGCTGGCGCTGCAATTGTTAAACCTAGTACAGTGACTGCGCTAATACGTTTAACTAACTGTACCCACTGACTCTTATTGAAAAATAATTGATGTTGCATATCGATATCCTTGTTCCCCTTGAGGCAAGGCACAGCATTTATATGATTATTTAAGCCGTGCCTATGCTGGGTTTATTTCAGTTTTAAAATGGCGTCTTGAATGGTGAGTTTGTTTGGAATGAGCTTTTGCGCATAAAAGGCATCAGCTACTTGTTGTTGTTCTTTCGCCACCTTGTCAGAGATTGGCTGAACTCCAAAACCCATACGTGAAATGGAAGTTTTGAGTACATCAAACTCAAGTGCTGTAGGTTTTTCGAGTAGCTTGGCAGCTTCATCCTGATGTGTGCTGACCCATTCAGTTGTCTGGTTAAGGGTTTGCACGACTGTGTTGAGAACTTTCGGATTATTTTCTGCAAACTTACGGTCAGCTAAATAGAACTGATGATTGCTTACCAAATTTTCACCTGTTGCTAAAACTCGTGCCTGAATTTGATGTTCAGCCGCTGCAAAGAACGGGTCCCAAATCACCCATGCATCTACCGCACCTTTTTCAAAGGCCGCACGTGCATCTGATGGCGGTAAATAAACAGGTTGAATATCGCTTAAGCTTAAGTTGTTGGCTTCTAGAACTTTCAATAACAGGTAATGAACATTCGAGCCTTTATTAAGAGCAACACGTTTGCCTTTTAAATCTTGAATAGAGTGGATTGGAGAATCTTTTTGTACCAATAGCGCTTCTGCTTTTGGCGCAGCGGGTTGGTTTGCGACATAGACTAAATTTGGATTGGCAGCTTGAGCAAAGATTGGGGGAGCTTCACCTGCTTCACCAAGTGAAACGCTCCCTACATTCAAGCCTTCAAGCAATTGAGGGCCAGCAGGAAACTCAACCCATTTTACTTGTACACCTTGATCTTTTAGTACTTTTTCTAGGTCACCACGGGCCTTTAAAATAGGAAGGATGCCATATTTTTGATAGCCAATATTTAAAGTTGTGGTGGCTTGTTCCTCTTTTTTGGCACAACCACTTAGCATCATCACTCCTGCTAGGCTGGCCGCGATGACTGAATATTTTGCCCATGAAGTGGTGTTGAAAAGTGCCATGAGGTTTCGTGCTCCCCGAAAGAGAAAAGAAAAAATAATTGGGTGAGCAGATACCCTAAAGGGATTTTTATTTCAGAAAAAATAAGTATTCGGTCTTTATTTATGCAAAAAAAAGCTAAACACAATAGGCTATAAACTTATGCAAAAAAATGATTTATCTAAAAGAAATATGTTTAATGAATTGTGATTAAGTTGATGTAAATAAAATAAAAAATATTAAAACATTAAAAACAGAGATTTAAAAAAAGTACAACCATAAATTAATAGCATTTATGGTTGTACTTTTTTAACTAAGCTTATCTGAAATAAGAATATCTTAAAAAGAGCAAAGGCTAAGGGAGCAGCTTTTTAAACACTAAAGAATTCCTTTGGTAGTTATAGAGCGCTTGACGAGCATTGGGCAACTCATCAACACTGACCTGATGAAAACCATGTTCTAAAAACCAGTGAGCGGTACGCGTTGTTAAAACGAATAATTGATGAATACCTTGTTCTTTGGCTTTTTCTTCAAGGAATTGCAGAATTTGGCTACCACGGTTTGATTTACGATAACTTGGATGCACGGCAACACAGGCAATTTCTGCAGAACGAGTTTCGTTAAACTCAGTCGGAATTGGATAAAGTGCAGCACACGCTAGAATCATACCGTCGCGTTCAATGACAGCAAACTGGCTGATTTCTTGCTCTAAACGTTCTCGTGAACGATAAACCAAGATGCCTTCTTCTTCTAAAGGTCGTAATAAATTCATTAAACCACCCACATCTTGAATATGGGCTGTGCGAACTTCTTCATAATGTGCATCGGTAATCATGGTCCCTATACCATCTCGAGTAAATAACTCTTGAAGAAGGGCGCCATCATAGGCGTATGAAATGAGATGTACGCGATGTACGCCAGATAAAGAGGCTTTTTTGGCTTGTTGCAAATGTAAAGTGAGTGTCGGACTAATAGTTTGGTATTGTTGAATATAGTAGTCGAGCTGATGTGGGCTTAACTCACGTAATATTTGTTCATCCTCATTAAGAAGCCCTTGTTGTTCCCCAAGAAAAATGAGTTTATCTGCTTTTAAATAAGTTGCAGTTTTGGTCGCAACTTCTTCTGCTCTTAAGTTAAATACTTCGCCTGTAGTGGAATAACCTGTTGGCCCCAGTAGCACAATATTATGATTATCGAGGTGTCGATCAATCGCATCGGTATCAATAGAACGAACTTCACCTGTGAGTTGGAAATCCATTCCATCACGAATGCCATAAGGTTTAGCAGTCACAAAATTACCCGATATCACATCTATTCGAGCGCCGTACATTGGAGAGTTCGCTAAGCCCATAGAAAGCAATGCTTCAATTTCTAGGCGAATGGAGCCTACGGCACTCATGACACAGCTTAAAGATTCACGTGTAGTAATGCGGCAGTTGTCATAAAAAGGGGTTTCAATTCCTTTTTCTTTAAGATTTTGATTAATTTGCGGACGTGCGCCATGAACTAAGATTAAACGGATACCAAGAGAGTGTAATAAAGCAATATCGTGAATGATATGTTCGAAATTAGGATGACGGACTGCTTCACCACCAAACATCAATACGAATGTTTTATCGCGGTGAGCATTAATGTAGGGTGCTGAGTGTCGAAACCAGTGTACATAATGCTGGGTGTTATTATGCGACTTTTCTAAAGACTTGCTTGGCATACCGATCTCGAATCAACAGCAAAAAGATATAGAGATGATTCTAAACAAAAAAGATTAAAGTCGCATGTTTTAGATAAAAAAACACCCAAATCAGAGTTTGGGTGTTTAAAGAATTTTAGAATTAGTGAACAACTCTAATGATTTTGTGGCTTTGTTCATTTACCAGCACATAATTTCCGTTCACCTTGTACCATTTCTGGTAGCGACCCGGTTTAGTTAATTTTTGATGCTGACGATAGTCAATCACGTAACGTGAGTGTTGATATTCACGGGGTACAACTTGACCTGCTCGCCAAACATTACGATGGTCATCTTTTTTAATTACTTTAACGGTTTTTACTTCATGGTTTTGGTAATTGCCATGGTGATTATGATCGTTAGGTGCTGCCATTGCTGTTGTTGCAACTAAACCACTGAGTGAAAGAACAATTGCTGTTGTTAGTTTTTTCATTGTAAACCTCGAATGATGAATTAAATTTCAATAACTAAAGATTAGTGAACAATTACAGATAAATCGTGGAGGCTACGAAGAATAAATGTGAAAACTAACTATGAAATAAGAAGAAATTAAGAAAATACGAAGTGTAAGATTATAAAAAATCTTTTTATTTTTAAAATATATAAGTAATAAAAAAGGATAAAACCCAGAGGCTTTATCCTTTTTTATTCAGCGATAGCGAGGATCTATCGTTTTAAAAACCACGAATACTAACAATACTATTAGAATCAGTGTCGACTAAAATATAGTCATTATTGATTTTGTACCATTGTTGACTGCGGCCTGGTTTCGGCAAGTTACTGTCTTTATAGTCGACTTTGTAGCCATTACCACGATAGTGCTGTGGCATGACATAGCCAGGCTGCCAGCGATGCTGTTTAAGCCTTTCAAAACCACGTTCTTCGCGCATACGGCGTTCGTCACGGACACGATCTTCATCATGATCACGTCCAAATCCTGGCCCACGATCGTTCCATTCACCGCGTGGTCCTCCTCCTTTAGGACCTTTGTGGCCATGGCCTCGGTCAAAAGGAGGATCAGCAAAGCTCGCCATACTTGTAGTGAGTACGGCTATGGAAAGGGTTAAGATTGTGAACAACTTTTTCATGATGCATCCTCGTTTACATCTGATGTCTCTCATGTTGAATACTCTACGCGCAAAATGCAGAGAAACTGTGAAGATCATTTAATGGTTCAATTAAAATTACGGATAGATCAAGAGTTTTTATCAATAATAAAAAAGGCTTGTATATATCTTTTCAGGTATAGGCAAGCCAGATTTGATGATCGGCTGTAATTTTCTTTAGCTTTTCATCTTTAACTTTTTAATCCTGTGCATCGATACTTTGACCATTGAGCGCCAAGCTATCTTCACCCATTAAATAGAGATAAGCAGGCAAGATCGACTCTGGTGTAGGTAGTGTTTTCGGATCTTCTTGTGGATAGGCTTTGGCACGCATTGCGGTACGTGTCGCGCCTGGATTAATGCAGTTAAAGCGGATATTTGGATAAGTATTCTCCGCTGCAAAAATTTTGCTGACCGCTTCAATTGCAATTTTTGAGACAGAATATGCACCCCATAAGGCACGTGCTTCGCGACCTACGCCAGAGCTGGTAAAGACGACAGAGGCATTTTCTGATTTTTGCAAAAGTGGTAATAACGCTTGAGTCAAAGCAAAAGGGGCGCGCAAGTTAACTGCCATGACATCATCCCATACTTCCGATGGATAATGTGCCAGCTCAACGCGTTCACCTAAAATACCAGCATTATGCAAAATACCGTCAAGACGCCCAAACTGCTTTTCGAGCGTATCGACTAAAAAGTCATAATCACGGTCAGAAGCGCTCGAAAGCTGTAACGGTAAAATTGCCGGTTGCGGTGCACCTAGACTTTCAATTTCATCATAAATAACTTCAAGTTTATTTAAGGTTCTACCATGCAGTACAACGGTTGCGCCATGTAGGGCATAAGTCAGAGCTGCAGCTCGCCCAATTCCATCGCCAGCACCGGTAATTAAAATGATTCGATCTTTGAGTAGATCTGGACGAGGTTGGTATTCTGAATATTTCATTGGTAAACCTCCTTCTTTTTATATTGATAAAACGAATAACTGTTAAAAAAGCCTATAAAACTCTTATGTTAACTTATCATACGCTGATTTTCCTGTAGAGCAGGAAGCTTTTGACGTAACATATCGTGTAATTCTGTCACCGTATTTACAATCGAATCGGCCTGCCATGCAGTGAGATCATCACGGTGTTCGATTGGTAAATAGCCATATGCAGCTAAAATAGTATACATATTGGCATTGCGACCAGCATCAATATCACGTGGGTGGTCACCCACATAAATAATTTCATTTGCTGGGATATTTAACTGTTTAGCAGCCAAATACATTGGTTCAGGGTCTGGTTTAGTTTTACTAACATCCTCAGGACATACCAAAACCGCGCAGCGTTCAGTCAGATTTAACTTCTCTAAGAGAGACTCGCTTAAACCACGAGGTTTATTGGTCACAATACCCCACGGAATTTCTTTAGCTTCTAAAGTTTCTAGAAGCGGATACATGCCTTCAAACAGGTCTGTATCGACCACAATGTTATTGCCGTAAATGTCTAAAAAGTTTTGGCGATGTGCCAAGAAAATCGGATTGGTCACATCCAGCTCTGGATAGACCAATTTAACCATCGCACGTGCACCCTCAGAAACCTGAGTACGAATTAGATCGGCATCAACAACCGGACGTCTTTCATCACGGCACATTTGCTGAATAATACGAATGAAGTCGGCAGCCGTATCGATAAGAGTACCGTCTAAATCAAATAAAACAGCTTTCATCATGCACCTGTATTGATCGTGTGAACCATATAATTAACGTCGACATTTGGCGCTAACCAGTAATGCTTGGTAAGCGGATTGTAGTGCAGTCCAGTCATTTCTTTTAAGGTAAGGCCTGCATTACGAATGTCATGTGCCATTTCAGATGGGCGAATAAATTTATGATAATCATGTGTACCTTTTGGCAACATGCGTAGTACGTATTCTGCGCCAATAATGGCAAATAAATAAGATTTTGGGTTACGGTTAATGGTTGAGAAGAACACATGGCCACCCGGTTTAACCAAAGCCTGACAAGCTCTTACAATAGATGCTGGATCTGGAACGTGTTCCATCATTTCCATGCAAGTGACTACATCGTATTGACCGGCTTGTTCTTGTGCTAATTCTTCTACAGGAATTTGGCGATATTCAATATTTTGAACATTGTCTTGCTGAGCATGCAAACGGCCAACAGCTAGCGGTGCTTCACCCATATCAATACCAAGTACATCTGCTCCTCGACGTGCCATGCTCTCAGCCAAAATACCGCCACCACAGCCGACATCAAGTACTTTTTTTCCAGCAAGTCCGCCTACGCGTTCATCAATCCAATTTAAACGTAGTGGATTAATTTGATGAAGTGGGCGAAATTCAGAATGTTGATCCCACCATTTGGCAGCAAGTGCTTCAAACTTTGCGATTTCTTGTAAATCAACATTCAATTGCGACATGGTGCTACCTCTAAACTTGAGTTATCTTTTTGGATATAGTTCGCCGTTAGTGTAGCGATTATTGGGAAAAAAGCGATAAACCCAATAAAAAACTTCACAGAAGCAAAACGAATTTAGCATATTTGTTTTATATTTAGGGCATAAGCTAATGCATAACAACTTAGAGGAAAAGCTGTAGCAATGAAAAAATTGGTTTTGGGTGGTTTGAGTGCAGCAATTATGGCCGTATCGGGTAGTGCAATGGCAGCAGATTTTGTTGCTGGTAAAGACTACACCGTGATTGCCAATCCAGGCAAAGTGGAAGTTCCGGGGAAAATCGAAGTTCGAGAGTTCTTTTGGTACGGATGCCCACACTGTTTTAAACTTGAACCGCATATGCAAACGTGGTTAAAACAGATTCCTAAAGATGTGCGTTTTGTACGTACACCAGCTGCAATGAATAAAATGTGGGAACAAGGGGCGCGTACCTATTATACATCTGAGGCATTAGGTGTACGTAAACGCACGCATTTACCATTATTCCATGCGATTCAGGTAAACGGTCAGCAAATTTTTGATCAGGCTTCTGCGGCTAAGTTCTTCACACGTTATGGCGTGCCTGAACAGAAATTTAATAGCACTTACAACTCATTTGCTGTGACTGCAAAAGTTGCTGAATCAAATAAACTTGCTCAACAGTACCAATTAACAGGCGTACCTGCAGTTGTTGTGAATGGTAAATATGTTGTGCAGGGTGAAGATGGTAAAGTCACTCAAGTTCTTAATTATTTAATTGAGAAAGAACGTAAAGCAAAATAAGTTGTTTAGGCTTTACTTCAAAAATGGGCTTCATCTGAAGCCCATTTTTATTCACTTAAAATTTATATCGATGTTTAATTTTTTGTTAATTATCACGAAATATTTCAATTAATTTTTTGAGTTTTCATCTTCAATTTGAAAATTTAAAACATCAAAATTAACTGTTTGGGTTGGTAGCGATAAGGCCTGATTAATATATAAATTAATTAATTTTTGGCGAGAACCAATAGAACGCTGGTAATACGTAGAATTTAAAAGTAATGATGCGCCATAAGTGAGTGACCAGATGTAAGACAAATAATCACGAATCGACATATCATAATTTAATGATTTTAAATAATTTTCCGTAATATCTTTAATAGCTAAAATGCGCTGTTGGCGGATTTCATAAAGTTCTTCGAAAAGATGCTTCAACTTAGACTCTGTCATCGTCAGATTTTCTTCAAGTTGATGCAATAGAATCGTTTTTCCAGGCGTAAGCAAATGGTGAAGCATGTAATGAGGAGCATACTCTTTGAAATCTGTATTATATTTTTTAGAAATTTCTAAAATTTGCTTTTCATTTTGAATAATTAACTCAAGTAGAAGCTCATTTTTGCTTCTAAAATGCTTATAAAGTGTGCCTTTAGCAATATCCAGCTCGGCCACTAACTCATCTAGAGTAATTTCCTGATTGTTTTCTAGTAACAATTTTTCTGCCACGCTTAGAATTTTTTCTTTGCGCATCAAAAACTGTGTATGACGATCAAGATTCATAGGTATTCCCACACCAGTTTGGCCTAACTAATAATTTACTTCCTGTAAAAAGAAAAAGACTTTTCTCGAAATTTTTAGCCTTTTTCTTTCTCTCTTTACGTATTACCACATAACCTGTTTTTTGTCATTTGCCGCTTTTACCGTTCCCAGTTTGCAATCCCTCTAAAGAGTAAGCGAACTTGTGTAGAGGCATTTTCGATAAAGGCAGTTTGTTGCTGTTTGAGCTGCTCGTCTTGATATTGTTTAGATAGGTTGAGCCACGTCATTGCCCACGTAAATGACATGTTTGTCAAAATAGTAGACAAGACATTTAAGTCTTGAGGTTGTTGAATATGTTTGAAATTTTCGAGTTTGGTGAGATCTGTAGTCAAATCTTCAATCAGAAATTCGATTTCTCGGGCAATTGCTGAACGAACCGTTTCTGAACCTCCCCAACGTTCGGAAATCATAAATTGCCACTGCTTAGGGCTATGATTTACCGCCTGAACAAATAGCTCAATGCTGGTCTGAGTTTTCGTAGATTTATGTTGTAAATAACTTTGACCCAATTGATGTAAAACACTTTTTAAGTGTAGTGCGACTTGATCAACCAGTTCTTTACCAAGTTCATCCATGTCTTGAAAATGACGATAGAACGCTGTCGGCACCAAACCAACTTCACGTGCAACTTCACGCAAACTGATACTACTGAACGAACGCCCAGACGTGCTCAGATGCAAGGCTGCATCAAGGAGTGCCTGACGACTTTGCTGTTTTCGTTCATCCCGTATCGACATTAAAAGAACCTATTTAAACCGTGAGCCAGAGTCTAACAAAAAAGAGCAAACTTTCATAAAAAAAATAGTGAACAAGTGTTGACTGAGTGAACAGTTATAAATATAGTGTACATATGTTCACTATACGAACATGTGTTCACTCAAATAAATAGCCAGATACAAAAGAGGAACGTATGAACGCAACACTTAGTTATCAGCCACATTTGGTTCGAGAAGATTTCGTTGATTTTGTTTTGCAGAAAATTAACGTGACTTGGGCTTGGAAACGCGTACTTGCAGAAGTTACCGCAGTTCAGTCTCTACATACCGATATGGTGCTTATCAAGCTAAAACCGAATCGTAATTTTAAATTCGATCAGGTATGTGCTGGACAAAGTATTTTATTGACCCTACTTATAGATGGGGTTTACCACCAGCGTAGTTATTCAATTATTGATGTAACGAATGAAGGTGAAATCTCTTTAGGTATTAAAGTACAGGGCTTAGTGTCTAGTGCAGCTCAACTATTACATGTTGGAGAGTGCATTGAGATTTCACAGCCACAAGGTGAATTCACACTACATTCAGGTCAACAGCCAGCTATTTTAATTGCGTCAGGTAGTGGCATTACTGCAATTTATTCACTTTTGCAGCAAGCTTTGAAACAGCAGCTCGAACAGATTCATGTCATTTACTTTAATCGCGCAGAAATTTTTCATGCTGAATTAAAAGCTTTGGCAGAAAAGCATCCAGAGCTTCAATATCATTTTTTTAATACCACTGAGCAAAAGCAGCATTTAGATGCGAAATTGTTGACGAAACTGGTCCCGAACTTTAAAGACCTACAAATGTATGCATGTGGTCATCACGGCATGATGCGTCAGGCACAAGATATTTATAAGCAACATGATGCGTTGGAAAACTTCCATCAAGAGTTTTTCATGCCTGTTCAAATCGAACAATCTAATGAAGCACAACCAATCATATTCCGTCGTTCGCAACAAAACTTTCTTGCCACGACAACGTTATTAAGCAGTGCAGAGCAAGCTGGTTTACGTCCACAGCATGGTTGTCGTATGGGTGTATGCAACCAATGTACGTGTACCAAAGTCAGTGGTGTCACCCAGAATATATTAACAGGTGAAATTGACGATCAACCAAATCGTGCAATTAAGTTATGCGTGAACCAAGCCCTTAGCCCAGTCACGATTGATCTATAAAAACAAACATAAAAGAGATTTGAGGATACCCTTATGAATATGGCAGTGGAACTTAAAGCAACATCAAAATCGGCACATTTAACCCCAGAGCAAACAGAAGCTTTTGGTCGCCGTATTGAAGAAATTCGTCTTGAAGTGATGAAAGATCTCGGGGAAGAAGATTCAAAATATATTTACAAAGTACGTAATTTTGTACGCTACACCGAAATTGCATCACGTGGCATGTTGATGTTTGGTGGTTGGATTCCACCAGTATGGTTGTTGGGTACGGCTATGTTAGGCGTATCTAAAATCGTTGAAAACATGGAACTCGGTCATAATGTGATGCATGGTCAGTTTGACTGGTTAAATGATCCAACGCTTAACGGTGCAACCTATGACTGGGATACGGTGTGTACGGGTGAAGACTGGAAATATACCCATAACTATAAGCATCATACCTATACCAATGTGTTTGGCATGGATCATGATATTAGCGGTTATGGTGTGATGCGCATGAGCCGTGAGCAAAAGTGGGAACCTCGTTTTTTATTCAACGTGCCAATGGGTTTTGTATTGTCAACGGGTTTTGAATGGTTACTGGCTTTGCAACGTCTAGAGATGGAAAAAGTATTGTTTGATGGCACCAAAACTTGGAAAGAAGTGTATGTAGAATCTAAAAATCTACGTAAAAAAATGGTACGTCAGTTTGGTAAAGATTATGTGCTATTCCCACTAATTGCAGGACCAATGTTCTTACCAGTATTGGCTGGTAACTTTTTTGCTAACTTGATCCGTAACTACTGGGCATCGACCGTGATTTATTGTGGCCATTTCACAGAAGACTCTGAAATTATCACTGACAATATTGATAATGAAACCAAAGCAGAGTGGTACTTGCGTCAGATCCGTGGTTCAGCAAACTTTACTGGCGGTAAAATCATGCATTTCTTGAGTGGCAACTTGAGTCATCAAATCGAACATCACTTATTTCCTGATGTGCCTGCCAACCGCTATCAAGAGATGGCACCTAAAGTACGTGAAGTTTGTGCAGAGTTCGGTCAACAGTACAATACCGCGCCCTTTGGATCTCAAATTTTGAGTGTGTATAAACGCCTGGCTGTTCACTCTTTGCCTGACAATGTGGTTGATCGTTTAGTGGCGACCAAGCGGACCTTTGTTGAGGCGGTAAAAGGCATGTTTGGCAAAACTGCTTAATAAAGATAGAGCATTGTTTAAGGTATTCCAAATAGCTCCTTTTAAGGGGCTATTTTTATTTTTGAGTCATTAAAAGTGCAGACTTACATTTGAAAGTAGGGAATAAACTCAACCTGTCAAAATCCTTTGCTATACTATGCCCAGATTTGTATTTAAGAGAAGTTAGGAAGGATTATGCGTATTGACCAACGTGAATTAGACCAGTTACGTGAAGTAAAAATCACACGTAACTATACCCGTTACGCAGAAGGTTCAGTTCTGGTTGAGTTTGGTCACACCAAAGTCCTTTGTACTGCAAGTATCGATAATTCGGTTCCACGGTTTTTAAAAGGAAAAGGACAGGGCTGGGTCACTGCTGAATATGGCATGTTACCGCGCTCAACACACTCACGTTGTGACCGTGAAGCAGCGCGTGGTAAACAGTCGGGCCGGACACAGGAAATCCAACGTCTGATTGGTCGTAGCTTACGTGCTATGGTCGATTTGAAAAAGCTTGGCGAAAATACCATTACTATCGACTGTGATGTGATTCAGGCAGATGGTGGTACGCGTACAGCTTCAATTACTGGTGCTGCTGTAGCATTGGTTGATGCTATGAATGTTTTATTATCTCAAAAGAAAATTAAGCATGATCCGCTTAAAGGATTAGTTGCTGCAATTTCTGTGGGTATGTATCAAGATGAAGTATTGCTTGATCTTTGCTATGAAGAAGACTCGAACTGTCAAACTGACTTAAACGTGGTGATGACTCAAGCAGGTGAATTCATTGAAATTCAAGGTACTGCTGAAGACAAACCGTTTACTCGCGCACAAAGCAATGCCATGTTAGAAATGGCTGAAAAAGGAATTGCCGAGCTCGTTAAAAAGCAACAAGAAGCTTTAGGCTGGTAATTTTAAGTTTTCTAAAAAAGCGCATCTTCGGATGCGTTTTTTTATGCCTTCATCAAATCGACATAAAAACATCACTTGCTTGTCACTTTTACACGTTATTAGTAGTTCGCATTTAAACCGTTTGGAAAAAAATGATGCGAAAACTTTCACTTTTATTAATTACATCTTTAGCACTTATGCTCAGTGCTTGTAACGATGATAACGACTCAGACAATTCATCGCCAACAACACCGCCGACCAGTAATTGCAAAATGCACTGCGCACCATAATAAGAACTCAGGATAGAACTAATGAATCGTCGCGAATTTCTTTTAAATTCTACAAAAACCATGTTTGGGACAGCTGCTTTAGCGAGTTTCCCGCTTAGTATTCAAAAAGCCTTAGCTATTGATGCCAAAGTTGAAAGTGGAACTATCCAAGATGTTAAACACATCTTGATTTTGACTCAAGAAAACCGCTCTTTTGATAATTATTTTGGAACACTAAAAGGCGTACGTGGTTTTGGAGACCGCTTTACCATTCCAATGACCGAAGGCCGAAAGGTTTGGGAACAATATGATGCTAAGAAAAATAAAATATTGCCTTACCATTTGGATAGCCGCTTAGGAAATGCACAGCGTGTTTCAGGTACGCCTCATTCATGGTCGGATGGTCAAGCCGCTTGGGATAATGGTCGTATGAGTGATTGGGTGGCGCATAAAAAGCCACAATCAATGGGATATTATAAAAAGCAGGAAGTGGAATATCAGTTTGCATTAGCCAATGCTTTTACCATTTGTGACGCTTACCACTGTGCGATGCATGCAGGTACCAATCCAAACCGTAAATTTATCTGGACTGGAACGAATGGCCCTACAGGTGCAGGTGTTGCCAGTGTTGTAAATGAGTTTGATGGTATTGGTCCTTCAAATGAGGGTTATGAATGGACGACTTATCCTGAGCGCTTACAACAGGCTGGTGTTAGCTGGAAAATCTATCAAAATATGCCGGATAACTTTACCGACAATCCTCTAGCAGGTTTCAAACAGTATCGCCGTGCGAATGAGCAATCGGGGCAACCTGTAAGTAACGATGCTCTCGTTTGCCCTGCATACGATGAAAAGATTGATGCAACACAGCCGCTTTATAAGGGTATTGCTAACACTATGCCAGACGGTGGTTTTTTAGGAACTTTTAAAACAGATATTGCTCAAGGAAAATTACCGCAAGTCAGTTGGTTAGTCGCTCCTGCAACCTATAGCGAACATCCAGGGCCATCTAGTCCTGTACAGGGTGCTTGGTATATTCAGGAAGTATTAAATGCTTTAACTGAAAACCCTCAAGTTTGGAGTCAGACGGTTTTATTAGTGAACTTTGATGAGAATGATGGTTTCTTTGACCATATTCCTTCACCAAGTGCACCTTCTAAAGATGAAAAAGGTGTAGTTCAGGGGAAAACGACTTTAAGTGATCAACAAGTGTCTTATGAGTACTTTAATCATCCAGCAGTCGCTACAGCAAAATCTCAACCCGCAACAGATGGACGTGTTTATGGACCGGGTGTACGCGTTCCAATGTATGTGATTTCACCATGGAGTCGTGGGGGATGGGTGAATTCACAAGTCTTTGACCATACTTCTATTTTACAGTTCTTAGAAAAGCGTTTTGGTGTGCAAGAACCAAATATTAGTCCATACCGCCGTGCCGTGTGTGGCGATTTAACTACAGCTTTTGATTTTAAAACACCGAACCTTTTGCCTGTAAATGAGTTAGTAGGTAAGAAAACAAAAGCAGAAGCCGATGCTATTCGTGTTGCTCAAGCTTTATTGCCACAAGTTCCGGTTCCAAGCCAGCAACAATTTGCACAGCAGGAAATGGGCATTAGACCTTCACGTGCTTTGCCTTATATTTTGCATACCAGTGCTAAAGTTGATGCAGCACAAAAGACAGTCAAGCTGATGTTTTCAAATACAGGTAAACAGGCAGCGGTTTTCCATGTGTATAACCGATTAGATCTTACAGCGATTCCACGCCGTTATATGGTTGAAGCGGGTAAACAGTTAGATGATGTCTGGAATGCTACAAATGGGCAGTACGATTTATGGGTACTTGGGCCAAATGGTTTCCATCGTGCGTTTAAAGGTAATTTGAGTCAAGTTAATCAGACTCAAGCATTGCCGGAAATTAGAGTGTGTGTGGAAGAATGTGATGCGAATTTATATTTAAAAGTGCGTCATGATGGTAATAAGTCAGCCAAGCTCACAGTCAAGGCAAATGCTTATCTTCCAAATAAGACATGGACTATAGAAACGGATCATTCTGAAAAAGAACTGGTTTGGGATATGTCTGAATTTGGTGGTTGGTACGACTTTACAGTGACCTTAGCTGATGATGCTACTTTTACCCGTCGCTTTGCTGGCCGTATTGAAACCCAAGAAGATTCAATTTCTGATCCATATATGGGTTATTTAGAGTCTTAAGTTGGTAAGTTATTTTCCTTAATGGGGGTATTGGAATTTATTCCTCATTAGCTGGTGCCAAAAGTCATCTGCAACCTGTCTATAATCTATAAGGATCTTATTTTTGCAACAAAATAGGATAGAGGATGAAAGTGGGCAGGTTTTGCAGATGACAATGCCTTTGGTCTTGCATGGCTTTAGTCGCCATTCAGGGCAAAACCAAAGTAACAGAATTAGCTGTTGGCAAAAAATTCTAGACGGTAAAACTCCGTCGCGTAGGTTGATAGAGAAAAACAAGATATCCCTGTCACAATAGTAAATACAGGGTTTAGGCTGTTGATATAAAATTGTATTTGGGGAGAGACTGTTGTACAGATGAATAATAAAAATAAAGACTTACCTTTTGTAACAGAATCTCCTAAGCCTGGTCATATTTATC
This sequence comes from Acinetobacter sp. AOR14_HL, assembly GCF_027855175.1. Classification (NCBI taxonomy): domain Bacteria; kingdom Pseudomonadati; phylum Pseudomonadota; class Gammaproteobacteria; order Moraxellales; family Moraxellaceae; genus Acinetobacter; species Acinetobacter sp. AOR14_HL. The sequence goes on along the minus strand of NZ_JAKTII010000015.1, from coordinate 147,627 downwards.
TTTTATTGTAGGATCTTAATTTTTTAAGAGTGATGGGGAAAATTTATGCTACAAGGTTTTATTGTATTATTAGCAGTAGTGACATTTGTTTTAATGGCTGCTGACCCACGTGATAATGGGGCACAAGCGACTCAGTCAGCATGGCAGAAAACTCAAGCAGCAGACATGACCAAGTCGCAAAAAAATACTAATAACGATGTGGACTTTATTTAAGCATTAAAACGCATTGATAAATCAACAGCTCTAACGTCTTTAGTCAGCACGCCCATAGAAATGTAGTCAACACCTGTGGTGGCAACTTCCCGTAAGTTTTCAATGGTGATATTGCCTGATGCCTCTAACTTACAACGGCCTGCAACATGTTTTACAGCATCAATCATTTGCTGTTGACTAAAGTTGTCTAGCATAACAATGTCTGCACCAGCTTCAAGTGCTTGATTTAGCTCATCCCAAGTTTCAACTTCGACTTCAACAGGTTTACCCGGTGCAATTTGATGGGCTTTGGCAATTGCCTGAGCAATACCACCTGCTGCCATAATATGGTTTTCTTTAATTAAGAAAGCGTCAAATAAACCTAGACGATGGTTTTGACCACCACCGACAGCTACAGCATATTTTTGTGCAATACGTAAGCCTGGCAAGGTTTTGCGTGTATCGAGGAGTTTTGTATTTAAACCTTCGAGTTGTTGAACATATTCTGCTGTTTTTGTTGCAACCGCAGATAAAGTTTGAATAAAGTTTAAAGCAGGGCGCTCTACAGTAAGTAAGCTACGTGCAGAACCAGCAAGTTTTAAAAATGCTTCGTTTGCAGCAACACGCTCGCCTTCTTGTTTTAACCAAGTCACCTGAACGGTATTGTCATAAGCTGAGATGAGTGCATTTACCCAAGGTTGGCCAGCTAAGACCATATCTTCACGGCTAATAATAGTCGCAGTGGCTTGCTCATCTTCGGGTGTGAGCATAGCGGTAATATCACCGTCCCCAATATCTTCTTGTAATGCTTGTTGAATATTGATTTGAATTGATTGTTCAAGCAAAGACTGAGGTATGCTCATACGGTTTCCATTTTGTCGATGACCCTAAAACTTGCGATATATTAGCACCGTCGACTTTAAAAATAAGCTGTTTTATGAGATTAATCGCGATAAACAATCGCATTTACTACTTTGAAAAGTAGATAACTGTTTTAAACTAAAACAATTGGCAAGCAATTTATTGGCATCTCAATGAAGCAAATCACACCGTATGAAGTTATAGATGGACAATTAAAAGGGGCGAGACAAATCCCTTCTCCAAATTTTAACCAGCGTCCGACTGGTACCGAAATTCAAATGATTGTGGTTCATAATATTAGTTTGCCGCCGTCTCAATTTGGAGGTGGATATATTGAGCAGTTTTTTCAAAACAAGTTAGATTGGTCAGTTCATCCTTATTTCCAGACCATTGAAGGGATGCAGGTTTCTACGCATTTGCTGATTTTACGTAGTGGGGAAGTGCTACAGTTCGTTAATTTTAATGATCGGGCATGGCATGCAGGGCGTTCGAGTTATTTAGCCAAAGTAGAATGCAATGATTATTCAATTGGTATTGAGCTTGAAGGAAGTGATGATTTATCTTTTGAAGACGTACAATATGAAGTACTAACTGACGTTGTTACCGCTATCCGTCAGGCTTATCCTGAAATTAAAAACCATATTGCAGGGCATTCAGATGTTGCTCCTGGCCGAAAAACTGATCCGGGACCTTATTTTAAATGGCAGCACTTTAGACAATTGTTGGGTCAGAAAAAAACTTGAGTTTGTTCATCATTTCACAACGAAAAGATTTTCTAGTTTCATTACAATAGCGTCTTTCGAATATAGCTGTAGGTGAGTACGATGGCATTATGGCGATCGACTTTTATTGTCAGTGCAATGACGATGTTGTCACGAGTGTTAGGGTTAGTACGTGACGTCGTATTGCTCAACGTGTTTGGTGCGGGTAAAGATTTCGATACCTTCGTCGTCGCATTTCGTATTCCCAACTTCTTTCGACGATTGTTTGCCGAAGGTGCCTTTTCTCAGGCTTTTATTCCGGTACTGACCGAATATAAAACAGGTCGAGCACACGCTGAAGTGCAGATTTTGATTAGTCGGGTATTTGGCTGCTTGTTAACAGTCATGACCCTACTAACTTTTGTGGCTATGGTTTTAGCACCTGCAATCATTTATATGTACGCACCCGGTTTCCATAGCGATCCTGAAAAGTTCGATTTAGCAGTCAGCATGTTTCGACTGACCATTCCTTATTTACTGTTTATGTCACTGACTGCTTTTGCCAGCAGTATTTTAAATAGTTATGGTTCTTTTGCTTCACCCGCTTTTTCACCAGTTTTGCTGAATGTCGCGATGATTGCCGGAGCATGGTGGCTTACGCCGTATATGGCCGAACCGATCAAAGCATTAGGCTGGTCAGTTGTTGTGGCGGGTGTTTTGCAGTTAGCGATACAAATTCCAGAGCTATGGCGTAAAAATCTGCTGATTCCACCTAAAGTTGATTTTAAACATGAAGGTGTAGAACGCATTTTAAAATTAATGCTGCCGGCATTATTTGGGGTATCTGTTACCCAGATTAACCTATTATTAAATACGATTTGGGCCTCTTTCATGCAAGATGGTTCAGTGTCTTGGCTCTACAGTGCAGAGCGTATGACTGAATTGCCGTTAGGTTTAATTGGAGTTGCGATTGGTACAGTGATTTTACCTTCACTTTCTGCCCGTCATGCAGAACAAGATCAAGCAAAGTTCCGCGGTATGATCGACTGGGCTGCAAAAATTATTGTATTAGTTGGCTTACCAGCAAGTATTGCCTTATTTATGCTTTCTACACCGATTATTCAGGCATTATTCCAGCGTGGCGAGTTTGACCTACGTGATACACAAATGACAGCTCTAGCACTGCAATGTATGAGTGCAGGCGTGATTTCATTTATGCTGATTAAAGTCTTTGCACCTGGTTTTTATGCACAGCAAGATACTAAAACACCCGTACGTGTCGGTTTAATGTCAGTCGCAGCGAATGCTATTTTAAACGTTGTATTTATTGGTTTCTTTAAGCTGATTGATTGGCAGGCAGAGCATATGGCACTTGCATTGGCATCTTCAGGCTCGGCTTTGGTGAATGCAGGTTTACTCTACTTCTATTTACATAAGCGTAATATTTTTCGATTTGGTTCACATTGGAAAAAGTTGTTTCTTCAATATGGTTTAGCGAACCTTGCTATGATTGGAGCACTTTGGTTTGCGTTAAATTGGTACAACGGTGAACTTTCACAGTGGTTACGTGTTGCCGAAGTGGTTGGATTGTGTGTAGTCGGCGTAGTCGCTTATCTGGTTGCTCTCGTCGTTACAGGTTTTCGTCCTAGAGACTTAAAACACTAAAAATAAAAAAGCGATCTTAAATGATCGCTTTTTTTATATCTAATGAATTTATTTCGGTAAAACTTGTAGTAATTCAATATCAAAAATTAAAGTACTGTTTGGGCCAATACTGTCGCCAGCACCGACCTCACCATAAGCAAGATTCGCAGGAATAAAGAAGCGAGTCTTTCCGCCTTCTTTCATGGTCTGTAGACCTTCTGTCCAACCTGTAATCACTTGACTGAGCTGAAACTCAACTGGATGATTACGGGCAATCGAACTATCAAATACGGTCCCATCGAGTAAACGACCTTCATAATTCACTTTAACACGAGATGTGGCTTTCGGCTTTTGACCATTACCTTCTTTTAATACTTGGTATTGAAGACCAGACTTAGTCGTGATTACACCTGATTTTTTTGCATTTTCAGCAAGAAATGCTGTACCTGCTTGGATATTTAGTTGACCTGTTTTTTGAAATTCGACGAGTTGTTTAGCTTCTAAGGTTTTCTTATAGTCATTAATCGCTTTTGCCATTTCTTCATCAGTTAGGCGTGCTGTTTTACTTTGTGCGCCTTCTTGAAGACCTTGATAAAAAGTATCAAGATTTAGATCTGTTAATGCATCAGTATTATTACGACCCATCAAATAGCCATAACTATAGCTAAATTGTTCTTTTGCTGGGCTTTTATTCGTTATAGGAGTTGCAGCAAGAACAGATAAACTCATTGTTGATGTTGCAATAATTAGACCAATTTTTTTCATGCCGTTTTCCAAAAAAAAGGAGAGTAATGTTCTACTCTCCTGAATGTTTTTATTTCACTGAAATGAGTTCTACATCAAAAATCAGTGTACTGTTTGCTGGAATGCCAGGAACTTCCTGAGGGCCATAGGCAAGATTTGATGGAATGAAGAACGTCGCTTTACCACCTTCTTTCATCAATTGAAGTCCTTCAGTCCAGCCTGGAATAACCTGATTGAGTGGAAACTCAACTGGCTCACCGCGTTTATAAGAACTATCAAAAACCTGACCATTAATTAAACGGCCTTCGTAATGTACTTTAACTATAGATTGCGCAGTGGGTTGTTTACCTGTGCCTTCTTTAGTAATGATATATTGCAAGCCAGACGCCGTAGTTTTTACGCCAGCTTTTGTTTTATTTTCTGCAAGGAATTGAGCATCAGCAGACTCAGGAGCAGCACCAGCAGCTTGTTCTGGTTTATTCTGTTGCTGCATTTTTTGCTGTAATTCTTTTTCATAAGCGGTTACAGCAGCTTTTAACTCTTCTTGAGTATAAGCACTTGGCTGCTTGCTACGAGCATCATGAATCCCTTTCACAAATGCTTTTGTATCTAGCTCAGGTGGAGTTTGTTGAGCAACTTCATACCCAAGAACATAACTGATTTTTTCAATTGGAGAGGCATTTTTATTTGCCTTGCTTCCGACTTCTGTGGTCGGATGTTGGCTTGCATAATATACTGGTACAAGTGCAGCACCGCCTAAAACTACAGCGACAGCAATGGGTAAGGCTTTACTCATAAAAGGTTCCAAAAATAATCATTTGAGTCTAAAAAGGCTGCTTTTGATCTTAGCATGCTTAAGCATAGAATGTTTAAGAAAAAAAACGAGTGGTTTTTTATATATTTTAGTTAGTTTTAGTAGGGATATACTTAAAAAAATCTTAAATAAAAAAACCGGATCACTTGGTCCGGTTTTTTTATGACTTTACGTTTAATCTTCTTTTTGTGCTTTATATGCGTAAGCGTAGTTATAGCCGTAACCGTAACCCGCGCTAGCACGTTGAATGTCATTGAGAATAAAGCCGTTGACTTTAACACCTGCTTGTTCAAAGCGATTAAGTGTTAATTCAAGCTCTTTCATTTGTGACTTAGCATAACGAGCTACAATTAAGTTCACACCAGTGTATTGCGAAATAATAATACCATCGGTTACTGCGAGTACTGGTGGAGTATCAATAATAATGTGGTCATATTGACTTTGTAGCTGTTCAAGTAATTCTTTAAATTGGTTTGAGCTTAAAATCTCTGAAGGATTTGTTGGGCTCTTACCACGTGTAATCACATCAAGGTTTGCCACAGGAGTTTTGTGCAAGACTTTTTGTAAGTCAGCTTGTCCACTCAATAATTCAGAAAGACCTGGCTTTACGTCAACATCAAAGTATTTATGCATATAACCACGACGCATATCGGCATCAATCAGTAACACACGCTTATCACCTTGCGCAAAAATTGTTGCAAGGTTAGTCGAAATAAAGGATTTACCTACTTCTGGTGACGGGCCTGCAATCATAATGATATTATTTTTCGCACTCGCCAATGCAAAGTGAATCGCAGTACGGATACTACGTAAGCTTTCAATTGCAATATCATCACTATTTTTAACAGCAAGAATAGGAATACTCTTCTTCTTCTTTAAAATTTTGATGCGACTTTCTTGAATTGGAGAGCGTGGAACTGTTGCATAAACTGGTAAATCCAGTTCATTTTCAATTTGTCCAGAATCTTTAATCCCTGTACGCAACATATTACGAAGTAATGCAATAATTGTCCCAATAAATCCGCCTAAGAATAAAGATAAGATAAGGACTTGTAACTTTTTAGGTTTAATTGGTTCGACTGGTTCAACGGCAGTATCAACTATGCGTACATTTCCGATTTCACCTGCTTTCGCGATACGGAGTTGTTGGTAAGAGTTGAGTAGTGCTGTATAAAGCTGAGTTTTAACTTCAACTTCGCGATACAGCTGTAAATATTGTCGTTGTACATCTGGTAATTGTTTTAAAGTACTGTTGAGTTCACCAATTTGTTTATTGACGGCTGTAAGTTGACCATTAATTTCACGCATTGCAGGATGTTCAGCAGTATACTTTGCAGCCATTTCTGCTTGTTTTTGTTCAAGCTCAGCTTTCTTTGTTTCTAATGTAATACTTTGAGTTAAATATAACTCTGATTCTTTGGTCACATCAACTGTATTATATTGTTGACGGAATTTGTTAAATTGACGTTCTGCATCATCTAATTGCTTTTTAAGATCTGGAAGTTGTTCATCCAAGAACTTTAAAGTTTGAGCAGATTCAGCCGAACGACGTTCAACATTTTGGGCGCCGTAGGTTACTAAAATCGCATTTAAGACCTGAGTAATATGTTCTTTGTCATGTCCTTGGTAATTTAAGCCCAGAATACCTGTTAATTTACCGCGTTCTGCTACAGAATAATTTGAACTTATATTGTCTACAGCTGCTGGAATAGATAGTTTCTCAATATTATATTTTGAACTTAATAGATCTTTAGTAAAGATCGCGACCTTCCATATTCCATTAGCTCCAGTAATTTGATTATTTTGATTTATTGGAGCGGTGAGTACAACTTCATCAGTCTCAGGATCTACTAATTTAAAAGATTTTTGATCAAAGTCTAGTAAAAGATGTTTATCTAAATAATATGGAGGTACTTCAAATTTTCGTATATCAAAACTTTTAGTGCCATCTTTAAATAAAACTGAATTTTTAGTGTATTCAGCTTTATATTCAGTGTCACTTAATAAACGATGAGTAAATGTATTTTCAGTGCTAGAAACATGAATATCTAGATGTAATTCTTTAATAACTGAGCCTAAAACTAACCGAGACTTTAGAATTTCAATTTCAGCTTGAGCAGGAGACTTTTGCTCAATCATCTGTGATAAATCACCCAATAAAGCAGCAGAAGCCCCTTTGCTGTCTTCAACTTGAACCAATGCATCAACCGAATAGGTATCTGGTGTTACACGTAAATAGAGTAGTGCACATACAAGGCTTAAAATAACGCAGAGGGCAATAAGTTTCCACTGAGCAATCAGTGAAAAAAATAATTCCTTTAGATCAATTGTATCTTCGGTATTAGTATTTTGGTTCATAAGCTTAAAATCTGAATGTTAAATATAAGGTTTCCAGTCATCAACACATTGCTGTATGAGTTGGCAAGTTTCATCAAAAATAGTTTGATCATGCTGGTAGGGATCAGGCACATTTTTGTTTTGCCAATGTCCTAAGCGATAGGTTTTACCTTTTGCAAAAGGCCAAGTCTGTTCAAGATGTTTTTGCTGGTTTTGACTCATCACTAAAATCAGGTCAGCTCTCTTGATATGTTCTGCACTAAGTTTACGTGCAACATGCGGCTGCATATCAATACCTAATCGTTGCATACAAAGTTGGGCTTTTTCATCAGCTTGATGACCAATAAGCCCTGAAATACCAGCCGACTCAATATTTAACTGAGGATATTTCTGTTTTAAAAAATACTCAGCCATAGGGCTACGACAGATATTTCCAATACAGACGACTAAAATATTTTTAAACTGCATAAAATTACTGTCCCAAACGGTCTATGTTATATAACGCACTTGAGAAAGGAATAATTTGGTTGACAACACGTTGCCAACGAGTCAAGCCAGTCGCATCAACATAGACTATATCATTACTACGTAGTCTAAACTGATTAGCTAATCCAAAATCACCAATACTCATTAAGTTTAAATGATAGAGTTCAGTTGTTCGGTCATTTGGATTCGTACGTAACACATAAATTCGACTTGCACTAGCAGATAAAGGGTTTAATCCTAAACTTTCACCTAATGCATCACTTAGCGTCATCCCTTGGTCACGCATTGCTAATGCTTGGTTTTTACCGGATTCACCCATAACGTAAATCTTTTGATTTTCGCGAGTGCTGACATAAATGGTATCGTTTGGTTGAACTAATAGCTTATGTAATGAATAACCTGCTTTCTCTAAATCTATAGTATTTAGATTATAGGTTTGGCCATTTCGAATGAGTTGAATATAAGTATTATCACCCTTATCAGTTACCCCTCCAGCAAGACCTAAAGCTGCATAAACGCTTACAGGTTGGTCACTTAAGTAGAACTGGCCACCCTTTATGACACTGCCTTGGACAGAAAAGCGCTGACCTTCATAAGATAATACACGTACTATCACATCTGGATTTTTTAGAAAGCGTGCTAATTGATTATGTAACTCACGGTTCACTTGAGCAAGAGTTTTACCAGCTGCTTTATAGCGACCTACTAAAGGAAATTGAATGTAGCCAGTTTGGTCGATTGGATAACCACTTGCCTGAATCGACTGTTCATTGTTTATATTATTTACTGGTGGAGTAATCTCAGGATATGCCCAAAGCTGGATGGAAAGAACATCACCTGAGCTTAATTTGTATATAGGTTGTTGATTTTTAAATAAAGATTGGTAGTTGTTGCGATAATCAGTTTGCGCAGGTTGGATTGCAGGTAGTGTGTCTTGAGAGATTTTAACAACATTAACTGTAGTTCCGAGATCGGTTCTATACACACCCTCATCTGGAATATCATAAGTTTGTAAACCAGAAGTGACAGCACAACTAGCGACACTTAAACTCAAGGCAAGAACAGAAAAAAACTGACAATATTTCACACGAAACCCTTTGTGTATTTATCTTTAATTGATATCAATTGATATCGTTAATCGTTTAGCACTAAGTGCTTATCTTAGATATAGACGTTGTGATTCTAGCCGAAAAAAAATTAAAAAACACAGAAAAATCGTACAGCTTTGTATGATTAATTTATTTGTATAATTTAGAATTTCTAAGAGAACGGGGATTGGCTTCTTAAAAATTACTTAAATATAACCAGAGAAAAAGCTTGTAAACACTTTTATACAATTGCTTTATAGTTGATGAAAAAAAACTGATATAGTTACGCACGACAATATCCAGTCAAGATATATTTTTTATTATATATACAATTTGTAAGGAATAAGGCTAACTTTTATGCAACTTGCCGATTTAAGAATAGCGATTATAGGTTTAGGTTATGTAGGCTTGCCATTGGCAGTTGAGTTTGGCAAAAAAGTGCCAGTTGTGGGTTTTGATATTTATCAAAAACGTATAAGTGAATTAAAAAACGGTCAAGATCATACCCTAGAGGTTTCACCAGAAGAATTAAAACAAGCAGCTCAATTAAGTTACACTGCAAGTTTAGAAGATTTAAAAGATTGTAATTTTTTTATTGTCACTGTTCCAACTCCAATTGATGATTATAAACAGCCAGATTTAACACCTTTAGTTAAAGCTTCTACTAGTATTGGTAAAATTCTAAAAAAAGGTGATATTGTCGTATACGAGTCTACCGTTTATCCGGGTGCCACAGAAGAAGTTTGTATCCCAGTGCTCGAAGAAATTTCAGGTTTGACGTTTAATCAAGATTTCTTTGCGGGTTATAGCCCAGAACGTATTAACCCCGGCGATAAACTTCACCGCGTTACTAATATTTTAAAAATTACCTCAGGATCGACTCCTGAAATTGCCGATTATGTTGATGAAGTTTACAATTTAATTATTGAAGCAGGAACACATAAAGCAGCTAGTATAAAAGTTGCTGAGGCTGCAAAAGTTATTGAAAACACACAGCGTGACGTTAATATTGCCTTAATTAATGAATTGGCACTTATTTTTAACAAACTGGGTATTGATACAGAAGAGGTACTTAAAGCTGCGGGTACAAAATGGAACTTCTTACCATTCCGCCCAGGTTTAGTCGGTGGGCACTGTATCGGAGTCGACCCATATTATTTAACTCATAAAGCCCAAGCAATTGGATATCATCCAGAAATTATTTTAGCAGGGCGCCGATTGAATGATTCAATGGGGGCATATGTTGTTACTCAACTTGTCAAAGGAATGATAAAAAAGAAAATTCAAGTTGAAGGGGCTAAGGTTTTAGTATTAGGTCTAAGCTTTAAAGAAAATTGTCCAGATATTCGTAATACAAAAATTATTGATATTGTAAAAGAATTACAAGAATATCATGTGGATGTAGATGTATACGATCCTTGGATTGATAGTGAAGAAACTCAACACGAGTACGGTATTACTCCGGTTAGTCAACCTACAGCAGGTCAATATGATGCTGTAATATTAGCAGTTGCTCATAACGAATTTAAAGAAATGGGTATAGAGGCAATTAGATCTTTAGGTAAAACATCTCATGTTCTTTATGATCTGAAATATGTTTTAGCTCAATCTGAATCAGATATTCGTCTATAAATAATATTTGTTGAGAAAAAATATGAGTCAATATGAACAAGTATTGGAACAGCTTAAGGCCACTCCTAAAACATGGTTAATAACTGGAGTTGCGGGTTTTATTGGATCAAATCTGTTAGAAACTTTATTAAAATTAAATCAAAAAGTAATTGGTTTGGATAACTTTGCTACAGGTCATCAATATAATCTGGATGAGGTAGAGGGTTTAGTTACCAGTGAACAATGGAAGAATTTCACTTTCTATAATGGTGATATTCGAAATTTGGAAGACTGCCAAAAAGCATGCGTAAACGTTGATTATGTTTTACATCAAGCAGCCCTAGGTTCTGTTCCTCGTTCAATTGCAGACCCAATACTGACAAATAGTGCCAATATTACGGGTTTTTTAAATATGCTCGTTGCGGCAAGGGATGCTCAAGTCAAAAGTTTTACTTATGCTGCGAGTAGTTCTACCTATGGTGACCATCCAGCATTACCGAAAGTAGAAGAAAATATTGGTAATCCATTATCTCCTTATGCGGTAACTAAATATGTAAATGAGCTTTATGCTGAAGTTTTTGCTCGTACATACGGTTTTAAAGCAGTAGGTTTGCGTTATTTTAATGTATTCGGTAAACGTCAAGATCCGAATGGAGCTTATGCGGCAGTTATTCCAAAATGGACGGCAGCTATGATTCAAGGAGACGATGTATTTATCAATGGCGATGGTGAGACCAGTCGTGATTTTTGTTATATCGAAAATACAGTACAAGCCAATATTTTAGCGGCCGTCGCAAATGATGAAGCTAAAAATCAAGTCTATAATGTGGCAGTAGGGGATAGGACAACCCTAAATGATTTATTTATGGCTATTAAATCTGCTTTAAACGAAAATGGAATCTCTTGTGACAAAGAACCTGTTTATCGTGAATTTAGGGCGGGTGATGTAAGACATTCTCAAGCAGATGTAACTAAAATCAAAACATTACTAGGATATGATCCAAAATTTAGAATTTTTGAAGGTATCTCACAAGCAATGGTTTGGTATAAGCATTTCTTAAATTAAATCGTATGTTATCTCTATTAAATAAGGCAAAGTTCTTACTAAGTGGGAATATTTTATTTGCTTTTTCTCAATGGCTAATATTAATTTTTATTAGCCATTTTTCTGATAATCAGGCTGTAGGTGCGTATACATATGCATTAGCATTAGTGACACCTGTTTTTATGCTCACTAACTTACAGCTCCGCCCGATTGTTGTAGCTGAGTTTAATCTCAATCCAAATTTTAATTATAAGTCTTATTTTGCTTTGAGATTTTATAGTATATTTTTAGCTATATTACTTTCCTTTTTATTATCTTTTTTATCTAGTAGTAATGTTTGGAAGGTGGTCTTATTACTAGGATGTATTAAAGCTTTAGAAGGGATCTCAGATATTATTTATGCATATTATAATGCTCAAGGAAAAACGAAATTAATTAGCTTATCTCTTACAGTAAAATCTTTAGCTTTAATCTTGATTTTTGGAAGTTTGCTATATTTTTATAATTTATTAAATATTGGTTTGATGGGTATAATACTAATTTATGTATTAACCCTACTGTTGATTGATTTTCGCAATATCGGTTTAAATAAGAAATACTTTTATTTAAATGTGGTGGACTTTAAAAATATTATTATTTTAGCATTACCTTTAGGAATATCTGTAATGCTAGTTGCTTTACAAAGCAATATACCTCGCTTTTTTTTAGAAAAATTTTTTAATTTGGAGTATGTTGGTGTTTTTTCAGTTTTTTATTATTTCATTATCGTGGGTGGGATAGTAATAAATTCAATATGCCAGTTTATTAGTCCAAGATTCTCTATTCTTTTTAAAGAAAATAAAATGCATGAGCTAAGTAAATTAACTATGCAGGCGTGGAGTGTAGCAGCTTTTTTAGGGATAAGCGGTTTAATCGTTTCCATCACTTTAGGTGATTTTTTCGTTAATATTCTTTATGGTTCGCATTATTTGGTTTGGATAGATATACTAAATATTGTTATGTTTGCGGGATTATTTACTTACTTGTCAGTAGTGAATGGATATTTAATGACAAGCTTAGGTCTAATCAAAATACAACTTCCATTATTTCTATTTTTAACTATTTTTACCTTAGTTTTATGCTGGATTTTAATACCTGCTTATGGTTTGTTAGGTGCAGCTTGGGCTACTGTTGCATCATCTGCTGCTCAGTTTATTTTGAGTACATTAATTTTATATATGAATATGGTGAGAAAAGTAGATGCGTAAAAAAGTATTGCATGTAATTACTAACTTTTCAGCACTTGGCGGTGCAGAAATGATGTTGCAGAAGCTTATTCTTGCTCAACCAGAATATGATCACTACCTTATTTCACTTATTAACCTTTCAGATATTTATGAAGAAAGTTTAAAGCAAGTTAAATTGTCAAAAGCTTTAAATTGGAAAATTACGAATACAGCAAAAACAATATCTAGATTAGCTAAAGAAGTTGATCGTATTCAACCAGACGTAATTCAAAGTTGGATGTATCACGCCAATTTCATGGTAACTATTGCTAACTCTTTTTGTAGGCAGAGCTATCCAATATATTGGGGTATACATCATTCTTTAAATTCAATTTCAGAGGAGTCCTTGAGTACAAAAGTTGCTATATATTTAAATAAATATTTATCAAAGAAAGCCACAGGAATTGTTTATTGTGCACAATCTTCATTAAAGCAACATAAGCAATTTGGTTTTGAAAATAAAAATCAGGTTTTTATTCCAAATGGAATTGATTTGGAAAAGTTTAGATTTGTTGAAAGAGACTTTAGTAACCCCATTACAGTTGGTTTTGTTGGCAGAAATCATAAAGCAAAAGGAATTCCCTATTTATTTGAAGTGATGTCTGCTTTTAAAGATGACCCTAGAATAGAGTTTAGAGTTGCTGGTAAAGGCCTGTCCCTGTCAGATAAAGAGATTGAAGACTTATCTAAAAAATTTGTAATTGGACCTAATGTTACTTTGCTCGATGCCGTCAAAGAAATGGAAGCTTTCTACCATGGTATTGATGTCTTATTAATGACTTCTATTACAGAGGGTTTTCCAAATGTTTTAATTGAGGCTATGGCAACAGGTGCTATTTGTATCTCTACAGATGTGGGGGATGCTAGATATATTATTAATGATGATGACTATATTGCTGATGTATTAAGTACTAGTGATTTAATTGATTGTATCAATAATTATCTTAAATTATCAATGGTTGAAAAAAAGCAAAAAATGAATGAGGCGTTTAACTTAACTATCAATAGATTTAATATAAACATAGTCACTAATAAATATAAAAATTTTTGGAATATTAGATAAGGTTGGTGACATATGATTTATATACTTATTACAATATTATTCTTATTTTTCTTAATAGCAACTATTTATGAATTTAAGAAAAATGGTTTTACTGTAGTATTTATGTCTTTGGTTTGGATGTTTGTTATATATTGTATTAGTCCACTTATGTTGCTCATTTCTTATGATGAGGTAGTTAGTGCTAGATTCATCGGTAACTTTTATGACTTAAACTCGATAATTCCAATTATAATAATTTTTATTTTTTTAGGTGTTTTTTTGTTAGGTTCTAAAGTTTCTTTAGGAACTAAAAAATATATTTACTTAGAAAAAACTAATGACACTCGAATTGCTTTTTATCTATGGGGGATTGGCATATTATCTTTAAGTTTTTATATATATAGTTATGGCGGCTTGACGTATTTTTTACAGAATATGTCTCAGATACGCAGTGGTACAGCAGATGTAAAAAATTATTTTGCAGCTTTTATTTTTAGTTTTGCAAAGTATTTAAATCTCGCCTTTTTAATAATTTTCATAAAATTCTTAAAGAAAGAGTTTTACACTCTAAAACAATATGTATTATTAATAATAATTTTAATTTCTTGTTTTTTTTCGCTATATTTAAGTGCGGGGCGAGAAGACGCAATTAGTTTTGTTGTTTCTGGTTTGGCTGCTTATTATTTTGTTAAAAGAAAAATACCACTTATAAGTGGTATGTTGGTTGGTCTTTTTTCAATATTTTATATTGTATTTGGTAAGACATTTTTATTTGCTATGAATAATGAGGACTTTGATACACAAGATTTTATAGAAAATAAAATGTTTGATGATTTAGAAAATTCATTTAACTTGGTTATTTATGAATTTACACATCAATATTTATCTTTGGTTAATTTTTTACAAAATGAATTTAGCTTTAGATATTTTGGTGATTATTTATATTGGATTTTTAAACCTTTTAAATTGTTGGGATTGGATATACCAGACTCTATATCTTATTATAATACTTATCTGGTTTATGGTGTATGGGATAGTGAAATTCCACCTGGAGCTGTAGCTTTTGGATATATTAGTGGGGGAGTTTTTGGTGTAATTGTACATGCTTTTATATTGGGAATTATAATTGGTGCTTTTGATCGTTTCTTTAACCCAAAGAAACAAGATAATACCACTCTTCTAGCTTATTATGCTTTTATGGTTTCATCATTAACATATTTGATATCTAATTCTGATCCAGCACTTTTTTTACAAAACAGGTTGCCACATTTTCTATTCATTGTTTTTATAATGTTTATTTATAATGTTAAGTTTAAAAATAGATAGTCTTAATTGATTTAAGGATAAGGTGTTTTAATGGCTAGAAATATATCTTTAGATATACTGAAATTATTTTTAGCTTTAGCTATTATAGCATTGCATGGAAAAGTTTTTTTGGACTTAAATAATTTACTCTATTTTTTCACTGTTAATGGTATATTTAGAATAGGTGTTCCTGTTTTTTTATTAATAACAGGATACTATTTATTTTTGTTAAAAGATTTTAAAACATGGTTTTTAAGATTATTTTCTTTGTATGTTTTTTGGATGATCTTTTATAGTGTGTTTTATGTAAATTATTTAAAATCTTTAGGAAAAATTTTTGAAATATTTTTTTTAGGTTATCATCATTTATGGTACCTAGCTGGCACAATTGGGGGTGGGATTTTTCTCTATTTTACAAAAGGATTGAATACGATAGTACAAATATCATTGGCATTTTTTTTGTTTATCCTAGGCTGTTTTTTACAATATATGGGTAATTTTCATTTATTTCCAAAAAAAATTGATTTCTTACTTAACTATTATCCTTTTTATAGAAATTCTTTTACAGTCTGCTATCCTTTCTTGATGTTCGGTTTCCTTATTCATAAGCTTAATTTAACTGCTAAATATAAAAAAATTGCTCCATTTGCTGTAATAATATCTTTAATTCTTTTATATGTCGAAGTCTATATTAATTACTTCTTTATAAGCAAAAAAGATCCATTGGATCTAATGTTTTCGTTAATGTTATTATGTCCTTTCATCTTTATATTTGTTTTTAATTTAAATATTAAAGGTGAAGGTAAGATGTTGGCACTCTTTTCAACAGCTTTATATCTGATACATCCTTTATTTCAAAATTTACTTAAATCTTTTAATATCAATTCAATTGAATTATTTTTCATAACGGTTTTTCTCAGTTGTTTAGCTTCTATCATATTGATTATGTTAAACAAAAAAATTAAGGTTATTTTGTGAGTGAAGTTGAAAACAAAATGAAATTTTTAATGATTAGTAGTTTTTTACCTTCAGTTTTAAATTTTCGTGGAAAATTACTAGAGGCTATTCATCATCAAGGCCATGAGATCCATATCATTGCCCCTGATCTTGAGCTATTTCAGCCTGAAGTGGATAAGCTAAAATCTCTTGGTTACTCCGTTTATTCTGTTGAAATGCAAAGAACTGGAACTAATCCTATTGCGGATATAAAAACACTATTTGAAATCTATAAAATTACAAAGAAGATTCAGCCAGACTATGTCTTATCATATACGATTAAACCCGTGATCTACGGTACGCTTGCTGCTTATTTCGCAAAAGTGCCAAATCGTTTTTCACTCATCACAGGGTTGGGATATGCTTTTCAGAATGTAGACAGTACTAGTAAAAGAAGTACGTTTCAAAAAATAGTACATTGGCTTTATAAACAAGCATTAATAAGATCATCCAAGGTTTTTTTTCAAAACCCTGATGATCTTGCTTTATTCCAACAATTAAATTTATTAAGTAATAAGGTGCCAGCAGTAGTTGTCAACGGGTCTGGTGTTAATGTGACTGATTTTGAAATTGTAAGTTTGCCTCGTGCTTTAAATGGTGAAATTAAGGTTTCATTTTTATTAATTGCTCGGTTATTAGAAGATAAAGGTATCAGAGAGTATGTAGAAGCAGCCAAATTAATTAAAAAAGAATATCCTCAAATTGAATTTAATTTAGTGGGGTGGATAGATGAAAATCCAACCGCAATAAAACAACAAGAATTAGATTCATGGGTCGATGAAAAAATTATTAAATATTGGGGGAAGCTTTCTGATGTTCGACCTGCTATTGCTGAAAGTTCAATTTATGTATTACCTTCATACAGAGAGGGCACACCTCGTACGGTCTTAGAAGCAATGTCTATGGGACGAGCTATTATTACAACAGATGCTCCTGGATGTAGAGAAACTGTAGAGCACGATGGAAATGGTTATTTGGTTGAAGTAAAGTCTGTCACTAGCTTAGAGGCGGCAATGAAAAAGTTTATTCAGAATCCTGAATTGGCTGAAATTATGGGAACACGCTCTAGAGAAATTGCATTACATAAATATGATGTACACCGAGTGAATCATCATATGATGACAGAAATGGGAATTAAATAAGTGTTAAAACGTTTACTTGATATCATTATTGCTTCTATAGCCTTAATTTTGCTCTCACCATTATATTTCTATGTTGCATATAAGGTGAAAAAAAACTTAGGCTCGCCAGTATTGTTTCGCCAAGTTCGGCCAGGTTTACATGGGAAGCCGTTTGAAATGATTAAATTTCGAACAATGAAAGATGCAGCAGATGCACAGGGTAATCCTTTACCAGACAGTGAACGCCTAACGCCATTTGGTAAAATGCTTCGTTCTACCAGTTTGGATGAAATGCCTGAGCTTTGGAACGTGATTAAAGGTGATATGAGTATTGTTGGCCCACGACCTTTACTGATGGAGTACTTGCCGCTTTATAATAAAGAACAGGCAAAGCGTCATGATGTACGTCCAGGAATGACTGGTCATGCTCAGGTTAATGGACGTAATGCAATTGGCTGGGAAGAAAAATTTAAGCTTGATACATGGTACGTTGAAAATAGATCGCTTTGGTTAGACTTTAAAATTATGCTACAAACCGTTAAAAAAGTAATCGCTAAAGATGATATTAATGAAGCGGGTGAAGCGACGATGACCAAGTTTACAGGTTCAAAGTCGGAAGCAGATAAATGAGTAACCAGATCTATGCGATTTATGGTGCTTCAGGCTGTGGTCGCAGTCTGATGCCTGTTGCAAGACAACAGCTCCAACGTCAGGGTATTGCAGCAGAAATTTATTTTATTGATGATAGTTTACAAGAAGAAAAGATAGTAAACGGGCATACAGCTGTGAACTATCAAACTTTTAAATCAATAGAATGTTCTAATAAGTATGTATTAATTGCTATTGCGAATAGTCAAATTCGTGAAAAAATTGCTAATCAGTTGATTGCTGATGGTATTAAACTTTGGTCCGTACACGCTGATAATTCAGTAATTATGGATAACGTTGAAATTAGTGAAGGGGCAGCCTTAAGTCCTTTCGTTTCAATTACATCAAATATAAAAATCGGTAAATGTTTTCATGCTAATTTATACAGTTATGTTGAGCATGACTGTGTGATTGGTGACTACGTTACATTTGCTCCAGGCGTTAAATGTAATGGCAATATTCGTATTGAAGATCATGCTTATATAGGTGCTGGAGCCGTCATTAAACAAGGTACACCTGACAAGCCTTTAGTAATTGGTAAAGGTGCTGTTGTTGGTATGGGTGCTGTAGTGACTAAAAGTGTACCAGCTGGTGTAACAGTTGTCGGCAACCCAGCCAGAATTTTAGAAAGAAAGTAAGAAGTATTTTTTTATTAGGAAATCATAATGTTAAACACTGCATTTGAACCATGGCCAAGTTTTACTACAGAAGAAGCTGACGCAGTCAAAAATGTATTACTATCAAATAAAGTAAATTATTGGACCGGTCAAGAATGTAGAATTTTTGAAAAAGAATTTGCCGAGTTTTCTGGTACAAAATATGCGGTAGCTTTGGCAAATGGAACTGTTGCGTTGGATGTTGCATTAAAAGCTTTAGACATTGGTGTAGGTGATGACGTTATTGTGACGTCTCGTACTTTTCTTGCTTCAGCAAGTTCCATTGTAACGGCGGGCGCTAATCCTGTTTTTGCAGATGTAGAGTTGGACTCTCAGAATATTTCACGACGTACGATTGAAGCTGTAATTACACCCAATACTAAAGCGATTATTTGTGTACATTTGGCCGGTTGGATGTGCGATATGGATCCGATTATGCAACTTGCTGCTGAGCGCGGCATCTATGTTATTGAAGATTGCGCACAGGCTCATGGTGCAAAATATAAAGGGAAAGCTGCTGGGTCAATCGGTCATATTTCTGCTTGGTCTTTTTGCCAAGATAAAATTATGACAACTGGTGGTGAGGGCGGGATGGTCACCACAAATGATGAGGCGCTTTGGAAAAAAATGTGGTCATATAAAGACCATGGTAAAAGCTACGACAGTATTTATAATAAACAACATCCTCCAGGTTTCCGCTGGTTGCATGACTCATTTGGTACAAACTGGCGCATGATGGAAATGCAAGCAGTTATTGGTCGAATTCAGTTAACACGTATGACTGAATGGACACAAAAGCGTACTGAAAATGCAGAAAAGATTTTAAAAGCGTTTGAAAACTCTCCTTACTTTAACGTTCATATCGCTTCAGATGATTATGTTCATGCGCATTATAAATGTTATGTGCAAGTAAATTTAGAGGCGTTACCAGCTGGCTGGTCACGTGATCGTATAATGCAAGAAATTAATGCGCAAGGCGTACCTTGCTTCAGTGGCTCTTGTTCAGAAGTTTATTTAGAGCATGCATTTGATGGTACCCCATGGCGTCCAGAAAAACGTTTGGAAAATGCACAGCAATTAGGTGAAACAAGCTTAATGTTTTTGGTGCATCCGACTTTGAGTCCAGACAGTATAGAAAAAACAATTCTTGCAATTAATGCTGTTAGTAGAGCTATACAATCATAAAAATGTGAAGCTATTCACATAGCTTTCTTTTGAATTATGATCTGATTTAAAGTTATGTAACCGCTGCGTAAATTTTATTTCTAGTTATATGAGAAATGAGTATAAAGATCGCACGGTTACTAGAACGATTAGAAGAGTATTGTGAAAAAGATTATTTATCAGTTTGCGTCTGCCCCAAGACTCACCAAACAATGTTTTTTGGTTCTTGTAGACCTTTTTGCGTTTCCTGTTATTTTGTGGCTATGTTATGCCATTCGACTGTTTGATTTAGGTGCTGAAGTTATCCCAGGGATTAACTATGGAGTAGCAATCGTTACTATCGTTGCTATTTTAAGTTTAATGGTAACTGGGGTATATCGCTTTATTGTTCGTACTTTTAACGAAGCCTTTATTGCAAAATTAGCACTTGCTGTTGCACTGATGGTGGTTGTTTTATATAGCCTAAATGCATTCTCGGCAGCTTTTGTTCCAACATCAATTCCATTGATGTTTGGTTTCTTAATGTTTAGTTGGGTTTGGTGTAGCCGTGCATTTATCCGATTTATTGTAAAGTCTGCATTACTCACAGGGGAAGAGAGAAAGCGTATCGCAATTTATGGTGCAGGTGATGCTGGTCAGCAAATTGCAGCTGTGCTTTATCGTTCTGGCAACCATTTACCTGTCTTCTTCATTGATGATAATAGTTCTTTGCAAGACCATATGGTTGGCGGTTTGAAAGTACTATCTTTAGAAAAAGCTTTACAACGTTTTGAAAAATATAAAACTGATGAAATTTTATTAGCATTACCTTCAGTAGGTCGCGTACGCAAAAGTGAAATTATTCAACAGTTAGAACCTGCACATCTTAAAATTACGGAACTTCCTGGCCTTACTCAGCTGGTCGATGGTGAACTAAAAGTTGCTGATATTCGTGAAGTAGACATTGTTGATTTATTGGGACGTGACCCAGTACCACCTGTAGATCATCTACTTGCAAAAAATATTCATAATAAAATCGTAATGGTAACAGGTGCCGGTGGTTCTATTGGCTCGGAGTTATGTCGACAAATTATTAAAAATCAACCTAAAATGTTGATCATTTATGAAATTACGGAATTTGCTCTTTACAGCATAGATAGAGAATTACGTCTAAGCGCTCAATGTGAAATTGTTCCAATTTTAGGTACTGTTCAGGATCAACAAAAATTAGAGCGTATTATTGAGCAATATAGCGTACAGACTGTTTATCATGCCGCTGCCTATAAACATGTACCTTTAGTAGAATGTAACCCGATTGCTGGCCTCAAGAACAATGCGATTGGAACAGCGAATAGTTTAAATGCAGCTGTGAAAAAGGGTGTTGAGACATTCGTTCTAATTTCGACTGATAAAGCAGTACGCCCAACCAATGTTATGGGTGCATCAAAACGCATGGCTGAGCTTTATTGTCAGGCAATGGCTGAAGCTCAAAAGCAAACTCAAATTAGTATTGTACGTTTTGGTAATGTATTAGGGTCTTCAGGCTCTGTAGTTCCCTTATTTAAAAATCAGATTGCAAAAGGTGGTCCTATTACTGTGACCCATCCAGATGTAACACGCTACTTCATGACGATTCCTGAAGCATCTCAGTTAGTTATTCAAGCTGGTGCCCTAGGTAAAGGTGGAGATGTCTTTTTACTTGATATGGGCGAACCTGTCCGTATTCAGGATTTAGCTCGCCAAATGATTTCTTTAAGTGGTTTAACTGTGCGTGAACATGATTCAGAGCAAGGGGATATCGCAATTCACTACAGTGGATTACGCCCAGGTGAAAAACTTTATGAAGAATTATTAATTGATCAAGAAAATACTGAATATACCGAGCACAGTAGAATTCTTCGATCATTTGAAAAGTTTTATCCTCTTACAGAGATTCAAGAGGTTTTTGAGCGGGTTAATAATATGACTGCTGTTCAAAAAGATATTGATTGGGCTCTTTGTCAACTCGAACACTATGTCGATGGGTATAAACGTAGCAAAGATATTATGGTTAATTAGAGAGTGAATCTGTGATTAAAAAGGCAGTTTTACCTGTAGCTGGATTAGGTACACGTTTTTTACCAGCAAGTAAGTCAATTCCCAAAGAAATGGTCACAGTGGTAGATCGTCCTGCAATTGAATATGTAGTGCGTGAAGCTGTAGAGGCTGGAATTGAGCAAATTATTTTGGTAACTCATTCATCTAAGGCATCAATTGAAAATTATTTTGATCGAAACTTTGAACTAGAAACGACTCTAGAGCAAAAGAAAAAGTTCAATTTACTTGAAGAAATTACACAGATTATTCCATCTCATGTGAGTGTGGTAAGTGTAAGGCAGCCTCAACCTTTGGGTTTGGGGCATGCTGTTTTATGTGCAAAAAGTATTGTTGGGCAAGATGATTTTGCTGTGTTGTTACCAGATGTATTGGTTCAAGATAACTCAGGGAAAAATGATCTATCGCGTATGATTTCACGCTATGAAGCAAGTCAAGCTGCTCAAATCATGGTTGAGGCAGTACCAGATCATCTTGTAGATCAATACGGAATTGTTGATGTGAAGCAGAGCCCGAATGAGGGTGAAAGTATTGCTATGCAGGGAATTATCGAAAAGCCTGCTATAGGTTCTGCGCCTTCTAATTTATCCGTGGTGGGGCGTTATATTTTACCTGCTAAGATTATGCAGCTTTTGGAAAATACACCCAAAGGTGCGGGTAATGAAATACAGTTAACTGATGCTATTGCGATGCTTCAAGAAACTGATACCGTTGAAGCCTACCGGATGCAAGGCCAAACTTTTGACTGTGGCAGCAAGCTTGGCTATTTGAAAGCTGTACTACACTATGGTGTTGCACACCCTAAGTTAGGATTGGAATTTAAACAGCTGATTCAAGAACTTAAATTATAAAGTTTTGTAGTTCTGCTTAAGCATTTGTAAAAACTACTGAATATAGTAGCTGAGCAGTATATTCTCTTCCTGTAAAGGGAAGAGAAATCTATAAAATACGAAAAAATCAGGTGTGCAATGAAAATCGCAGTATTTGGAACAACGTTACATGCCGGCGTGATGGCAGCGTTATTAGCTGAATATGGTAATCAAATTTACTGGTGTACAAGTGTCACCTGTGAAGAAAATATTTCTGTACTTTCGTATCAAGATCAAGACGTAAATAATTACTTAAATAAGCAGCGAAAAGCGGGTTTCTTAAAAGAGAGCCCTTTTTCTGAGATTCCTTTAGATATTGAAGTTTATTTCTTCTGTTTTAGCCCAACACAAATTGAACTTGCATTAAAAACGGTTGAAAAATTGGGTGAACGACCAATTGTTCACCCACGGTTAATGATTAATGGTTCTACTTTTGGTTTGCACGGTACAGAAAAATTAAAACAGCATTTGCCAAAAGATGAGTGGGTTTACTTCCCTGATGTGATTCAGGAAGGTAATGCTATCAACAGCGTATTGAATGTAAAACATGTCATTATTGGTGTGGAATCTAGAGATGCAAGTGAAACCATGCAAGAGTTATTGCGTCCTTTTTTCCAATTTAGTTATCAATATTTATTTATGCCGATTTTAGATGCTGAGTTCACCAAACTTAGTATTTCAGGCATGTTGGCTACCCGCATTAGTTATATGAATGACTTGGCTATGGTCGCCGAAAAGTTAGGTATTGATATTGCGAATGTAAAACATGGTATCGCTGCTGACACACGTATTGGTGCTGCATATTTATCACCAGGTGTAGGATTTGGCGGTGAGAATTTTTCGCATGATATTTTAACACTTTCAAGCACTGTATCTGAGACTGGAACAAAAAGCCGCCTTTTGGAACAAGTTTGGGCTATTAATGAGCAGCAGAAAGAAATTTTATTCCGTAAGTTATGGAATTATTATCACTGTAGCCTAAATGGCAAAACAGTTGCGATTTGGGGTGCTTCTTTTAAAGAAAATACTTCGAATATACATAACTCACCGATTCATATTTTATTAGCTGCATTATGGGCACAAGGTGTAATAGTACGGCTACATGACCCTCAAGCTTTGGATGAAATAGCAGCAGCTTATGGGCATCGTGAAGATTTAATTTTATGTACTGATCAATATGAAGCGGTACAAGATGCTCATGCACTATGTCTAGTCACTGCATGGAAGCAATATTGGAGTCCTGACTTTAAGCAACTACAACAATTAATGAAGCATCCTTTAATTTTAGATGGGCGTAATATTTATGATCCTGCTTATGTAAAGGCGAAAGGTTTTGCTTATGAAGGAGTAGGTCGCTTATGAGCAAATCAATTGAGCAGTTTCCAAAGGAATTAGTTTCACCTCTAGCTCATCTGCAAACTTTAGGTGAAAAAAACTCGAAATTACATATAAAAGAGCTATTTGCTTTAGAGCCAGATCGTTTTCAAAATTATTCTGTAAAATTTGATCAATTATTTTTTGATTATAGCAAGCACCGCTTAACCAAAGATATTTTAGAACAATTAGTAGCTCTTGCGAATACTAAAAACTTAACTGAATGGATTAATCGTCTTTTTTCACAAACTAAAATTAACTGTACTGAGCAACGTGAAGCAATGCACTGGGCATTGCGTTTACCTGCTGACTATTCGAAGTTCCCAGATTTAACAGAACAAGTTCATAACCAGTTACAACGTATGTATGCCTTAGTGGAAAA
Organism: Acinetobacter sp. AOR14_HL; assembly: GCF_027855175.1. Classification (NCBI taxonomy): domain Bacteria; kingdom Pseudomonadati; phylum Pseudomonadota; class Gammaproteobacteria; order Moraxellales; family Moraxellaceae; genus Acinetobacter; species Acinetobacter sp. AOR14_HL. The sequence goes on along the minus strand of NZ_JAKTII010000015.1, from coordinate 123,209 downwards.
AATCCATGCAGGGCAATATCGTGGCTCAACTGGTGAAGTGATTCAGGACGTTGTGAATATTGGGGTGGGTGGTTCTGATTTAGGACCGCAAATGGTTACTCATGCGTTGTCTGATTTCAAGGTGAAAACGGCTAAGCCTTTAAATGTTCACTTTGTTTCGACTATGGATGGTAGCCAGTTATCTGAGTTACTCCATCAACTTCGTCCTGAAACAACTTTATTTATTATTTCATCTAAGTCTTTTGGTACGATTGATACTTTATCAAATGCTCAAACGGTGCGTCAGTGGCTTGAAAAAGTCTTAGGAACACATGCTCGTGTATTAAAAAGTCACTTTATTGGTATATCTACAAAAGCTGACAAAATGTCAGAATGGGGAATCGCGCCTGAAAACCAGTTACTGCTTTGGGATTGGGTAGGTGGACGTTATTCTCTATGGTCTTGTATAGGATTGCCTATAGCATTGACGATTGGTGTGGAAGGCTTCCAGCAACTTTTAGCAGGGGCTCATGCAGTCGATGAACATTTTCAAAATACGAGTTTTGATCAAAATATTCCGGTTTTAATGGCACTGTTAGGAATCTGGAATAATAACTTTTTAAATATTCAGACTCATGCCGTATTACCCTATGATGGACGATTAAAGTATTTTGCAGCTTATCTGCAACAACTAGAAATGGAATCTAATGGGAAGTCAGTACAGCGTAATGGTTTAAAAGTTGAGCTTGATACTTGCCCTATTATATGGGGTGAGGTTGGACCAAATGCTCAACATGCCTTCTATCAATTGTTACACCAAGGAACGCAAGCTGTAAGTTGTGACTTTATTGCCCCAGTCCAACGTTATAATGCAGATCATTTTACCTATGTGGAAAATGCAGAAGCTCTGGTCGAACAACATCATCTTGCACTTTCAAACTGTTTAGCACAATCAAGATTACTAGCCTTTGGTAATGAAGCTTTAGACTCGGCTGAATTAGAGAATTTACCAATTTATAAGCAATATGAAGGTAATCAACCAAGTTCTACATTATTATTGAAAGAATTAAATCCCTATAGTTTAGGAATGTTGATTGCTTTATATGAGCATAAAGTTTTTGTGCAGTCTGTGATCTGGAATATTAATCCATTTGATCAGTGGGGAGTTGAGAAAGGTAAGCAGATTGCTGATCAGCTACTTCCGATTTTAAACGGTGTTCAAAATGACCTTTCAACACTTGATGCTTCAACGCGCGGATTAATTAAAATATTGTTAGGAAAAGTAGATGGCTAAAATTCTAGTCACTGGTGGTGCAGGTTATATTGGTTCACACACATGTGCTGAGCTTTTGCAGGCTGGTCATGAAGTTATCGTTTTTGATAACCTTTCGAATAGTTCAGAAGAATCTCTAAATAGAGTTCAAGATATCGCTCAAAAAAGTTTAACTTTTGTGCAGGGCGATATTCGTAATGCAGATGAGCTTGATCGCATTTTTCAGGCTCATTCAATTGACGCCGTCATCCACTTTGCCGGTTTAAAAGCCGTAGGTGAAAGCCAAGAAAAACCGCTCATTTATTTTGATAATAATATTGCGGGTAGCATTCAACTGGTTAACTCGATGGAAAAGGCTGGTGTTTATACACTTGTATTTAGCTCCTCTGCAACAGTGTATGACGAAGGCAATATATCGCCATTAAATGAAGACATGCCAACAGGTATGCCAAGTAATAACTATGGTTATACTAAGTTGATTGTTGAACAATTATTGCAAAAGTTGTCGGCATCTAATCCAGAATGGTCAATCGCATTGCTTCGTTATTTTAACCCAGTAGGTGCACATAAGAGTGGACGTATTGGTGAAGATCCACAAGGTATTCCAAATAATTTAATGCCGTATGTGACTCAAGTTGCTGTGGGTCGCCGTGAAAAATTGTCCATTTATGGCAATGACTATGACACAGTAGATGGCACTGGTGTACGTGATTATATTCATGTGGTTGACTTGGCGAATGCGCATTTGTGTGCTCTAAATAACCGTTTACAGTCGAAGGGTTGCCGAGCATGGAATATCGGCACAGGTAATGGTTCATCTGTTTTGCAAGTTAAAGACACCTTTGAACAAGTTAATGGCATACCTGTAGCCTTTGAGTTTGTAGCACGTCGAGCTGGCGATGTTGCGACTTCTTTTTCAGACAATAGCCGTGCAGTTGCTGAGTTGGGTTGGCAACCGCAATATAGTTTAGAGGATATGCTCAAGGATAGCTGGAATTGGCAGAAAAAAAATCCTAATGGATATAATTAAATACCAATAAAAAAGGAGCGAATCGCTCCTTTTTTATTATGGATTAGCCTTGAATCAATCCTGTCAATTCATCTACATAATGCTGCATTGGCTGGGCTTGACGGTCTGCACGGCTTTCAATGTTTAAACGTAGCAATGGCTCTGTGTTTGACGCACGTACATTAAAACGCCATGCGCCAAAGTCCAGACTTACACCATCGGTACGGTCAATTTGTGGGTTTTGATCAGCATAGAAATCGAAAATCTTTTGAATAGTGGTCTGTGTATCAGCCACTTTAAAGTTGATTTCACCACTACAAGGGAATTTGGCAATCATATTTTCAACGAGGGTTGAAAGAGATTGTCCAGTTTCAGAGAGTAGGGCAATGGTGAGTAACCACGGGATCATGCCGCTGTCGCAGTAAGCAAAGTCACGGAAGTAGTGATGAGCACTCATTTCGCCGCCATATACTGCATTGTGTTCACGCATTACATCTTTAATAAAGGCATGACCAGACTTTGACTGTACGGCAATGCCTTTATATTCATCGACTATATCAAAGGTGTTCCAAACCAAACGTGGGTCATGAACAATTTTTTCGCCAGGTTGCTTAATCAAGAAAGCTTGAGCCAATAGGCCAACAATATAGTAGCCCTCAATGAACTGACCCTTTTCATCAAACAAGAAGCAGCGGTCAAAGTCGCCATCCCAAGCAATACCCATATCTGCTTTATGCTCAAGTACAGCATTACGGGTACTGTCGCGGTTTTCAATTAAAATTGGGTTAGGAATCCCATTTGGGAAGGTGCCGTCTGCTTCATGATGAATTTTGATAAATTCAACAGGAAGATTGAGCGCTTTGAATTTTTCTTCAATGGCATCAATGACATGACCCGCAGCACCATTACCAGCATTTACGACCAGTTTTAATGGGCGAATTTTTGCTGGGTCAATATAAGTGACTAAATGTTCGACAAATTCAGGCAAGATGTTATAGCTTTGAGTAGTACCTTTTTGACTAACTTCTTCAAAGTGATCTGTTTCTGCTAAAGCCTGAATTTCTTTTAAACCCGTATCTGCACTAATTGGACGAGCATTTTCTCGTACCAGTTTCATACCGTTATAGTCCATTGGGTTATGACTAGCGGTAACTTCAATACCACCTTGTACATCTAAATGAAAAGCAGCGAAATAGACCTCTTCAGTACCCGTCATGCCTAAGTCAAGCACATTCACACCAGCATCATTTAGGCCGCGAATGGTCGCTTGTTTTAAAGACTCACTGCTTAGACGAATATCGCAACCTACAACTACAGTCTTTGGTTTATAGATTTGTCCGTAAGCGCGGCCAATTTTATAGGCGATTTCTTCATTCAATTCGGTGCCGAGTTTACCTCGGATATCATAGGCTTTAAAACACGTTAAAGTAGTCATTATTCAGTTCAATACAAATGATTTGAGTTTTGAGCATTATTATACATTTATCAATTAATGGTTATGTTTATAGTTTTTATATTCAAGTTCTACGCTTCATTTCTGTAGTTTATATTTAAGTTTATAAGAAAGTATTTTTACGACTTTAGTCTAATAAATAAATTTATGAATTAGAAATAGCTTGATTTTACTTGGTACTATTGGTCATACCAATTGTGTTAATTATTTAATGCTTGAACTTGCTAATGCCGGTGTTTATGATGCTATCTGTGGTTTAAGGAATAACATTTGCACGTAAATTTTAATTGGTCATACCAATTGTGCTAAATGTTTAAAATTTTAAGGTACAAAAAATTCGCCCCAGCATTTCAAGGAGATGACAATGCTCAATATGTGGCAACAACTTTATGACCCTTTAAATAATATTTGGCTGTCCAGTGCAGTTGCATTAATCCCGATTATTTTCTTCTTTTTGGCTCTGGCGGTTTTTCGTTTAAAAGGCAGTATTGCGGGTACGGGCACAGTCATTATTGCATTGTTGATCGCTCTCTTTTTCTATCAAATGCCGGGTCAAATGGCCTTTGCATCCATCATTTATGGTTTCTTCTACGGTCTATGGCCAATTTCATGGATCATTATTGGGGCAGTCTTTCTATATAAAATTTCGGTGAAAACAGGCCAGTTTGAGGTGATTCGCTCAAGCATTTTGTCAATTACCGAAGATCAGCGCCTACAAATGTTACTGGTTGGCTTTGCTTTTGGTACGTTCCTTGAAGGGGCTGCCGGTTTTGGTGCTCCTGTCGCAATTACCGCTGCATTACTGGTTGGTTTGGGTTTTAAACCACTTTACGCTGCCGGCTTATGTTTGATTGTGAATACTGCGCCAGTTGCATTTGGTGCGATGGGTATTCCAATTATTGTGGCGGGGCAGGTTTCTGGTGTAGATACCATGGAAATTAGCCAAATGGTTGGTCGTCAGTTGCCATTTTTAGTCATTATTGTCCTGTTTTGGATTATGGCGATTATGGATGGCTGGCGTGGTGTTAAGGAAACTTGGCCTGCGGTGTTGGTGGGTGGTGGCGCTTTTGCGATTGCACAATATTTAACATCTAACTTTATTGGTCCTGAATTACCGGATATTACAGCGGCAATTGCTTCATTGGTCAGCCTGACTGTGTTGTTCCGTTTTTGGAAACCAAAACATATTTTCCGTTTTGAACCTGAAGCTGGTCAAACTCTAACTCAGCAACCTACAACAATTCAGCGTTATAGTATTGGGAAAATTGCTAAGGCGTGGTCTCCATTTGCCATCTTAACGGTCATGGTGACGATCTGGAGTGTTAAGCCGTTTAAAGCATTATTTGCAAAAGATGGGGCACTGGAACATTTAATTTTTAAACTTGAAGTGCCGTACTTACATAAATTAGTCGAAAAAATGCCGCCGATTGTCTCAGAGATGAAGCCATATGAAGCGATTTATAAGTTTGACTGGTTCTCTGCGACAGGTACTGCAATTTTTATTGCTGCAATCATCACTGCTATTTTCTTGAAAATGAAAGCGAGTGAGGCAGTAACGACCTTTGGTGAAACACTAAATGAGTTAAAAACACCGATTTACTCTATTGGTATGGTGTTGTCTTTTGCTTTTATTGCGAACTATTCAGGGTTATCTGCAACTTTAGCTTTGGCTCTATCGCATACGGGTCATGCTTTTACTTTCTTCTCGCCATTCTTAGGTTGGCTTGGTGTGTTTCTTACGGGTTCAGATACATCTTCAAATGCTTTGTTCTCCGCATTACAGGCAACAACAGCTCAGCAGATTGGTATTCCGGAAGTATTGCTTGTAGCAGCGAATACCAGTGGTGGTGTGACAGGTAAGATGATTTCTCCACAGTCAATTGCAATTGCTTGCGCAGCGGTGGGATTGGTTGGAAAAGAATCTGACTTGTTCCGTTTCACGGTAAAACATAGCATCATATTCACTGTCTTTGTTGGCATCATTATTACGGTTCAGGCTTATCTAGTTCCGTGGATGATTCCATAACTCGAGTGAAGGAAACGCGATGAGAATCTCCGATCAAGTGGTCATGAAATTGCAGGCATTAATTGAAGAGCGTCACATGAGAAAAGGTGACCGTTTGCCTGCCGAGCGCCAGCTTGCAACTAGCTTGGGGGTTTCTCGTCCTTCTTTGCGTGAAGCGATTCAACAGCTCAATAGTCAAGGTGTGCTTATTAGCCGTCGGGGTGATGGTACTTATATTCAGCAGTTACCTGAACAGTGGCCACAGCAACTCATTGTGAACCCGATTAGCAACCTGATTGAAGAAGATCCGTTATATCGTTTTGATGTGCAAGAGGCGCGGTTATTACTTGAGGGGGGTACTGCGTGGTATGCCGCATTACGCTCAACGCCCGAAGACCGCGCCAAAATTCATCATTATTTTAATGAAATTAGTCGCCATCAAAATGCGGGTGACTCAGCGCAGGCTGCGGTGGCGGATGCTGAATTCCACTTGGCGATTGCAGAAGCATCGCACAATGTGGTGCTGATTCAAATGATGCGTAGCCTGTTTGATTTACTGCAATACAACGTCTTGTTGGGACGTAAAAAAGTTTATAACGATCCAATAAATAGTGACTTGCTGAGTGAACAGCATTTTCAGGTCATGGATGCGATCGATCGTAAAGATCCCGAGGCCGCACGCCAAGCTGTCTGCGGTCATATTGAATTTGTGATTAATCATGTGCGTTCTCTGAATGAAGACGAAGCTCGTCAGAAACGTGCAAACCGTTTAAATAGAGTTGATTCAAAATGATTATTTCTTCTGGCAATGATTATCGTGCTGCGGCACAGCGTCGCTTACCCCCGTTTTTATTTCATTACATTGATGGTGGAGCGTATTCGGAACATACCTTAAAGCGTAACGTACAAGATTTGTCAGAAATTGCATTGCGTCAACGTGTGCTCAATGACATGTCAGCGTTAAGTTTAGAGACAAAACTGTTTAATGAAACTTTATCGATGCCAGTTGCGTTGGCACCAGTTGGTTTAACAGGCATGTATGCACGCCGCGGCGAAGTGCAGGCAGCGATGGCAGCCGATAAAAAGGGTATTCCATTTACGCTTTCAACGGTTTCGGTCTGCCCGATTGAAGAAGTTGCACCTGCAATTAGCCGACCAATGTGGTTCCAGCTTTATGTATTACGTGACCGTGGTTTTATGCGTAATGCTTTGGAACGTGCAAAAGCGGCAGGCTGCTCAACACTGGTGTTTACGGTAGATATGCCTGTACCGGGCGCACGTTACCGTGATGCACACTCAGGTATGAGTGGGCCAAATGCTGCGATGCGCCGTTATATGCAGTCCATGTTCCATCCACACTGGTCGTGGAATGTCGGCTTAATGGGACGTCCGCATGACTTGGGTAATATCTCTAAATATTTAGGCAAACCGACTGGACTTGAAGATTATATTGGTTGGTTGGGTTCAAACTTTGATCCATCAATTTCATGGAAAGATCTTGAATGGATCCGTGAATTTTGGGATGGCCCGATGGTGATTAAAGGCATTTTAGACCCAGAAGATGCCAAAGATGCTGTGCGTTTTGGTGCGGATGGCATTGTGGTGTCGAATCACGGTGGTCGTCAGTTAGATGGCGTAATGTCGTCTGCTCGTGCATTACCTGCAATTGCTGATGCAGTTAAAGGTGATTTGGCTATTTTGGCAGACTCTGGCATTCGTAATGGTCTAGATGTGGTGCGTATGCTGGCACTCGGTGCCGATACAGTTTTACTCGGCCGAGCATTTGTGTATGCCTTGGCAGCAGCAGGTGGGCAAGGGGTATCGAACTTGCTTGATTTGATTGATAAGGAAATGCGTGTTGCGATGACGCTTACAGGTGCTAAGTCGATTCAGGATATTAATGCGGATTGTTTAGTACAGGCGATGAAGCAAGGTTTTTAAGAAATAACTTTTTAAGTGAAGCAGTAAGCGCAGCCTTAAAATTTGGTGATTTGCTAATGTTTTGCGTATAGGCATTTGTCACTTTTGAAAGGTCAAAAGTAACCAAAAACCTTTTGTTGAGCAAACAGTACTTCCTTGTACAGTTGCTCAACAGGCGGCATCCATGCCGCCAACCGAGATAGTAAATATAGGGCTGATTCGAATTAGAGAATGAGCTAATTAAATTATAAATTACAAACGGTGAGACTCCGTCGTATTGGTCTAATTTGATAAGTGGATGACCAAAAGGAAACCATCATGCAAACATTTTCTCCTCAAGCAGTGATTGAACGTTTACAGAGTATTGTAGGGCGTTCACATGTTTTGATCGACGATCAAAGTACACGGCAGTACCGCCAAGGTCGTCGTTTTGGTGAGGGGAAAGTTCTGGCTGTGGTGGTGCCGGGCACATTGCTAGAACAATGGCAGGTGCTACAAGCTGCAATTGATGCAGATTGTATTGTGATTATGCAGGCGGCAAATACAGGCCTTACTGGTGGTTCAACGCCATATGGTGATGATTATGACCGTCCTGTGTTGGTCATGAGTACGCGCCGTTTAAAGGGCATTCAGGTCATTCATGATGGTAAGCAAGTAATTTGTTTACCGGGTGCGACTTTAGACAATTTAGAGCAAATTTTAAAAGGTTATGACCGTGAACCGCATTCGGTGATTGGCTCATCATGTATTGGCGCATCAGTACTCGGCGGTGTGTGTAACAACTCTGGCGGTGCTTTGGTACGCCGTGGCCCTGCTTATACGGAACTGGCGTTATATGCTCAGGTTAATGCTGCTGGTCAATTAGAACTGGTGAATCATTTGGGTGTGAATTTAGGTTCGACACCCGAAGAAATTTTGACTCGTTTAGAGAAACAGCAATACCAAGCCGTAGATATTTTAGATGACAGTGAAAAGCAGGCCTCGGATCATCGCTATGCCCACGATGTGACGCAAGTCGATGAAGATTCACCAGCACGATTTAATGCTGACCCGTCACGTTTATTTGAAGCATCTGGTTCGGCAGGTAAAGTCTGTGTGTTTGCTGTACGCCTTGATACGTATGAAAAAGTAGAGAGCAATGTCTTTTATATTGGTACTAATGATGCCGATGACTTAACAGCAATTCGCCGTTACTTACTCACCTCTTTGCCAAGTCTACCGATTGCAGGTGAGTATATTCACCGAGATGCTTATTTAATTGGTGAAAAGTATGGAAAAGATACTTTTTTGTTTATTGAAAAGTTCGGTACAGCCAATGTTCCAAAAGCCTTTGCGATGAAAGATAAAGTCGATGGCTTTTTAGAAAGATTTAAAATAAAAGGCTTAACTGATCATATTCTACAGGCCATTACGTTCTTTTTACCGAGCCACTTGCCAAAGCGCATGACGGAATATCGAGATCGTTATGAGCACCATTTAGTTTTACGTGTTGAAAATAATTCAAAAGCTCAGACCGAGCAGTTTTTAAAAGAATATTTTGCAGTGCATCAGTCAGGCAGTTATTTCGTATGTAGCGAAGAGGAAGGCCGAAAAGCTTTCTTACACCGCTTTGCGATTGCAGGAGCTGCAATTCGTTATCGTGACACGCACCGTAGTGAAGTTGAAGATATTGTCGCGCTTGATATTGCTTTGCGTCGTAATGACCGAGAATGGGTAGAGCAACTGCCAGCTGAAATGGAAAAGAACATTATCCATAAACTTTATTATGGGCACTTCTTTTGTCATGTTTTTCATCAGGACTATATTCTTAAAAAGGGTAATGACCCTTTAGAAATGGAACATCAAATGTGGAAGTTGCTCGATGCACGCCGTGCTGAGTATCCAGCAGAGCATAATGTTGGGCATCTCTACATTGCTAAACCTGCCTTAGCCAATTTCTACCAAAAACTCGACCCAACAAATAGTTTTAATGTGGGGATTGGGCATACCTCAAAACTGAAGTATTGGGGCAAAACCAAATCTTAATATCGAGAAATAAAAAAAGGCGCCGAAGCGCCTTTTCTTTTAAAGCTGTTTTATGCTGCTTCTGTTGATTTAGCAAGCACTTCTGCAACTGCTTTAGCAACAGTGTAAACATTGTTCATGTTTAAACCTGCTACACAAATACGACCACTACGTACTAAGTAGATTGCATATTCTTCACGCAAAATATCAACTTGCTCAGCAGTTAGACCTGTGTAGCTGAACATACCTTTTTGGTTTACAAGGTAGCTAAAGTCACGGTCTGGTAATGCTTTAGTGAGTTCATCTTTCAAGATGCTACGCATTTTGATAATACGTTCACGCATCTCTTTTACTTCACCTTGCCATTGTTGGTTAAGTTCAGCGTCATTTAACACTTCATCAACTAACCAAGCACCTGTTGTAGGGGGGCTAGAGTAAATACGGCGTACAGTCGCTTTTAACTGACCGAATGTGCACTGAGCAGCTTCTGCATCGTCACATACGAAAGTTAAGCCGCCAACACGCTCGCCATATAAAGAGAAGATTTTAGAGAACGAGTTGCTCACAATGAAGTTTAGACCAGCTTGGTCTAAAGCACGGATTGCATACGCATCTTCTTCCATACCATCGCCAAAACCTTGGTAAGCGATGTCTAGGAAAGGAATAAGGTTACGATCTTTTAATACTGCAATCACTTGATCCCATTGCGCTGGGTTTAAGTCAGCACCCGTTGGGTTATGGCAGCATGGGTGTAACAACACAATGCTTTGCTCAGGCAAAGTTTTAAGCGTAGACAACATACCGTCAAAATCTACACCACGAGTTTCGTTATCGAAATATGGGTAGAAATGAGTCTTGATGCCAGCGCCATTGAAAATCGCAACGTGGTTATCCCAAGTTGGTTGGCTTACCCAAACATCTGAATTTGGGAAATAAGTTTTTAAGAAGTCAGCACCAACTTTCAATGCACCTGAACCACCAAGAGTTTGAATGGTTACAGCACGACCAGCTTTAACTGCTGGGCTGTTTGCACCAAATAAAAGTGCTTGAATTGCTTCACGGTAAGGTTTGAAGCCTTCCATTGGCAAATAAAGTTTAGTTTTACCGTTCTTCGGCTCAATACGCTTTTGCGCCTCAATAATCGTCTCTAACTGAGGAACAATACTGTCTTCGTTATAATAAAGACCAATACTCAAGTTTACTTTTTCAGAACGAGTATCAGCATTGAACTGTTCCATTAAAGAGAGAATTGGGTCGCCTGCGTATGGGGGGATATGTTGAAACATCAAAAAAGTCCTTTCATTCAACAATATGCATAGTGCTCGGTTTTTTCTGTCTCGAAAAATACGCCACAACTATGTCGATGCTCAATAATGTACCAATAAAGCTACTGTGAAGCACCAGATAATTTCACTAATATCGATATTTTCCAGAAGAAACGATAAAAAAGATTTAAAAGAAATTACGGTAAATAGATACTAATTTTTAACTCATGATTTCATTCCAACAGATTGTCTACAATCTTACTGTCATACATGGGTTGTAGACTAAAGTTTGAAACAAAAGTTTAGCGCCCAAAAAACACTTGAGAAAGAACCATAAAACTATAGATAAATTTATATTAAATCTTTGTTTTATAAATACTAATAGATAGGCGGCGTAATAGTCTAAATATAAGGTGAAATAAGAGGTCAATCTATAAAAATTGACCTGATGCGTTCTCTGAAGTGTCAACAATCACCTTGATTTTTTTCATTCATACCGCTATAAAAGCCATAATTGATTAAAAATTGTCGACAATATGCAAGATTTGACCTTCGCACCAGAGCCATTACAAAGTCAGGGAAGAACACTGACCGAGAATGTATTTAAACAAATACAGACGGCTATTGTTTTGGGTCAAATTCCGGCAGGTAGCAAAATTTCTGAACCTGAACTGGCGCGTACTTATGGCATTAGCCGTGGACCTTTGCGTGAAGCGATTCATCGTCTTGAGGGCCAAAAATTAGTTGAGCGCACTGCACATGTGGGCGCGCGCGTGGTTTCGTTATCGCTGCAACAGTTTAAAGAGCTTTACCAGATTCGTGCTTCTTTAGAGGGTTTGGCTTGCAAACTTGCTGCACAGCATATTGATAAAAAGCAAATCTTGGCGCTACGCGATGTATTGCGTATGCATGCTGAAGATGAAAACTTTAAAGCAGGTAAAGGATATTACTTGCAAGAAGGGCAGGACGATTTTCACTACTGCATTATTAAAAGTAGTGGCAATAAAACCCTAGAAAAAATGTTGTGTGATGAGCTTTATCACCTCATCCGCATGTACCGAATTCAGTTTTCAAACACACCCGATCGTCCGAGCAAAGCTTGGGACGAACATATCCGTATTTTAGATGCAATTGCAGAAGGCGATGGTGAACTTGCCGAGCTGCTCATGCATCGACATATCAATGCTTCTTACAAAATTATTGAGCAAACACTGCTACAAGCACAAGGAGAATATAACAATGGCTAAACAATCCGCAGGTCAGCTATTTCGCGATGCCGTAGCCCAAGAAAAGCCATTACAAGTGGTTGGAACCATCAACGCCAATCATGCACTTTTGGCAAAACGTGCAGGTTATAAAGCGATTTACTTATCAGGTGGTGGTGTAGCTGCTGGTTCTTTAGGCTTACCTGATTTGGGAATCAGTAACCTTGATGATGTGTTAACCGATGTACGCCGTATTACCGATGTATGTGATCTTCCATTATTGGTCGATGCTGACACAGGTTTTGGTGCTTCTGCATTTAACATTGCACGTACAACAAAAGCACTCATCAAGTTTGGTGCTGCGGCAATGCACATTGAAGACCAAGTGGGCGCAAAACGTTGTGGTCACCGTCCGAACAAAGCCATTGTGACTCAAGAAGAAATGGTTGACCGTATTAAAGCTGCGGTTGATGCGCGTGGTGATGACAGCTTCGTGATTATGGCACGTACTGATGCCTTGGCTGTAGACGGTTTGCAAGCTGCAATTGACCGTGCAGGTGCCTACATTGAAGCGGGTGCAGACATGTTGTTCCCTGAAGCGATTACTGAGCTTGATATGTACAAGCAATTTGCTCAAACAACTGGCGCACCAATTTTGGCAAACATTACCGAGTTTGGTTCTACACCACTGTTTACCACTGAAGAGTTAGCATCTGCTGATGTAAGCCTTGCGCTTTATCCGCTTTCTGCTTTCCGTGCCATGAACAAAGCTGCCGAAACTGTGTATGAAACCTTGCGTAAAGAAGGCACGCAAAAGAACGTGGTTGATATTATGCAAACGCGTAAAGAGTTATATGAACGCATTAACTACTATGCATTTGAAGACTACTTAGACAACGCATTTGCTAAAAAGAAATAAGAAGTAAAACACGGTACATATGCCGTGTTTCCCAAATAATTTAAATAGATAGGAAAGGACAATCTTATGAGCTCAAATGAAACAACAACAGGCTTCAAACCAAAAAAATCAGTTGCACTGAGCGGACAAGTTGCAGGCAACACAGCACTTTGTACCGTAGGACGTAGCGGTAACGACTTGCACTATCGTGGCTATGACATTCTTGACCTTGCAGTGGGTAGCCAGTTTGAAGAAGTTGCTCACTTGCTCGTACATGGCAAATTACCAAACAAAGCTGAACTCAAAGCGTATAAAGCAAAATTAAAAGCACTTCGTGGCTTACCAGCAGCACTTAAAACTGCACTTGAACAACTTCCTCCGTCTGCACACCCAATGGATGTGATGCGTACAGGTGTTTCAGTCCTTGGTTGTTTAACTCCAGAGCACGAAGACCACAACGAAGCTGGCGCAAAAGATATTGCTGATAAATTAATGGCAAGCCTAGGTTCAATGTTGCTCTATTGGTACCACTTCAGCAACAACGGTCGTCGCATTGAAGTTGAAACGGATGATGACTCAATTGCAGCGCATTTCTTACATTTACTTCATGGCGAAAAACCATCTGAAGAGTGGATTGAAGCAATGCATACATCACTCATTTTGTATGCTGAGCACGAATTCAACGCATCTACATTTACGTCACGTGTAGTTGCAGGTACAGGTTCTGACATGTACTCGGCAATTACAGGCGGTATTGGTGCGCTTCGTGGACCTAAACATGGTGGTGCAAACGAAGTTGCATTCGTAATTCAACAACGTTACGACAACGCAGACGAAGCAGAAGCAGACATCCGTAGCCGTGTTGAGAAGAAAGAAGTTGTGATCGGTTTTGGTCACCCTGTCTATACAATTTCTGATCCACGTAACGAAGTCATCAAAAAAGTGGCACATGACTTGGCACAAGCACAAGAGAACACCAAAATGTACTTAATCGCTGAACGCTTAGAAGCAGTGATGAAAGATGCGAAAAATATGTTCCCGAACCTCGACTGGTTCAGTGCTGTGAGCTATCACTTAATGGGCGTTCCAACTGCAATGTTCACACCATTGTTCGTGATTGCACGTACAGCAGGTTGGTCAGCACACGTGATTGAACAACGCCAAGACGGCAAGATCATTCGTCCAAGCGCGAACTACACAGGCCCTGAAAACCTCAAATTTAAACCATTGGCGGAGCGTGGTTAATGAACACAAAATACCGTAAACCGCTGGCAGGAACCCAGCTTGAATATTTCGACGTGCGTCAAGCCGTTGAAGATATTCAGCCAGGCGCATACGAAAAACTGCCATACACCTCAAAAGTACTTGCAGAGCAATTGGTACGCCGTGCCGATGCCGAGAACTTAACTGCCTATTTAACGCAGCTAATTGAACGCCGTCAGGACTTAGACTTTCCTTGGTATCCAGCGCGCGTCGTTTGTCATGACATTTTGGGTCAAACTGCTTTGGTTGACCTTGCAGGTTTGCGTGATGCAATTGCTGACAAAGGCGGCGACCCATCTAAAGTTAATCCAGTTGTACCAACTCAGCTCATTGTCGACCACTCTTTAGCAGTGGAATTCGGTGGTGCAGACCCAGACGCTTTTGAAAAAAACCGTGCTGTTGAAGACCGTCGTAACGAAGACCGTTTCCACTTTATTGAGTGGACTAAAACAGCATTTAAAAATGTCGATGTGATCCCTGCGGGGAACGGCATTATGCACCAGATTAACCTAGAGAAAATGTCTCCGGTGATTCAGGCGCGTGATGGTGTGGCATATCCAGATACTTGCGTGGGTACAGATTCACACACTCCACACACAGACGCTTTGGGTGTAATTTCTGTGGGCGTTGGTGGTTTGGAAGCTGAAAACGTGATGTTGGGCCGTGCATCTTGGATGCGTCTGCCAGACATTATTGGTGTTGAGTTTGTTGGTCAGCGTCAGGCAGGTATTACTGCAACAGATATCGTACTTGCTTTAACTGAGTTCTTGCGTAAAGAACGTGTGGTTGGTGCATACCTTGAGTTCTTTGGTGAAGGCGCTGACAGCATGTCTGTGGGTGACCGTGCAACCATTTCGAACATGACACCAGAATATGGTGCTACGGCTGCAATGTTCTACATCGACCAAAACACGATTGACTACTTACGCCTAACAGGTCGTGAAGATACTCAAGTGGCGTTGGTTGAACAGTACGCAAAAGAAATTGGCCTTTGGGCAACTGACATGACCAAAGCAGAGTACCCACGTGTACTACGTTTTGACCTATCAAAAGTAACACGTAACATTGCTGGGCCATCAAACCCACATGCACGTGTTTCAACTGCGGACCTAAAAGAAAAAGGTATTGCGGGTATTGTTGAAAACCGTTCTGACGGCTTAATGCCTGATGGCGCAATCATTATTGCCGCAATTACTTCATGTACTAACACTTCTAACCCGCGTAACACCGTGGCGGCAGGTTTGTTGGCACGTAAGGCGAATGAGTTAGGTTTAGTTCGTAAACCTTGGGTGAAATCATCATTTGCACCGGGTTCAAAAGCGGCTGCACTTTACCTCGAAGAAGCGGGTGTTCTAAAAGACTTAGAGCAACTTGGTTTTGGTATTGTGGCTTATGCTTGTACGACTTGTAACGGCATGTCTGGTGCATTAGATCCAGTCATTCAACAAGAAATTATTGACCGTGACTTGTACGCAACAGCAGTACTGTCTGGTAACCGTAACTTCGATGGCCGTATCCATCCATATGCAAAACAAGCATTCCTAGCATCTCCACCGCTTGTCGTGGCGTATGCAATTGCGGGTACGATTCGTTTTGACATCGAAAAAGATGCTTTGGGTCACGATAAAGACGGTAACCCGATTTACCTGAAAGACATTTGGCCATCTGACGCTGAAATTGATGCGTTAGTTAAAGAAGCTGTGAAGCCTGAACAGTTCCGTAAAGTCTACATTCCAATGTTTGATTTGGGCGTAACCGTAGAGGCCGAAAGTCCGCTTTATGACTGGCGTCCACAAAGTACTTACATCCGCCGTCCACCATATTGGGAAGGGGCGTTGGCTGCACCACGTACTTTAGCGAACATGCGTCCGCTTGCCATTTTAGGTGACAACATCACCACTGACCATTTGTCGCCTTCAAACGCGATTTTGATGGACTCGGCTGCGGGTGAATATCTTCATAAAATGGGTCTACCAGAAGAAGACTTCAACTCATATGCAACGCACCGTGGTGACCATTTGACTGCACAACGTGCAACATTTGCTAACCCGAAACTGTATAACGAAATGGTAGTTCGTTCAGACGGTACCATTAAGCAAGGTTCAAAAGCGCGTGTAGAGCCAGAAGGCGAAGTAATGCGTATGTGGGAAGCGATTGAAACCTACATGAACCGTAAGCAGCCATTAATTATTGTTGCGGGTGCTGACTACGGTCAGGGTTCAAGCCGTGACTGGGCTGCAAAAGGTGTACGCCTTGCAGGTGTTGAAGCAATTGTGGCAGAAGGTTTTGAGCGTATTCACCGTACGAACTTGGTGGGTATGGGCGTGTTACCGCTTGAGTTTAAAGCAGGTGTAAACCGCAAGACTTTAAAACTAGATGGTACTGAGCTTTATAGCGTAATTGGTAATATCGCGCCACGTTCTGATTTAACGTTGGTGATTGAGCGCTCAACTGCCGATGGTAAAAATGAAATTGTGGAAGTGCCTGTGACTTGCCGTTTAGATACAGAAGAAGAAGTTTCTGTATATGAAGCGGGTGGTGTATTACAACGTTTTGCACAAGACTTTTTAGAAGGCCAAGTGGCTTGATACTTTAGTTAAAAATAATTGATATAGTTTTAAAAGCCCCACTTTAGAGTGGGGTTTTTATTTATTTACACGTAGCTCATTAATTATAAAAAATGACTGCATATATTATATTTTTTTAAAATTATTTTGTTTTTGTCATCAAATTCTCTTTAACTTACATTAAGATACGCGGCGCTTACACTTAAATATAAATCACAATAGATTTCTTGGAAAATATCAATGCGTAACTTATTCATTATTTCAATTTGCTCACTTATATTAACTGCTTGTGGGACGATGCCTTATGTCAGTACAGAATATCCTCTGCGTGCAGGTTTAATTCAACCTGTGAAGGTCGTTGGCAAGGCTGGTGTGACCAATGCTCAAACTTCAGATGAACGAGTGATTGTATATTCTTATATGGGCACAAAACTGGACTCTAGCATTAAGTCTATTACAGAAACGATGGTACAACAGACTCAAAAGGAACTATTGAAAAATGGTCAACCTGTTGATGGTAATGGATCGAAATCGATTGCGATTAAAGTAAATTCATTACGTAGTACCTACACCAATCTGCTTTTCTGGCGCAGTAAAATTAAATTCGAAGTAACTTTAGGAAATGGACAAACTATTCCATTTACTGTTCCTCATACGAGTGGTGTGTTAGTACAAGATTTAAATGGATGTATTGCAGAAGGGGTAATGACTTTACTTAATGATGCACGTGTAAGAAGCTATTTAGCAGAAAAATAAGAATATAAAAAAGCCCGACATCCTGTCGGGCTTTTTCGTATTTGGTTGCTAGATATGACTCCTGTCGTATCTCACGTCCTGATGCATGAACCTATTATTGTTGTTTTATGTTCCGGAACATCCTGTTCCTGTATGAACTTATGATAGGAAAAAAGTGGGAAGTCGCCAATCCGCAAAATCCCTAAAAGTTTGTAAGATAAATCGTACAAATAACATTTTTTGCATTTATGCCATCATCATCGGGCGAAATGGACAATTGACAATCACTCTAACTGGGTTATATTCCTGTTTAATATCTATACGATTATAGGAACACAATCATGGTAACAGCTGGCGAAAAACCCGGAACAGGCTTCTATTTCTGCGCTCAATGTGGCCAGAGAGTGTTTTTAGAAATTAATACAGATCGTTTACCGCCGTGCACTAAATGCTATTGCACTGAATTTAAACGTTAAGAATAAAATAATATTTGCGTTCGCATTTAACAAAAAGCCCTGTCACCCGATGGGGCTTTTTGTTAGTTTAAAATAAGACTTACATAACAAGACCCGTGATGGGCATGAAAAGGAAACCTTATGGAAACAATATTGGGTTTATGTATTGGCGTGGGTTTGAGCGCTGCCTGCGGTTTTCGCGTGTTTGTGCCGCTATTGGTGATGAGCATTGCAACCATGATGGGATGGTTTGAGCCATCAAAAGGTTTTGAGTGGTTAGCTATGCCATCGGTTTGCTTGGCTTTAGCTGTGGCAACGATGTGCGAAGTTGCAGCTTATTATATTCCGTGGGTCGATAACGCCTTAGACACTGTTGCGACCCCTGCGGCTATGATTGCGGGTACGTTAGCGACGATGGCTGTGAGTAGTGGTGAAATGTCTCAGTTCGCCAGTTGGGCAGCAGCCATTATTGTGGGTGGTGGTACGGCTGGTGTGGTGCAAATGAGTACAGTCGCTGCACGCGGTGTTTCAACTGCAACCACTGGCGGCTTAGGAAATTTTGTTGTCGCTACAGGGGAGTGGATTGGGGCAATCTTACTTTCTGTTTCAGCTTTGCTAGTTCCCGCGCTTGTCGCAGTTGTGGTGGTTATTGCTGTTATTTTGGCAATACTTTGGATACGCCATAAAAAGCAAGAAAAGATCAGTCATTCAACATCGTGAATTTTTAAATTTGGTTGAATAAGAGAACTTAGACGTAATTTTATAATCTAAGTTTTCCATGTATATCACCACTTCACACGTTTTAATAAAATATCTTTATACATAGTAAAATCGCAGGCGAGGCCAAAGAACAGCTGTTTAAAGGTCGCAGGTTTATTATGCTTATAAAAGATAGGCTTTTCAGTTCAAGTCCATTTCACCCGAACTTTACGCCGTATGGTGGATTTTGCGCCGTCGATGTTTAGAGCTAATACTAGTTTTATCAGCGGTCGCTCTACAGAAAAATAAACCAAGCATTGAGGCAGTACGGTCAAAGTATTTCTAAGATTCGATGCTAAGCTTTTTATGAGTACTCAAAAGAATTACATATATGAAAATCGTTGCCATTCAGCCTGCATTACAGTTAGGAAAGGTTGAAGCAAATTTAAAAAAACTTGAACAATTGATTTTAGCTGCACATCAAGAGCATACGCCTGATGTGATCGTACTTCCTGAGTCGATGACTTCTCCAAACGTCTATTCACCACAGGCGTTGTTTACACCACAACCTTTGGAGGGCAAGCCCTTACAGCTTTTAATCCGCTTAGCGAAGCAATTAAATGTGGTGATCACAGGTGGATTTGTAGCGATACGTGATGGGCATACTTATGGCAGTTATGTCATGGTGGAGCGTAATGGCGATTATCATCTGCATGACAAAGATATTCCAACTGCATGGGAGCAAAACTTTTATCGTGGTGGTTCGGACGATGGGCAGGTGGATTCGACAAGCTTAAACTGTAAAGTTGCTTTGCTGTCGGGCTGGGAGTGGGCAAGATTTCGCACAGCCAAACGTGTGCGAGAACAGCAAGCACAGTTGATTTTAGGCGGAATGTGTTGGTACTCCATGCCGATTAATTGGTATGGGCTATTGGGTACATGGATGCGTCGTGAACATGAAATATATAAACATCAAAGTGAAGCACTGCCTGCACAAATGGCACGTTTAACAGGTATTCCAGTGGTACATGCTGCCCATGTCGGAGAAATCCTGAGTGATATGCCGATGTTACCTTACGTCAAATGGTTAACGGAAATGGTGGGTGAAACACAAATCTGTGATGCTACTGGAAATGTGTTGGCACGTATGAGTTTAGCGGATGGTGAAGGCTATATCGCCGCAGAGATTGAATTGGCTGAACCTAAACCTGTTGTACCTTTACAATCTCGTTATTGGATTCCTGACATGACCCTGACTTCAAAATTAGCATGGCATGTCGGCAACCTGCATGGCGGATTGATGTATCGCGTGAGACATCGACTGAAAAAGTTTCCTTGGCAAAATGAGTTGAAGTAAAAATAGATTCCAATTAAACAAATAGCGATTAACAGGTCGTGAAGATGCTCACGTGGTATTGATTGAACACTACGCTTTAGGGTAATGAAATTATTGGTGTATCTAACTTACGACCTAAGCTTAATGAACAGATTCAATATTGTGGCGGGCATATTGGTCTAGGTATTCGCCCTTCTAAACGTAGAAATGATTTTGGTTCAAAATTATTAGAGCTTACGATTCAGGAGGCATGGAAGTTAGGCCTAACGGAATTACATATACATTGTTATAAAACTAATTTAGCGTCCGCAAAAGTAATTCAAGCAAACAATGGTTGTCTTCATTCTGAAATTACTCAAGATCAAGTAGTTCAACGGTATGTTGTGAATAAAACACTATAAGAATTTTCTTTCAGATTATTTTTAAACAGCAATAAAAAAGCCCGACATCCTGTCGAGCTTTTTCGTATTTGGTTGCTAGATATGACTCCTGTCGTATCTCACGCTCCTAGTGCATGAACCTATTATTGTAGTTTTATGTTCTGGAACATCCTGTTCCTGTATGAACTCATCATAGGAAAAAAACGGGAAGTCGCCAATCCGCAAAATCCCTAAAAGCTTGTAGGTTAAAACGTACATTGAGAAATAATTTAACTTTTCAAAGCGAATATGAATAATAGCCACCTTGTTACTTCAAGAAAAAATCAAATGCGTATTAGAAAATCTTCAAGACTATTAGTGATTAATGAAAAACATCAAATTTTATTATTTCAATTTACTCATACAAATGATGCTTTGGCTGGTCAATCACATTGGGCAACTGTCGGTGGAGGGCTTGAAGAAGGGGAAACCTTCGAGCAAGCAGCTTGCCGAGAGCTTTATGAAGAGTTAGGTGTAGTAAGACAGAATGTAGGTAATCATGTTGCAACACGCAATTTTGAAATGATGCTACCGAGTGCGGAAGTTGTGATTTCTGAAGAAAGACTCTTTATTGTTTTTATTAAAAATGAAGAAGTGAATACAGTAAACTGGTCAGAACATGAAAAGCTTGTGATTAGTAAAAGTCGTTGGTGGACATTTGATGAATTAAGTCAAACAGACGAGATTGTTTATCCAAATAACATTCCTCATATTCTTGCAGATAGCTTGCCTGAGATTTTTAAACTCTAAAATTTTATCAATATTCAGATATAAAAAAAGCTCGACATCCTGTCGAGCTTTTTCGTATTTGGTTGCTAGATATGACTCCTGTCGTATCTCACGCTCCTAGTGCATGAACCTATTATTGTTGTTTTGTGTTCCGGAACATCCTGTTCCTGTATGAACTCATCATAGGAAAAAAGCAGGGTATCGCCAATCCGCAAAATCCCTAAAAGTTTGTAGGTTAAAACGTACAAAACAATATGAACGTATGATTATTCTTATATAAAAGGATTTTCAGTTTCCCAAGGCTTGCTGCTAAAAATAATCTGCCCATTTTCAACACAAAGAATCCATGTATAAAAATACTCTTCTCCTAACCCTCGACATTCAAAATTTGCATGTGGAAATAGGGCGGTAATTTTTTCTATTATTATTTCGCAATAAATAGGGTCAATATTAAGGTCAGCCTGTCCATTAGCAAAGGCACTCACTAAGTCATTATAGAGATCCTCATGAGTTGCACCTTCAGCTAACATAGTTAATATTTCTAGAATTTTTTGCTTTTCAGTAGATAAATCAATCGTATCAAAATCTGTATAACGGACTTGTAGTTCTGTATAAAAACTCATTTTTATTAGCTCTATGATATTAATGATAAAAAATACTACTTATTAAACATGACTTTATCGTTAAAAACGAGCTAAGTATAGAAATATCTAAACTATAAGAGTTCAAATTCCTTAAAAATATTCTTCTTTAGGCCTCTGTGCCACAACAGGCTTTAATCTTTTGCGCTGATTTAAAGTAAGAAACCATTGCAACACAGAGATAAAGGAGCTAAGCCAAATGCTTAGCCCATACTACTTTTGTCACACCGTTGCATGACGCTGAAAAAAGTAGGGGCAAAGTCCTGTGGGAGAACAGGACTTTGCAAACTGACATGTTCTAGGCGCTGCATCAGCTTAGGTGAGTAAGCTTGTTCAAGTCGCTGGTAAATACAGTCGCAACTGGCTTGGGTGTGCCCACCCGACAGGCAAATTTTTTCAAACTCCTGCTGGGTGTGTAAGTTACAACCCGAAATACCCAAGCTGCCTAGAATGAAACTTAAAGCCAAAATAGGTTTATAAATTGTCATATTATTCTCATAATGATTTATATCTATGAGTAGAATAAAAATATAATTGGTTTTAAGGATTAAAATAATTTTTAGGTAATAATTAATCCTCCCATAAATATAGGAAAATAAAATAATTTAAGTTTTAAAATAAAAATACTTTATAAATTTAAAAAATTAGGCAATAGAAAACCCAAATTTTAAATAAATAAAATGATTAAATTGGAGAGGGAATAAGTTTGAAAAGTGTCATGGTCAACTCCTTAAAAGTATGGAGCTCTACCACCAGATCACCGCGAATTAATTTATGGTGGTAGAACGAAAGGGGGTTGACAGACTGGGATCCATGGAACCAGCACGCACGGGGCGTCCCCCATCCGTCCTACCGCAAAGAAAAGGGGACGCAAGGGTCTAACGACTTATAGATTGTACTATAACCCGCCGTGGATCAACGGTCTGTCAAAACCGACTGGCAATGTAGGCCAGCAACGAGATAATAATCGGTGATTTTAATTACGTCAATTTAATATTTAAAATATTTTTGATTTAATAATAAATCTAAATATATTTTAAAATAAAAATATTATTATTAACTTTTTATTTATATTTGATTAGAAAAAATAATAAATATAGAAATATTTTGCCAGTTCCAAAAAAGAACTTGATTGTTAAGATCTATTTTTATTATTTTTACAGAGATAAAAATGGAACGTGTTGTAATAACAGGTATGGGAATCAATTCTTGTATTGGAAATACTTTAGAGAAAGTAACCGAGTCCTTAAAAGTAGGTCGCTCGGGCATTCGCTATAACGATGTCTATGCACAATTGAATTTTCGGAGTCACGTCAGCGGCACAGCCAAAATGGATTTTGAAAATATTGATCCAGAATTAAAAAAACACATGGGCGTTTGTGCCATGTATGCATACAACTCGGCGGTCGATGCGCTACAACATGCTGAGCTTGATGTGAGTGATATTGCGAACAACTCAAAATATGGCGTGATTGGAGGAACAGGTGGCAGCTCGACAGCTTCAATCATTGATATGCTGAATACTTTAAAAGAAAAAGGCGCAAGCGAAGTATCACCTTATTTAGCATCACGCTATCTTACAAATACGGTTAGTTCTAACCTATCAAATGCTTTCAACCTAAAAGGTGTATCTCAATCAATCGCGAGTGCCTGTGCCACTTCAGCCGATGCAATTGGCTATGCATTTCACCTAATCGCTTCTGGTAAACAAGACTTAATGCTGGCTGGTGGCGGCGAAGAAGATCATTGGTCTCAAACGGCAATATTCGATGCGATGGGAGCATTATGCTCTAAATATAACGATGCGCCTGAAACGGCTTCCCGCCCATATTCAAAAGATAACGATGGCTTTGTGATCGCTGGTGGCGGTGGCATGGTGATTTTGGAGTCTTTAAGTCATGCCCAAAAGCGGGGAGCAAAAATTTTGGCAGAAGTGGTTGGATATGCTGCCAATAGTGATGGCGTTGATATGGTAGCCCCAAGTGGTGAAGGTGCGACTCGCTGTATTAAGTTGGCACTAGCAGAAGCTAAGCAAAACGGTTCTGAAACCATTGATTATATAAATACGCATGGTACTTCAACGCCAGCAGGAGACATTCCAGAACTATTAGCCATAGAAAGAGCTTTTGGTAGTGAAAAAGTACCGCCACTTAGTTCGACCAAGTCGATGACTGGACATAGTTTGGGGGCAGCAGGCGTACACGAAGCTATTTATTCTATTTTAATGCTGCAAAATAACTTTATCGCGCCGAGTATTAATATTACCGAACTGCGCGAAGAAGCTAAAAGTTTTGATATTGTTCAAACGAGCAGAGAAACCGAACTAAAAACAGTCATGAGTAATAGCTTTGGTTTTGGTGGCGTAAATACCTGTCTCGTTTTTAGAAAATGGGAAGAGTAATTTAAAATCGAAATCAATGTGGCCTTATAAAAACAATAAAATAGGTCATACATACTGTCTTATAAGTAATAGAAATTCATTGATTTATAAAATATTAGAGGTAAGACAGTCTTTATTCTAAACTTTTAAGCATTTCTTTCGCATCTACATCGCCTGTATTGGCAGCTTGTTGGAACCATTTCTTTGCCAGTTGTGGGTTTTTCGGCGTGCCTTCACCATTTAAATACATTTGGGCCAAGTTGTACTGGGCATCACTTTCGCCATGCTCAGCCGCTTTGGTGTACCACTTAAGCGCTTGCTCATCACTTTTTGAGACACCGTGACCTTTATTATATAGCTGAGCTAAATTATATTCTGCAGGTGGATAGCCTTGCTCGGCAGCACGACTAAACCATTCAAACGCTTTTCCATAATTTTGCGCAGTTCCTTCACCCTTGTCGTATAACACCCCTAAGTTATATTGCGCTTTAGCATGACCCTTAGCCGCAGCCTTAGTAAAATAATCAAAAGCGCGCTTGGCATCTTTTTCTACCCCTGTGCCTGTGTAATACATCATGCCTAAACTATATTTTGCGCCCACACTTCCATTTTGGTCAGCCGCAGTTAGCCATTTAAAAGCTTGCTCATAATTTTTAACAACGCCTTGTTCGCCGCTTAAAAGCATCATGCCCAAATGATATTGAGCCACGGGTTGCCCTTGTTCTGCACGATATTGAATATCGGCGACACTCGGCTCAGCAAATGCTGAAGAATGAAGTGAGAAAATCACCATAAATATATAAAAAGCAGACTTTTTTATTTTCATATCTCATCCTGAATTTTATTAATTTGAAAAATTATTTTCTTTAATATCTATTTGAATATAAAAGAAAAATATTAAATATATGTAGGCACTTTATAGCGCTTTAAAATGATCTAATTTTACTTTGTAAATACCTATTTAATAAGAAGCTAACCTAAAACAGTATATTTAGACCAGTTACATTTTGAAAATGAGTATAGATAGACAGGTTAGTCTTTTTTTAATTAAAATGCGGCCTAAATATAAGTTTGATTGATAATAAAAATGCAGATGAGTGTGTCGAGTATATTGGAACGTTTAGGCCTTGTTTCACAAAATCGTGCTGTTCATATCCAATTCTCAAATCAGTCTTTAAATCAGCAAGTCTTCTTACAGCGCATTGAAGGCGAACATACGCTCAACCAAGGTAGCGTTGCTGAATTACTGTGTCTGTCGACAAACGCACATATTGCATTAAAACAATTTATTGGCTGTCAGGTTGCCGTAGATCAGGTCACTGATACAGGCCAGTTTTTTAGAACTACAGGCATTATTACCGAAGCGAGCCAAGGGCAAAGCGACGGCTCACTCACTATTTATAACCTCACCTTAAAAGATCCAACTGCACTTTGGCATAAACGCCGTAATAGCCGCGTGTTTATGAATAAAAGCGTGCGCGATATTAGCGAAATTCTGTTTAAAGAATGGCAGGGTAAAAGCCCGTTATTTGCCGCAAGCCTAACGCTCGACACGGCAGGCTTAACTAAAGACTACGATGTGCGTCCATTTGTGATGCAGTCAAATGAAAGCGACTATGACTTTTTAACCCGTTTGTGGCGTAGCGAAGGCATAAACTGGCTGGTTGATGAATCGCAGCTTTTGGTCGCTGACCCTAGTGCTTCTATTCAGCCACAAGTATTGCGTTTAATTGACGATAATCAAAATTATCAGGCGCTTGAACGCCGTAGTCTACGCTACCAACGCAGTAGTGCCACAGAGCAGTTCGATACCCTTACCCAAGTCAAAGCTGAGCGCCGTTTACAGCCAACTTCGGTTCATGTGCAACGTTGGCAAGCCGATGCGCTGCAACAAGAAGAAGGTAGTGGCAGCGTACAGGGCACGCAGCAGCACAGTGAACATTATGACAATGCCAGCCTAAACCTTGAAGATGCATGGCACGTTAGCCCCGCTTGGATGCAGGACTTAAACGGTGAAGATCAAGCCACAGCTTCGGGTAATAGCCAGATTGAACAGCTTAACCAGCACATCAATGCTTACCATCACCTGAGTTCTAAACAGTTTACGGTTTCAGGCAACGTTCGTGATGCACAAGTGGGTTACTGGTTTGAGCTGAATGACCACCCTGAACTTGAGCGCCATGACAGTGCTGATAAAGAATTTTTAATCTTAAGCAAGCACTACTATAACCAGAATAATTTACCGAAAGAATTACAACAGCAACTTGAGCGCCTATTACCAAAAGACAAGCTCAAAGCAGCTCAACTCGACACGCAAAACCCTGAGCAACGCCACTTTGCTGAGCTGAATGTTGTTCGACGCAACATTAAAGCTGTGCCCGAATATAGTCCGCTAGAACACCGACCAGCAGCTTACCCGCAGCGAGCTAGAGTGGTGGGGTTGGAAGGCGAAAGCATCCATGTTGATCAGTGGGGACGCATTAAAGTCCGTTTCCTGTTTACCCGAGCTGACGACCATAGTCATGACGGAGGAGTGGGAAGTAACGACAATGACACCGACTCGGCTTGGGTCGATGTACTCACCCCGTGGGCAGGCGCAGGTTATGGTGCACGCTTCTTGCCTCGCGTGGGTGAGATCGTTGTGATCGACTTCTTTGACGGCAATATTGACCGCCCATTTGTGGTAGGCCGCATTCACGAAGCCGAACGTCACCCAACCCAGTTTGACCAGAAAGGCCAGCTACCTGACACCAAAAAACTGAGCGGCATTCGCTCAGAAGAAGTTGATGGTAAGGGCTTTAACCAACTACGTTTTGATGACACCACAGGGCAAATCAGTGCCCAACTACAAAGCAGTCATGCGGCAAGCCAACTAAACTTGGGTAACTTAAGCCATCCAAAAGACAATGCCGAAAGTGACGGTCGTGGTGAAGGTTTTGAGCTACGAACAGACCAATGGGGTGCGGTAAGAGCTGGGAGTGGCTTACTCCTTAGTACCCACAAACAGGACCAAGCTCAAGGCGTACACCTCGATGCAATTGAGGCCAAGCAACAAATAGACGGTGGCCTTAACAATGCCAAGGCACTCAGTGAAGTTGCCAAAAATCAGCAAACTGACCCGTTAGAAAATTTAGAAAACTTAAAATCCTTTATTGAAAAACTTGAGCAGCAAGACAACGCAAAAGCCAAAACATTTAAAGAGGCGATTATGTTGTTGGCGAGCCCAAATAGCGTCGCGCTGAGCAGTAACGAAGATATTCACTTAAGCGCAGATGGGCAGCTAAACCAAACTGCTGGGGACAGCATTAACTTGTCTACACAAAAGAACTTGATTGCACATGCCCAAAATAAAATTAGCCTTTTTGCCGCGCAAGAAGGGGCAAGACTATATGCCGGTAAAGGTAAAGTCGAGATACAAGCGCAAGGTGACGGAGCAGATTTAATTGCCCGTAAAGCGGTTCAGATTATTTCAGCAGAAGACAAAATTGAAGCGACAGCAGCCAAAGAAATTGTGCTCACCGCAGGCGGCTCTCAAGTCAAAATTACTGGGTCGGGTATTTTTATGACCACAAGTGGCAAATTTGAAGCGAAGGCTGGACAGCATTTGTTTATGGGAGGCGGGAATGTAAATAGTTCATTACCGTATCTACCCGAACAAGGAAAACAAAAATATGGTTTATGGTTTGATGTAATGGATAAACAAGGAAATAAACTAAAACCTGGCACGGAATATATTATTTTTGACGAAAATGATAAAGAAATTGAGCGCGGTAAGTTAGATCGAACTGGCTTAGTTAAGTTAGAAACAGAAGAGCCGAATAAGCAATATAAAATACATGTGGTGATAAACGATGGGCACTGAAGTACAAGCTTATGCTAATTTGGTTAAGACAACAATGGGAACGGTTAATCCTGTGCCAGCGGTTGTACCAGTTAAACTTAAAGTTTATACCCAAAGTTTTACAGCCTTTGTTGGCGGGGCTGCTGATAAATACCCTTTTATATATGGAGATGTAAAACTACCAGGTGTGGGAGATTCTTTAGGGCCTACAGAAATTGTTGGTAATTATGCAAAAAATTTTAATACGGGGAATACAAAAAATTTAAAACAATATTATGGCTATGAGGAGGCTTATAATAATAGAAAAGTAACTATTCCTGTAGCTTCAGGTAAAAGAAATGCTTTTAAAGATATTCTTGAGGTTTATGCGAAAAATCCACAAACTCAAATTAATATTATAGGTCATAGTTTGGGTGGCTGGAATTCATCTGGTTTAGTTACAGAACTGAACAAAGCAGGGGTACCAGTGAATTTATTAATTACTATTGACCCTGTTGGAGTTTTATTATCAAAAAACAGTCCTCCCAATATATTAACTACTCCAGCAGTAAGAGCCCAAATTTATTTACTAGCACCACAACCTGTTGCAAATAATTGGATAAATGTTTTTTGTAAACCAAATAATAATGTTGTCACCGATATAAAGAATACGGTGGAATGGGAAGGCTATAAACCAAAATGGAAAGGGTATCATCCTAGCCCTACTAGTTATACAACAGATGATGCAATTGCTGATGCTGGAGGGCAATGGGATAGTTATCCAAAAGAACACAGCAATACATTTCATGAAACTAAATTTAGTCACGCTTGGTTTAGCAAAATGATGCGTGAAACAATACCTAGTATATCTAAATCACCAGAGCAAATATTGCAAGCCGAATTAAAAAAGGTTCAAGTAAAATGAAATTTTTATCATGTATATGGATATTTTTATTATTTGGTTGTACTTCTAAAAACATAGATTCTCAATCTACCGATATTAATTTTGGAAAATTTAAATATTTCCAATCTATGTATAGTGGAGAAAAAACATACCAAGGTTTTGTTACAAGTTCTTCTTCTTTAAAAGAAATTTCTGAAAAAAATGCATTTCCTATTTCTAAGCTAAATTGTTTGGAAAATCAGTTTATGGTAAGAGGTGGAGTAGACTTAGATTCAGAAGAAATTAATAATCAATTATATAAATATATGGCACATGTCGAAATATGTAAAAATGATGATTGTTCAGTCGATATTAAAAAAGCAAAAATTGATACTGAATGCAGAATTGAATTAAGAAAAAATTATTCAAATGATGCTTATCAATCAAATAAAGCAAAGTTGACGAATGCTAATTTTGAATAAAATCAAGTTGTTGGTGCTAAAGTTGATCTGTAATTTATTAAGTTGAGAACTAGAAATGTAATAAACCCGCCAAAGCGGGTTTATTTATTTACATGTTCGGGTAGTTTGGACCACCGCCGCCTTCAGGTGTTACCCATGTTATGTTTTGAGATGGGTCTTTAATATCCAGGTCTTACAGTGAACACAGTTCGCTGCGTTAATCTGGAAGCGAAAGACCCATTTTCAAAAATACAAATTGAAGCTGGTTTACAAGCTCGTTTGAACGAACCTCTACCAAATCAGGACTTGGCTTCGTTATGTGGTCCGGCAGTCTACTTCTTTTGTCTTATTAATCTCAGTCCTAATAATTATAAGCTTGCAGTTAAACAATTGTGGGAAACAGGAGTGACTAGAATAGGTGAATTAGAAATAAAGCCTGCTAAAGATGGATGTGTGCGTGTAAAAAATTTCTATATCAAAGATTCTCCTAAAATCCCTCCAATTGATTGGATCACATTAGCTAGTTTAAGAGAGTCAGAAAATATTGCATTACATTTAAAAGACCCTAGCCAAGAAGTTCCGGGTATAACTTTATGGACAGAGGTAACTAATTGGTTTAAGAAAAGCGGTTTTAAAGGAGTGGAAACATTTTCCTTCTCTATAACTGGATTTTCTCCTAGTTTAGTTGATCAGCTTAATAAATATATAGAGTCTGGGTTTTATGTAGTTACTTTAATATCTGCAAGCATATTGAGTAATGGTTTTAGTTCGGGAACACGGAACTTACCTGATCATTGGGTAGTTTGGACAGACAAGCTAAGAGAAGCTAATGGGAATCCTATTACAAAGGAATTAGACCCTGACCAAACTTTAGTATCATTGAAACTGTTTTCATGGGGAGAAAATAGGCAAAGATTAGGGAAGAATATTTCTTACACTAATTTCTGCAAGAATATTTTTTTTGCAATAGTTGTTAAAAGAGAGAGTTTTTAATGAAGCTTTATAAATTTTCAATAATTCTAAGTTTTTTTATGTTAACTGGATGTGGTCATAAGTATGATATTTCTCCCAATAAGTTACCTGATGCCCATGTTGGAAAGTCATATACACAGTTTATTGAAATTACAGGAGGTAAAGTTTCTGAACAACATTTTGAATTAACTTCTAATATCCCAGAGAATCAGGAGATTAAAATTACTCCCGTAGATGATATAGATGGATACAATCATATAAAAATTGATGGAATTCCAAAATATAAAGGGAAATATGAAATTGTAATTAATGCATATTTCTATGGGCGAGGCGATGACAAGCTAAATAAAACCTATGAATTTGTAGTTAAAGAATAAAAAGACATGTTTCGATATATTTTATTGGCAATGATTCTTAATGGTTGTAGCAACTATGATGTACAACCAAAGGAACTCGCTGTAGCTCATGTCAATGAAGTATATTCCCAGAATATAAAAATTACTGGCGGAAAAGTAGTGGATAAGTACTTTGAAATAGAAACTAATATGCCTGATGATTTAGGATTGAAAATTCAACCGAACAATGATACTAGCGGTTTTAATGATTTCTCAATTAAGGGTATTCCCAAATATAAAGGTGAATATACAATAAATATTTCAACAGGTTTTTATGGCGGTGGTAGTGATGAACTGAATAAAAAATATAAATTAATTATTGTAGAATAAAATGGATGTGTAAATATTTTTTAATAATTTTATCGATTTTATTTTCAGGTTGTAATCCTCTAGCCAAAAATGAGAAAGAAAATTTTAAGGATATGACCCTTAAAAATTTAACTTATTCTCATATGGCTGGTATGAGTGGTGATATTTTTAAATTTAATTTGGTAACAAATTTGGGATTAAATAAAATTTATCATGAAAATAAGTATAAATATTCTCATTTTAAATGTGATAATCTTGAGAAATACATTATTACAGGTGAAATTTTAATTGATGAAGAGAAATTAGATAATGGAAAATATACTTCACCTGGGTACTTTAAAGTCTGTGAAGATGAATCAATGAATATATGTATCAATAAGAGCCAGTTAGAAAAAATATTATTTAATAATATGTCTTGTAGGGTAATTTTTGGTGGCTTTTTAAAAGATGCTAAAGTCATAGCAGATGATATTTTAATATCAAAAGAGACTATAAGAAAATCTTACTTTAAATGAAATGTTTAGATGGATAAATTTCTTTGTTTGTTAGGATTAATTTTATTAACTGGTTGTAGTGAAAGTTTTTCAAATTTCACAATAGATGATATTGTAAAAAGTAATAAAAAATTAAATTTTTCTATCAAGATTGAAGATAAGGACGTTTTAAATAAAATAAAAGAATCATCATCAAAAAAGTTTATTTGTAAAAATATAATTGATCATTAGCAAATATTAGATACTTATATAAATAAGATTGAAAATAATAAAATTGATGTATCTGTAGAATTTTGCTCAAATCATGATAATAATAGAAGCTGCCAGCCTATAGATATAAGTTCAGTTAAAAAAATCAATTTAGAATGCCAAGCAATTCTCTCTACAATGATTGGTAATGTCTCTAAATCGGAAAAATTTCCAATTGTATGGGAAGGAAAATAATTTGATTAAAAATTTGAAATTTAATTTCATAACTTTAGGTGTTCTATTGTTACTTATGACAGGGTGTGGTCACGAATATACAATTGATCCGGAAAGGCTTCCAGTAGCCTATGTAGGAGAGACGTATAATCAACAATTGAACATCACAGGTGGTAGAGTAATACCACAATCTTTTGAGGTTGAAACTAATTTTCCAATTGATATGAATATCTCTATTAGCTCAATAGATGAAAATGAAGCAGATGCTTATAATAATTTAAAAATTACTGGAGTTCCAAAATATAAAGGAACTTTTACGATTCATATATATGCGGGTTTTTATGCTAGTGGGGATGGGAAGTTAGATAAGACCTATGAATTTATTGTAAATGAATAAGATATTTAACCATATGATTTTATTTGGTTTAAATAAGAGGTAAGTATGAAAAAGAATTTATTAATTACCATACTAATTTTACTTTTCATCGTTCAGTCTTTATTAAACTATTACTTCTGGAAACTTACAAAAACACCAGAAATTCATGTTCTAGAGAAACCTTTAAAGATATATTCGTTTGAAGGTAAATATTCGAAAAATAGTACTTTGCCAGAATATTATATTTTGCCAGAAGGTACTGTTTTATATGATGATAGTGACTCTTTAAACAGAAGAGTTATGGTTTATTTCAACTTGCAAGGTGTTGATTTTAAGTTTGAAGAGCAAGATCCTGAAATATCTAAACAACCAAGTGAAGTACGCTCTATTAGAAGTACAGAGCTAAGTGATATTTTAAAAGCTATTCCTTTAACTAAGAAAGATATTTATTTAATTATTAAATATGATGACAGCATAAATGATTCTGTACGCTCTATTTTATTTAAAAAATACAAAATTGATCCTTCAGAATATGAAAAATAATAAAATAATTCATATACATACAAGCTTAAAATTAAAGAAGTTCAGAGAAGCGTAATTGATTACGCTTCTTCAGTCATAAGAAATAATTTTAAGCAGCTTGAATTGCTTCTCCACAAAGAGAAACTGTTTCTTGTTTACGTTGATGTAAGTACCAGAACTGCTCTGCAATGGTTTCGGGATGTACTGTGTAGGTCTTATCTTGTGCACCAGATGTCCCATCAACGAAACCATTCACAACCACTTGGCTCACGTAAACACTTGAGTCAGCTAGACTATGAGCAAGTAAGTTGGTGGTTTTATATTGGGCGGCAGCAGTAATTGCTAATGATGAATATTCTTTGGCAACTAAATCTATTCCCACTGCATCGAACGCGAAAATTCCATTTGTCGATAAAATGCTGCCATGATTTTTTTCTAAATCACGTAGGCAAGCTTGTACCGTAGCAATATAGCTCGAAACGCGAATATGAAAGCTTTTGGTGAGCTCCAGTGGAGGGGTTTCTAATATGTTGCCTTCAATATCATGGGAAGCATTCCAATGAATATTTTTAATCTCTCCTAATTGATCTTTAATGCGTTGAATAAGATTTGGTATGTTTCCAAGAACGGCTAAATCACATGTAAAAGCGTAAGCTTCAATACCATGTGTTTTAAGTTCTAAAATGGCCTTTTCGAGTTTTTCGGCATTTCGTGCCACTAACCCGATTTTATAGCCTTCTTTACCAAATTTATGTGCTACGGCTTTAGAAATACCTGTTCCATAACCAAAGATTATAATATTGTTGTTCATTATAAAGTTCCAAAAACCAATTATTTGGTTAGAAATAGTTTATAATATGTTTTTATAATGTATTCAAGCGAAAAAGTTATCTATAAAAAATAATACTGAAAAGAGCAAAACAAAAAATCTTAAAAGCAGTAATGAGTAAGTTTGGTTTAAATGATCCAGATGGGACAATGATTGATAAAATAACTTTTAATTTGACTTATTTATCTTCATATCATAAATTAATTGGAACGATCGTTCCTGTTAAGGCTGCTTATGAGAACAAAGGAATTTGAAATTGATGAAATTGCTGATGCAGCCATGCATGTTTTTTGGTGTCATGGATATGCAGCGACTTCAGTTCAAGACTTAGTTGAAGGTACGGGATTATCTAGAAGTAGCCTTTACAGTACGTTTCAGAGTAAACAGGGGCTTTATCAAAAAGCATTACAACGCTATGAACTTTTAACTACACTTAATAATGTGAAGTTGTTGTCTGGTTCAGGCTCACCCAAAGAACTGATTCGGCAATTACTGATTAATGTGGTTGAAGATGAGCTAAATGATGCAGAACACAAAGGCTGTCTGGTCGCAAATGCTTGTTTAGAGTTGTCTGGCCATGATGAAGATGTCACTCAATTTGTTGTAAGTAACCTACAGAAACTACAGCATGCTTTAGAGAGTTTGTTAATTAGGGCTCAACAATCTGGTGAAATTGCTTCTACTCAAAATCCGTGTGCGTTAGCAAGTTTCTTTCTAAATACTATGCAAGGTTTGCGTGTTTTAGGCAAAGGCAGCCCGCTTGAACAAAGAAAGCAATGCTTAATGGATGTGGTCGAGGTTGCTTTAAACGTTTTATAAAACTCATTTAAACCTTAACTATTGTTGAGCTGGATAGTTAAGGTTTTTATTTAACTTAAATTGGAATGATCATTCCATAATGATGATTTTTAATTCACATGGAGAATAAATGTCTTCCTATCCTAACGTTGTAAAACAAGCATATAGCTATGCAGAGCATGGTAAGTACGTTAAAAAAGAATTTGAGAGTAAAGCTTTATGAATATTAAGAGTGATGAAACATCTCACCATTTAAATGATGAGTTCTCTGCTCAATTACCGATTTGGAAACTGTTGGCTTTTACTGTTGCAGGTTTTCTAACCATTATGACAGAAACCATGCCAGCAGGGCTTTTGCCCCAAATCAGTCAAGGGCTAAATATTTCAGAGGCATACGCAGGGCAGCTTATTGCAGTGTATGCCTTAGGTTCGGTTTTAGCAGCAATACCTCTCATTAGTCTTACCCGTAGTTGGAATCGGAGACCCTTGTTACTCAGTGCGATTGCAGGTTTACTTTTATTTAATGCGATTACTGCCTTATCAAATGATTATATTTTGACTTTGATTGCTCGTTTCATTGCAGGTATGGCGGCGGGCGTTATATGGGGGCTTTTAGCGGGTTATGTAAGACGCATGGTCTCTGCATCTTATCAAGGTCGAGCTTTAGCAATTGCTGGGGTTGGACAGCCAATTGCTTTGTCTATTGGTGTTCCTTTAGGTGCGTGGTTGGGAACGCTGTTTGAGTGGCGTGGCGTATTTTGGATAATGTCTTTACTGGCATTGATTTTATTTGTCTGGATTCGTTTTAGTATTCCTGATTTTGCGGGACAGTCAGCACAAAAAAGGTTGCCGATTTTAAAAGTTCTTTTAATGCCTGGCATTAGAGCTGTTTTAGCAGTCGTATTTCTTTGGATATTAGCCCATAGCATTCTTTATACTTATATTTCGCCTTTCTTGGCTTCGACAGGGCAGGCATACAAAGTCGAGACGATACTTTTTCTATTTGGTATTTCTTCAATTGTAGGCATTCTCATTACAGGTATGTTTATCGATCGATCATTAAGAAAAATAACGCTTTTAAGCTTATTTGTATTTGCTATTGCAACAACACTGTTAGGTGCTTACAGTTCTTCGAGTTTTGTAGTGATAACTGGGGTTGTGCTGTGGGGAGTAACTTTTGGTGGTGCTCCAACATTATTACAAACAGCCTTAGCAAATACAGCGGGTCATGAGGCAGATGTCGCACAGTCCATGTTGGTCACTATGTTTAACCTTGCTATCGCATTCGGTGGAATGGTTGGCGGCGGGCTACTTGAAAGCTTTGGCGCAGTGTCTTTTCCATGGATTATGCTGGCTTTTGCTCTCATCGCGTTATGCACTGTTTACAGTGCTCGTAAGCATGGTTTTATATCTTCATAAAAGATTTTTGCCCTTCATGACTGAAAGAAGTGAAGGGTAATTTAATTTTTATATTTTGATGCAATGCTATAAAAAATAGTTAATGACTTGGTAAAATAAACCGTAAAATACAAATAAAGTGGAATTTAAATTTAACTAATTATAGTGAAATGGGAATAAATTCTTTTTAATTTATTTAATTACGTAAAAATTCCCAAAAATATTTAAAATTAGCTGTTCTTAGAAAAACAATCCCGCAGGGTGCTGGCTAAACTATATCTCAAGGGTGTGATAGGGATCGAAAAGAGTAGCATGCACCAAAACGTATAACGTTAGTGTGTACTCACCCAAAAGGTCTCGATTCGGCTTAGGACGCTATAGATCAAAAGTTTATAGGCATAAGGTTCTAACTTACAAAGTTATAATTGTTGAAGTAAACCATAGATGTTTTCCCTTGACACCCTAAAAAATTCTCTATAATAAAAACGATACTTTACAAGAATATAATCCATGAATAAGCCTTATCTTTCTGCCTTGCCACATGACAGCCAAATCTCATCTCAATTGAACAATGCTTACTTCCACGATTCGTGGAGTATTGTGCTTGGCCAACCAGACCTGAATGTATTTCAGCAACTTATTAAACTGTTCCATCACACGCCTCAATGGATAGAATGGAGTATGAATTTACGTAATAAAATTACTTCAAAGATTGGGCTTAAAGATTTAGGAAGTTTTAAGCAAATTGATGCGCATAAAAAAGAAAATGAATATGTAGCTGGTGATCGGATTGGAATTTTTACCTTGTTACAGCGTACCGAAAATGAGTTAGTGGTTGGCGATGACGATAAACATTTAAATGTGACTTTATCTATTTATAAAAATGAAAAGACTCAAGTACTGACCATAACCACAGTGGTTCATATTAAAAATTTACTTGGGCGGCTGTACATGTTGCCTGTGATTCCTGCCCACCGAAAAATAGTACCAGCCACTTTACAGATATTGGGTTAGAGTACTATTTTTATTTACGATGTTATCCATTGAAATCGTTTATATAATATACGCATTATCAATTGCGAGCTGAATAAAATGGACAATAAAAACCAGTGTCGCCAATGCGCCGTTTGTGGAAAGAGTTTTCCCTTAAAAGATCTGGTCTCTGGTGAAGTCATTCGAGATGTCATTGGAGAAGAAATCTTGAAAGATTATCCGGATTGGTCTTTTTCAACCTTTATTTGTCGTGCTGATTTGGCAGACTACCGTATTAAATATGTGCAATCACTCTTACGTTCAGAAAAAGGCGAGTTAACAACTTTAGAAAATGAAGTGATTGGCAGTATGCAACGGCATGAGCTGATTAGTCGAAATACAGAGACAGAGTTCGATCAGAATTGGACTTTGGGTGAAAAACTAGCAGATAAAATAGCCTCTTTTGGCGGAAGTTGGGTCTTTTTAACTTGTTTTGGACTATTTTTAGTGGCTTGGATCATTTTAAATACCGTAGTGATGGTTGTACATCCTGTTGATCCTTATCCATTTATTTTACTTAATCTGGTATTGTCCTGTTTAGCTGCAATTCAGGCACCTGTCATTATGATGAGTCAAAATCGGCAGGAGGTAAAAGATCGGTTACGCGCTCAACATGACTATCAAATTAATTTAAAAGCTGAGCTTGAGATTAGACATTTACATGAAAAAATGGATCATCTTTTATCGCATCAATGGGAAAGACTTGCACATATTCAAGAAATTCAGCTCGATCTTTTATCTGAAATGAATAAAAAACGGTAAAAACTCAATCTGAGTTTCACGTGGAACATGGTGAGTTTTATAGAATATTTTGCGGTAAATTGGAAATTTCTTTATGATCTGCCGCCATGCTCACTTGCTGCTTCTACGACAATGCCTTTAAACGACAACTTTGTTTATGCTCCGCCACAAGATCCTCTTTCAATTTTATTTGAAGATGACGATTTGGTCGTGGTTGATAAACCTGCGGGTCTATTGTCGGTTATGGGGAGGTTGCCTGAACATCATGATAGTGCTTATTTACGGGTGCTTGAAAAGTTCCCTTTAGCCAAAGTGACTCATCGTCTAGATATGGCGACTTCGGGTTTGCTTATGTTTGCTAAACACCGTGATGCAGAAGTTGCGGTGAGTAAAATGTTTCAGGCTAGAACAGTCAAAAAACACTATATTGCCGTGGTACAAGGACGAGTAAATCAAGAGGGGAGCGTTGAGGTTCCGCTCATTACTGATTGGGAAAATCGACCGAGACAAATTGTGCATTTTGAGTTGGGCAAACATGCCAAAACCTTATTTCAGCCTCTAGTTTATGATGCCAAAACTGATCAAACTCGTGTTTTACTGGAACCAGTAACAGGGCGTTCGCACCAGCTACGTGTACACATGATGCATATTGGACATCCGATTATGGGTGACAAGTTATATCACCCCGAACCTAAGCAATTTCACTTAAACCGTATGGCGTTACATGCCGCATATTTGGCTTTCCAGCATCCATTAAATGGAACGCATGTGGTGATTGAATCGCAGGTGCCTTTTTAAAATTTATATAATTAAAAAAAATTAATTTGATGCAATTGGGAACGGAATATATACCCAAACTGCAATAAAACTCGGGTATTCTTAATGCCGAATAATATTAATACGGCAACAACAACAAGGGATCATATTATGACTCGTGATTACGAACAATTTCCAGATGACGATAACGGCAATGTACTTTGGCAAATGGCTGAAGACGGGGATGATTTAACCGATCTACATGAAATTGAATTTTCTATTGCTTTTCAAGATCAGAAAAATGCAGAGCAATGTGCACTCTATTTACTGTACCAAGAACAAAAGGTTTCACTCTTTCAAGATGATTCTGTTGAGCCAAATGAATGGGTGATTACGGTCTTTGTCAATATGGAACCAGAGTACTCAGATATTGTTGATTTGGAACAATGGTTTACCAGCATCGCTGAAAAATTTCAGGGTGAATATGATGGATGGGGCTGTATGGCTTATGTCTTCGAGGAAGGCGACGAAGAAGATGACCTGTTACAGTAAGGTCTAAAATAAAGAGTTGGAGATAATCATGAACTTATCTCAAAAACAAATTGTCGTACGGTTTTTAGAGCTTGCCGCAGCAGGCGAAGTCGATGAAGCCTACAGCAATTATACTGCTCCGAATTTCAAGCATCACAACCCTT
The DNA here is from genome assembly GCF_027855175.1 of Acinetobacter sp. AOR14_HL. NCBI lineage: Bacteria > Pseudomonadati > Pseudomonadota > Gammaproteobacteria > Moraxellales > Moraxellaceae > Acinetobacter > Acinetobacter sp. AOR14_HL. Next base: position 84,070 of record NZ_JAKTII010000015.1, on the reverse strand, counting down.
ATTATTCGGGTGATGCGACCTCTTTGAAGGAAGGAATGCGTGAAAGCGCGGCTGAAACACCAAATAAAGTCTTTGAAGTTCAACATGTCATTGAAGATGGTGATTTGGTCGCTGTGCATTCTAAAATTGAAATGCAAATGAACGGGCTAACAACCTTGGCAGTAGTTCACATTTGTCGTTTCGAAAATGGAAAAATTGCCGAATTTTGGGACATTGGGCAAATACAGCCCGACCCACTCGTCAATGAAAATGGTATGTTTTAATGAAAAGCCCGAAAGTTTTCGGGCTTTTTTATTTTATAGATGAATTAAAATTTCCACTGTGCCGAAATTGAAGCGTTCAGTGGTTCACCCGGTTGAACCCATAAATCGCTATAGCTTGAGACATAGTAAGTTTTATCAAACAAGTTATTTACATTCAGCTGATAACGTAAGCGGTCAGATGGGGCATAGTAGCCATTTAAATTGACCAGCGTATAACTCGGTAAGTTAAATCCATTATCAATGTTATGACCACTGCGCTCACCGACATAGGTGAGGTTGGCACCTACACCGGCTTTTCTTGTGCCGTCTTGTAGAAATTCATAATTGGTACTCACTGAGCCTTGGTGTCTTGGCACATTGCTCAGACGTGCACCTTTTGCTAGGTCTTGGTCTTTTTCAATTTGAGCATCGGTATAACTATAGTTGGCATTGATGAGCCAGCGGTCATTGATCTGGCTATTGAAGTCAAATTCAATCCCTTTACTGCTAACTTCACCAGCGGCTGTTTGGAATGCATTGTCGATTGGATCTGTGGTTAGTACATTCTGTTTTTTCATTTTAAACAGAGCAAGACTAAGTACACTATGGTCGTTTATTTTATATTTTGTACCAACCTCATAGCTTTCACCTTTTTCAGGAGCAAAGGTTTGTCCATTTCGGTTCATACCGCTATTCATCGCAAATGAACGACCATAGTTTGTATAAAATGCCCATTGGTCAGAGGCTTTAAAATTTACTCCGAAACGTGGGCTATTTTGATGAAGGGTCTGGTTACTTTCGGTCTGAGTCAGGTGATTTTTAAAGTCTTGTTCGACCTGATCAAAACGGTTGCCGAAAAGCACACTCCATTGATCATTAAAAAAGATTTGATCTTGTACATTAAGGGCAAAGTAACGTTGCTGTTCTTTGGTGTTGGTGAACGGTGCTAAATCTGGTAAATATTTTCCATATTCAGGTTGGTAAATATCAATTGTGTTTGGCATGCCTGAGCTGTGGTTACGACGCAGCTGATATTGTTGATAATCGAGTTGACCAAGCTCAGTTGAAAGTAAAATTTCATGTCGAGCCCATGAAGTATCAAGCTTACCAAGCAATTCTGTCTGAGCCAGCACATCTTCACTTTGATAATCACGATAGCGGCGTTGACGTTCTAAAGTACGGCCATCGGCTTGTAGGCGTCGTGGTTCGGTCGAAAAGCCGACCATTTGAGCATCTTTATAACTAACGGCACTATTCAGTTTCCAGTCAGGGTTAAATTCATGACTAAGACGTAACTGGTAAAAGTAATCTTTCACTTTCATATCACCATCGTCAGGCTCGCCTGTAAAGGTTTTCGGGTCCATCACAAACTGGTGATTAACGGTGCTTACCCCCCGGTCAAAGGTTCCTTTGTGCTGAGTAAATTCACTATCAAAGTCGAGTTGAGTCTGGTCTGAAATTTTCCATGTGAGCTGCGGCGAAAAGAACCAGCGTTCACTGCTAACATGATCACGGAAGCTTTGATTATCTTCGTGAGCCACAGCTAAACGATAGGCCAGTTCATCGTTAATCGGTCCGGTGTGTTCCAGACTCATTCGATATTGTTCTTGGCTATTGGCACGTAAGTTAATTTCACTTTCACGTTCCCACTGTGGCTTTTTGCTATTGAGATTGAGCAAACCACCTGTTTCTCCACGTCCGTAGAGGGCAGCCATTGGTCCTTTTAAAAACTCTAAAGAGTCAATATTTACGATATCTTTGGGAGCACTAACACCTCTGTTTACACTTAAACCATTACGGATCATGGTAGCCCCTAAATTTGGATCGCCACTAAAACCACGGAAAGAGTAATTATCCCAAAAACCACCACCATAATTATTCTGATGAAAAACCCCACTGACTAAGGTTAATGCATCATCAATGCGCTGAACGTCTTGTTGTTCCATCACCTGTTTAGAAACAAAAGCACGATTAAAAGGTACATCTAAAACATCGTGGGAAAATTTAGTCGCCGAGCTATTTTGACTTACATCTTCTTGGGTAGTTTCAGCCTGAACGCGTATGGTTGCCAGTACTGTTGACGTTTCTTCTCCCCAACTCAGTGTCGAGATAAAAGATAGACCTAAGGAAGACAACAAACCTAATTTGTGTTGCATAAATGAGCAGCCATGAAAGACAAAAGGGATTAAATGTAATAATATAACGTTACATTATTTTATTGATTATCGCTATGTCTTTAGAAAAAAATATTGAGCGTTTACAGTCGATTGATGCCTTACGTGGTTTGGTCATATTGATTATGTTGCTCGACCATGTAAGAGAAACTTTCTATTTGCATAAGCAGGTCATAGATCCAATGGATGTAACAGTGACTGAACCTGCATTATTTGGTAGTCGGTTATTGGCACATATTTGTGCTCCGGTTTTTGTTCTTTTAACAGGTATTTCGGCTTTTTTATTTCATTCAAAAAAACAGGATTTACAGCAAACCCGTGCGTTTTTATTGAAGCGTGGTTTATTTTTAATTGTCTTAGAGCTGACATTAGTGAACTTTGCTTGGACAGCGACTTTTCCACCAGAAGTCATTTATTTACAAGTGATTTGGGCGATTGGTATCAGCATGGTAGTGTTGGCAGGTTGTGTGAGTTTACCGTTGCCTGTTCTTACTGGCGCAGCTTTGGTTATTATTTTTGGGCATAACTTATTAGATTCTGTGCATTTTACAAATGGTTTTTTACAGAATGTATGGTTCGTTTTACATGAGCGTGGCTGGATTGAGTTTGCAGACATCAAGCTTCGCACAAGTTATCCGGTTTTGCCTTGGATTGGTGTTATTTTGCTGGGTTATGTTTTAGGCCAATTCTTTAGTTCAAAATATACTGCAAAACAAAGAAGCCGCTATTTATTGAGTATCGGTCTGGCAAGTATTGGATTATTCGTTTTACTGCGTTTTATTAATGTTTATGGTGACCAGCCGTGGCAGCATTTTGAGTCATTACAACTCACTTTAATGAGCTTTTTTAACCTCACCAAGTATCCACCATCTTTACTGTTTATTTTGCTGAATGTTGGAATCGGTTTGATTGTACTGGTTGCTTTTGAACGTATGCAGCAATATTCATTTTTAAAACCATTGGTGGTGTTTGGCTCTGTGCCTATGTTCTTTTATTTACTGCATTTATATGTGTTGAAACTGATGTATGTATTTGCAATAAGTATATGGGGAGTCAACCATGGCAATTATTTGTCGGTTAACCATGTGTGGATGCTGTGGTTAATCACGATTGTGTTGTCTTTTGCGCTTTATCCTGCTGTTAAATGGTTCTCGAAATTCAAACATCAAAATAAACATATTTCGATTTTAAAATATTTCTAATGTTCAAAATGTGGGTAAAGCGAGTTCAATAGTGGCCTCGCTTTACTTGCTCACATCTAGATATAAAGTTTCTTTAACTTCTTCCATGACCACATAACTATGTGAAGATGCCGAAGCGGGGAGTTTCTTTAACAGATCTCCTAACAAGCGGCGGTAGGCACTCATTTCTTTTAAGCGCGCTTTTACAAGATAGTCAAACTCACCTGAAATGAGGTGACATTCGAGTACTTCCGGAATCTCGACTAAGTCTCTGGCCACCTGATCAAATACATCGCCAGATTTGGCAGATAACTTAATTTCTAAAAAGACGAGCAAGTTGCGGTCAACGTAGGCTGGGTTTAGTCGTGCGAAGTAACCCATGATGATGCCATCGCGTTCAAGTCGTTTGACACGCTCTGAACAGGGGGTGGTCGACAGGTTGACTCTCGATGCCAATTCACTGATCGCAATTCGTCCTTCACGCTGCAAAATATCCAGAATCATGCGATCTATACGATCTAGGGGGCGCATAGATATTTCCTCTTTTTTAAAAATTCTTGTGATAAAAACATAAATTTACCTAGATTATAGCCAGAAAAACAGTGAAATAAACTATTGAGGCGGAAATATACTAGTTAAATAAACTGGTGTGCGTGAGGGAATGGAAATGCGCGTAATTGTATTAGGCAGCGGCGTTATCGGAGTGGCAAGTGCCTATTATCTAGCTCAACAAGGAGCTGAGGTCACTGTTCTTGACCGTCAGTCAGGTCCTGCTGAAGAAACAAGTTTTGGTAACGCAGGGCAAATTTCGCCTGGGTATTCGACCCCTTGGGCAGCACCAGGAATTCCTTTTAAAGCTGTGAAGTGGATGTTCCAACACCACGCACCGCTTGCTATTAATTTAGATGGCAGCATGTGGCAGTTACAGTGGATGGCGCAGATGCTTAAAAACTGTAATCCACAAAGTTATGCTGTGAACAAAGAACGTATGATGCGTGTGGCTGAATACAGCCGTGACTGCTTACGTGAATTAAGAAAAGATACAGGTATTAATTACGAAAACCGTGCGAAAGGCACTTTGCAGTTATTCCGTAAAGAAGCACAAATGGAAGCAGTTCAACGCGACATTAGTGTTCTACAAGAGTGTGGCGTAAGTTACGAATTATTAAATGGTAATGAACTTGGCCGTGTAGAGCCTGCTTTGGCAAATACGCAAGATAAACTGGTTGGCGGTTTGCATTTACCAAATGACGAGACAGGCGACTGTTATTTATTTACCAATGCTTTAGCTCAAATTGCTAAAGAGTTAGGTGTTAATTTTCAGTTCAACCAGAACGTAGAAAAATTGATTGTTGAAGGCGATGAAATTAAGGGCGTTCAGGTCAATGGTAAAGTCTTAACCGCAGATCGTTATGTTTTAGCGTTTGGTAGTTATTCACGTGATTTCTTGAAACCACTCGATCTACAGTTGCCTGTATATCCTGTGAAAGGTTACTCGTTGACGATTCCTATTGTTGACCCTGCTTTTGCTCCGCAATCTACCGTGCTTGATGAAACCTACAAAATCGCGATTACTCGTTTTGACCAACGTATTCGCGTAGGTGGAATGGCTGAGTTAAGTGGCTTTAACTTAGGTTTGAACGAAGACCGCCGTGCAACCTTGCAAATGGTGACTCAGGACTTGTTCCCGGGCGGTGATATGGCACAGGCGTCTTTCTGGACGGGTCTACGTCCAATGACACCAGACAGCACTCCAATTATTGGAGCGACTCGCTTTAAAAATCTGTTCTTGAATACAGGTCATGGCACTTTAGGTTGGACCATGGCGTGTGGTTCAGGAAAATTAATCAGTGACATCGTCTTGAATCATAAGACTGAAATCAGTACAGATGGTCTTTCAATTCAGCGCTATTCTCATGCGCATGCTGCATAACGGACGTTAGGAAATTAATCATGCCTCGTCCTATTACCGCAGTCATCCACCGTCAAGCCTTACAAAACAACTTGGCGGCGGTACGCAAGGCTATGCCAAACAGTAAAGTTTTTGCCGTTGTAAAAGCCAATGCTTATGGACATGGAATTGAACGTGTTTATGAAGCGTTTAAAGCAGCAGATGGCTTTGCCTTACTTGATCTTGATGAAGCAAAAAAAGTTCGTGCTTTAGGCTGGACGGGTCCGATTTTATTGCTCGAAGGGATCTTTTCTCCTCAAGACTTATTTGATTGTGTGCAGTATCAACTCAGTTTCACCATTCACAGTGAAGAGCAAATTGAGTGGGTTCACAAGCATCCCTATCCAGCTCAATTTGATATTTGCCTAAAAATGAACAGTGGCATGAACCGTCTTGGTTTTAAACCACAGCACTATGTTCAGGCATGGGAACGTTTAAGTAATTTAGCAAACGTCTCCAAGATTACGCACATGATGCATTTTTCAGATGCAGATGGCGATCGTTTCGGTCAGCAGGGTATTGATTATCAAATCAGTGCATTTGAAGAAATTATTAAAGATTTACCAGGTGAAAGGTCGGTAAGTAATAGCGCGGCAATTCTGCGCTATCAAGACCAGCTCAAATCAGATTATGCACGTAGCGGCATCATGCTTTATGGCAGCTCACCAGACTACCCGACGCATAATATTGTCGATTGGGGTTTACAACCCACCATGAGTTTACGCAGTGAAATTATTTCCGTTCAGCATTTAGATGCGAATGAAAGCGTAGGTTATGGCTCAAACTTTGTCGCAGAGCAAGCAATGACGATTGGGATTGTAGCGTGTGGCTATGCCGATGGTTATCAGCGTATTTCACCAACAGGTACGCCTGTTTTAGTGGACTCTGTCCGCACTCGTACAGTTGGCCGCGTCAGCATGGATATGTTGGCCGTCGATTTAACGGGTATTGAAAATGCCAAAGTCGGCAGCGAAGTGGTGCTCTGGGGACAATCAAGTACAGGCGTTATTTTGCCTATTGATGATGTCGCAGTTTCATCCGGTACGGTGGGTTATGAACTGATGTGTGCCGTTACCGCCCGTGTTCAATTTATTAATCAGGTATAAGGAAATCCGAATGTCTAATTCAGATATACAAAAGATCAATAGCAATGAAGTCATGAGCGCCGTGACTGTTTTTAACAAAGTAGTTTATCTGTCAGGTCAGGTACCTAAAAATACCGAGCAAGACGTGGCAGGCCAAACTCGTGAAATTCTTGCAACAATTGATGAACTTTTGGCGCTTGCCGATACTGATAAATCTCGCTTGCTTTCTGTGCAGCTCTATTTAAAAAATCTTTCTGACTTTTCAACTGTAAATGCAATTTGGGTTGACTGGTTAAAAGGGTGTGTTGCTCCATCGCGTGCCACAATTCAGGCCGATCTGGTCAATCCAGACTGGCTCATTGAAATTGCCGTGACGGCAGCACAAAAGTAATTCGTTTTTACTCCAAAAATGATGATGTATCTAACAGAAGGAAGATAGATACGGTTTAACCAGTCATTTTTTGGTGAACAGATTCAGTGACCTATGGCATACGGTTCGATTTTCGCCATAGGTTGCTGATCTTAACAAAGGAATTCAAAAAGGAATTTTAATATGACAACGGCTCGTCATTCAGATACAGAAAATTCTCCTGATCATCTGCAACGAAAACTGTCTAACCGTCATTTACAACTGATTGCAATTGGCGGTGCAATTGGAACTGGCCTATTTATGGGCTCAGGTAAAACCATCTCCCTCGCAGGTCCTTCAATCCTTTTGATCTATATGATCATTGGAGGAATGTTCTTTTTCTTGATGCGTGCAATGGGCGAGTTGCTCCTTGCAAATCTGCATTACAAATCTTTTGTTGATATGGCTCATGACCTGATTGGTCCATGGGCTGGTTATTATTTGGGCTGGACCTATTGGTTAGGTTGGGTGCTGGTGGGTATTGCGGACCTTTCAGCGGTCATTAACTATTTAGGTTTCTGGCTGCCCGATGGCGCGAGCTTTTCTCCAACACAACAAGCCATGATTAGTGCAGGCTGTGTGTTGTTTGTGATGGGTCTTAACCTACTGACAGTACGTTTGTTTGGTGAAATTGAATTTTGGTTTGCACTCATTAAGATCTTGGCGATTATTGGCCTGATCGGAGTGGGTGGTTACATGATTTTCAGCCATTTCCAAGCTCCTCAAGGTGCTGTAGCAAGCATCAGTAACGTTTGGTCGCATGGTGGTTTATTCCCGAAAGGTACTGAAGGCTTCTTGGCTGGTTTCCAGATTGCCGTGTTTGCTTTTGTCGGGGTTGAACTTGTAGGTACAACGGCTGCTGAAACGAAAGATCCAGAGAAGAATTTACCGAAGGCAATTAACGCGATTCCGATACGTATTATTTTGTTCTATGTATTGGCACTGTTTATTGTGATGTCAGTAACACCATGGGATCACATTCGCGCAGATAAAAGCCCGTTTGTTGAGTTATTCTTAAATGCGGGTATTCCGGTTTCTGCGATCATCATGAACTTGGTGGTGCTGTCTTCGGTGATGTCTTCGATGAACAGCGGTGTGTTTTCAACCAGTCGTATGCTATTCGGTTTATCAAAAGATGGTCAGGCACCGGGTGCATTTGGTCGTTTATCAAAACGTGCCGTGCCATCAAATGGTTTGATTTTCTCTTGTATTTTCATTATGGGCGGAGCGGTACTTCAGTACTTTGTTCCAAACACAATGGAAGCATTTACCTTGGCAAGTTCACTCTGTGTGATTCTATTCATTAGTGTGTGGAGTCTCATCATGGTGTGCTATTTACGCTATCGTAAATTACGTCCAGAGTTACATGAAAAATCAACTTTTAAAATGCCGGGCGGTGTTTGGATGAGCTATATAGTTCTGGCATTTATGCTTTTCACTTTGGTGATCTTGGCATTAGAACCAGATACTTTGAAAGCACTATATGTCAGTCCAGTATGGTTGATTATTTTAGGCGTCACTTATCATATGCTCTATAAACCACGCATGAAAAAACTAGGACGTGAACTCGTCAATGATCATTAAGTTTTAATAAAAAGCCAATCAATCATGATTGGCTTTTTTTATTTTCTTTCGATTTTTTATCGGAATAATATTGTTTATTTTTGAGTCAATGGTGCGATTTTGAGGGTATTGGAAAAGTACATATAGCATTATCGCATGCTACACTCCGGCTAATCTGGAGAATCCAGATATGTTAATTAAAATTGCCGTGAAGGCATTACATAAATAATGTGACTTAAAAAAACAGGACAAACGATTTATCAATTAAGGAAAAATATACTTGAACATCTTGTCCTGAGGTATAGACTCAGCAACCCACGATATACGGTTCGTTTTTCTCCCTATAGGTTGCTGATTTAAGTTAAGCAAAATATAAAAAGGACTTCTAATATGACAATGGTTCATCATTCAGATGAGGCAAGCTCCCCTGATCATTTACAACGGAAATTAAATAATCGCCATCTACAAATGATTGCAATTGGCGGTGCAATTGGAACCGGCTTATTTATGGGCTCGGGCAAAACCATCTCCCTCGCAGGTCCTTCAATTCTCGTGATTTACATGTTAATTGGCGGCATGTTCTTTTTTCTGATGCGTGCATTGGGTGAACTACTGCTTGCCAACTTACATTACAAATCATTTGTCGATATGGCTTATGACTTGATCGGACCATGGGCTGGCTATTATATAGGCTGGACCTATTGGTTAGGCTGGGTGTTAGTGGGTATAGCCGATCTTTCTGCCGTCATTAACTATTTAAGTTTCTGGCTGCCCGAAGGCGCCAGTTTCTCACCAATGCAACAGGCCATGATTAGTGCAGGCTGTGTACTATTCATTTTAGGGCTTAACCTTCTTACGGTGAAGTTGTTTGGTGAAGTTGAATTCTGGTTCGCTCTCATTAAGATTTTGGCCATTATTGGCCTGGTTGGAGTCGGTGGTTACATGATCCTCACTCATTTTCAAGCTCCACATGGAGAGGTTGTGAGTGTAAGTAATGTGTGGTCGCATGGCGGCATATTTCCAAAAGGCGTAAGCGGATTTTTGGCAGGTTTCCAGATTGCCGTGTTTGCCTTTATTGGCGTTGAACTGATAGGTACAACAGCGGCTGAAACGAAAGATCCAGAGAAAAATCTACCGAAAGCGATTAACGCGATTCCAATTCGTATTATTTTATTCTATGTGTTAGCACTCTTTGTGGTGATGTCAGTGACACCATGGGATCACATTCGCGCAGATAAAAGCCCGTTTGTTGAGTTGTTTTTAAATGCAGGTATTCCAGTTTCTGCCATCATTATGAACTTAGTTGTGCTGTCTTCGGTCATGTCCTCTATGAACAGCGGTGTGTTTTCAACCAGTCGTATGCTGTTCGGTTTATCGAAAGATGGTCAGGCGCCAAGTGCATTGGGGCGTTTATCAAAACGTGCCGTACCTTCAAATGGTTTAATCTTCTCATGTATTTTCATTATGGGTGGGGCAGTGTTGCAGTACTTTGTTCCAAACACGATGGAAGCATTTACTTTGGCAAGTTCACTTTGTGTGATTCTCTTTATTAGCGTATGGCTTCTGATCATGGCGTGCTATTTACGTTACCGTAAGTTGAGTCCAGAGTTACATGTTAAATCGACCTTTAAAATGCCGGGCGGGGTGTTGATGGCGTATGTTGTCATTGCATTTTTCTTGTTCACTTTAGTGATTTTGGCATTAGAGCCAGATACATTAAAAGCGGTATATGTTAGTCCATTATGGCTAGTTGTTTTAGGCGTTAGCTATCATGTGTTTTATAAACCGCGCATGAAAAAACTAGGCCAAGAAACTTTTGATTAATTATTAATAATTTCAAAAAAGCCAATCAATCATGATTGGCTTTTTTATTTAGACTATTTAATCAACCAATAAATGTTGATATTTATCGGCTTGCTTACGTAGATAATCCCAAACTAATTTGATGCGCGGTTCATGTTGTAAATCAACAAAGGTCAACATCCAGAACGTATGGGTAAAGCGAACTTGTTGCTCTAAAACGACGTCAAGTTCCGGTTTATCATCTGCCAAAAACTTGGGCAAAATTGCAAGCCCTGCACCAGCACTCACCGCAATTTGTTGAGCCAAAATACTGCTACTCCGGAAATTTGCATTGAGCTTTAAGGGCAATCGTTCTAAACAGTACAGCTCGGGGCTATAGACCAGATCATCAATATAGTTCACAAAGCGGTGTTGGGTTAAATCTTCTAAACCACGAATGGGTGGGTTTTGCGCCAGATAGTTTTGGCTGCCATAAATTTTTAAGCAGTAGTCTGATAACCGCGTAATGATATATGGCCCAGAAGTTGGGCGATCAATCGACACCACAATGTCAGCCTCACGGTGCGAGAGCTTAATCATTTTCGGCACTGGAATCAGGTCGATGGTAAGCAGTGGATACTGGATGGAGAACTCAGCCAGTAAGCGGGCTAAAAACGCAGTTCCAAAGCCTTCAGGTGTGCCAATTCGCACACGACCTTGCAAAGGTTGATGTGGTTTTTCAATTTGTAAGAAAGCTTGTTCCATTTGCTCAACTCGAGGAACAAGTGCCATCCCTTCAAGTGTCAGTTCATAACCAGTTGCTTCACGCTTAAAGAGCGTTGTACCTAAAGCAAGTTCTAGGGCCTGAATCCGTCTTGCAACCGTACTATGCTCTACCCCAATAATACGCGCAGCATTGGTTAGAGTTTTAGTGCGAGCTAAAACCAGAAAAAAATGTAGATGATCCCAATCCACTTTCATTTTTATTGTAATCCCTGTGCATATTTGCACATCAATCGTGCATGAATTTCCGTTGGTGGTCAAAGATTTCTTTGTTAGTCTCAATTGAAACTGAAATAAAGAAAATACGATCAAAAAGTATTTTCTAATAATTGAACACAATAAAAATATGGCCTACGGAGAGGTTATGAACACAATCCAAAAAATCGAATTGGAAACCGCTAAATTACTCATTAACGGACAATTTATCGAGTCTGAAACACAGGAATGGCAAGACATTATTAACCCTGCAACTCAGGAAGTGATTGGTCGTGTACCATTTGCAACGGTTCAAGAAGTCGATGCTGCTATTCAAGCTGCACAAGATGCTTTCGCTTCTTGGCGTCAAACTCCAATTCAGGCACGTATGCGCATCATGCTTAAACTGCAAGATTTGATTCGTGCCAACATGAAGGAAATTGCGCAAGTCCTAACGGCTGAACAAGGCAAAACCTTGGCAGATGCTGAAGGTGATATTCAACGTGGTTTAGAAGTGGTTGAACATGCTTGTTCAATCGGCACCTTACAAATGGGTGAATATGTCGAGGGTGTGGCACGTGGTGTAGACACGTATACCTTGCAGCAACCTTTGGGTGTGTGTGCCGGCATTACGCCGTTTAATTTTCCAGCCATGATTCCCCTGTGGATGTTCCCAATGGCAATCGTTTGTGGCAATACGTTTGTTTTAAAACCATCAGAACAAGACCCGTTATCGACCATGATGCTCGTTGAACTTGCGATTCAAGCAGGTGTTCCAGCAGGTGTGCTCAACGTTGTGCATGGTGGTAAAGAAGTGGTTGATCGTCTATGTACGCATAAAGACATTAAAGCCATTTCATTTGTTGGCTCAACTGCGGTTGGAACGCATGTTTATAACCTTGCAGGGCAACATGGCAAACGTGTGCAGTCGATGATGGGTGCAAAAAACCATGTGGCTGTCATGCCAGATGCCAATAAAGAACAAACCTTAAATGCCTTGGTGGGCGCAGCGTTTGGTGCAGCAGGGCAGCGCTGTATGGCATTGTCGGTTGCAGTCATGGTGGGTGAAAGCAAACAGTGGATTCAAGAGTTAGTCGAAAAAGCGAAAACTTTAAAAGTGAATGCAGGCCATGAGCCGAATACCGATATTGGCCCTGTCATTTCAAAACGTGCCAAAGCGCGTGTGCTTGATTTAATTAATAGTGGAGTTGAGCAAGGTGCGGAGTTGCTGCTCGATGGTCGCGATGTTCAAGTTCAAGGCTATGAGTCGGGCAACTTTGTCGGCGCAACGATTTTTAGTGGCGTAAATACCGACATGCGTATTTATAAAGAAGAAGTCTTTGGACCTGTACTTTCAATTATTTGCGTAGACACACTTGAGGAAGCAATTGCTCTAATCAATGCCAATCCATTTGGTAACGGTGTGGGCTTATTTACGCAAAGTGGTGCGATTGCGCGTACTTTCCAAAACCTCATTGATATTGGTCAAGTGGGTATCAATATTCCAATTCCTGTGCCAGTGCCTTTCTTTAGTTTTACGGGTTCAAGAGGCTCAAAACTTGGTGATTTGGGGCCATACGGCAAACAAGCTGTACAGTTCTATACTCAAACCAAAACCATTACTAGTCGCTGGTTTGAAGACAGCCATGAAGTTGGTGCAGTAAACACAACCATTAGTTTACGTTAAGGGGATCACGGATGAATATCGCCTTTATCGGTCTAGGAAATATGGGCGGCAGAATGGCCCATAACCTACTTAAAGCCGGAATCAAAGTTTATGGTTATGACCTCAGTGAAGTTGCTATTCAGCACTTCGCCGAGGCGGGTGGCGTGGTATGTGACAGCCCACAGGCAGCCGCGAAACAAGCAGATGTGGTCATTAGCATGTTACCTGCTGCAAAGCACGTTAAAGAAGTTTACTTAGGTGAAAATGGTGTCTTGGAAGTGCTAAAAGCGGGTAGCTTATGCATTGATAGCAGTACCATCGACCCGCAAACTATTAAAGATATTGCTGCTGTTGCACATAGCAAAAATATTAAAATCTGTGATGCGCCAGTCTCTGGTGGGACCATTGGTGCTCAAGCGGGAACTTTAACCTTTATGGTGGGTGCCGATGAGCAAACCTTTAATGAAGTGAAACCTGTGCTCAGCCACATGGGCAAAAATATTGTTCATTGTGGTGAGGTCGGTGCAGGGCAAATTGCCAAAATCTGCAATAACCTGATTTTGGGTATTTCAATGACTGCCGTTGCCGAAGGTATGGCACTTGGTGTGAAGCTAGGCATTGACCCACAAGCATTAGCAGGCGTTATTAATAGCTCAAGCGGTCGTTGCTGGAGTTCGGATGTGTGTAACCCATGGCCACATATTAATGAAAATGCGCCAGCATCTAGAGGCTATCAAGACGGCTTTGCAACTCAGCTGATGTTGAAAGATTTAGGTCTCGCTGTCGAAGCCGCAGGTCAAGTTAAACAGCCAATTTTATTAGGTGGCATGGTACAGCAGCTTTATCAGCAAATGTGCATGCGCGGGAATGCCAATCTCGATTTTTCGAGCATTATTCAGCAGTACCTGCCACAAGAGGCATAACGGTAAAGCCAAAGGATGGCTTTAAACACATTAAACCCTGTCGTGAATAACAACAAATCCGGACTGAGGGAAAAGATATGATGGATTATCAAAATGCTGCACAGGCTTTCGATTTGGAAAGTACTGCAAAACAGATGTTATCAGGTTCACTTGATGCCTTAAATGCTTGTTATGAATGCTGTGATCGACATGCAGATGGCGACAAAATTGCGCTGTATTGGCAAGGAAAAGACGGTCGAAAAGAGCAATACACCTTTCATGAATTAAAAGAATGGTCGAGTCAGTTTGCCAACTTTTTAAAATCACAAGGTGTGAAAGCAGGTGACCGTATTTCAGGTCTATTACCAAGAACACCTGAATTGATCGTGACTATTTTTGCAGCTTGGCGAATTGGTGCTGTTTACCAGCCACTATTTACTGCGTTTGGCCCAAAGGCGATTGAGCACCGTATTCAGCTTGCACAAAGCAAGCTGGTGGTGACCGATGTAGGTAACCGCAGTAAGCTTGATGAAATTGAGAATTGCCCTCCAATTGTGACGGTTGCCGATATACAAGGTACTCCGCTCAAAGCAGATGATTTTAATTTCTGGAATGAAGTTAAGCAGCAGTCCGATCAATGCGATTTGGTCATGCGTAGCATCCAAGATCCATTTTTATTGATGTTTACTTCAGGCACTACTGGGCCAGCGAAACCCTTGGAAGTGCCTTTAAAAGCACTGATTGCCTTTGGTCGATATATGCAAGATGCCATTGGTTTAACCGAAGAAGACTCGTTTTGGAATATTGCAGATCCGGGTTGGGCTTATGGTCTGTATTACGCGATTACGGGACCATTATTTTTGGGCCACGCTACTTTGTTTTATGAAGGTGGTTTCAGCACAGATAGCCTATGTCAAATTGTGAAAGATTATAAAATTAACAACTTGGCAGGTGCACCGACGGCCTACCGCATGATGATGGCGGCTGATCCGGCACAAATGGCGCCGTTAAAAGGATTATTCCGTGTCGTTAGCAGTGCAGGTGAGCCGCTTAACCCAGAAGTGATTCGCTGGTTTAAACAAGTCTTAGATGCGCCGATTTATGACCACTACGGACAAACCGAAGTGGGCATGGTGGTGTGTAATCATCATGGTTTAAAACATGAAATCCATGCCGGTTCAGCAGGTTTCCCAAGTCCGGGCTACCGTGTTGCGATTGTCAATGAACAAGGTGAAGAGCTTCCAGCGGACACCCCAGGAATTTTAGCGGTCGACATTAGCCAGTCTCCAATGATGTGGTTCGGTGGCTATAAAGAAAGCCGAAAATCGCCTTTCATTGGTCATTACTATTTAACTGGCGACACTGCCGAGTTACATGCCGATGGCAGCATGAGCTTTGTAGGGCGCAGTGATGATGTGATCACCACCTCGGGTTATCGCATTGGACCTTTTGATGTAGAAAGCGCTTTGCTTGAACATGATGCAGTGATTGAGGCCGCAGTGATTGGTGTGCCTGACCCAGATCGTACCGAAGTCGTTAAAGCATTCGTGATTTTAGCTGCCGATGCTCAACCTTCAGATGCACTTGCTGAACAACTCAGCCAATTTGTTAAAAGACGACTTTCTGCACATGCTTACCCACGTTTAGTTGAATTTGTGAGTGAATTACCTAAAACTCCAAGTGGCAAAATTCAGCGCTTTTTATTGCGTAATCAAGAAATTGCTAAACAACAAGCTAAAGCAGGGTAAAGGAAATAACAATGCAATTTACCGAAGAACAATTACTCATTCGTGATATGGCGAAAAGTTTCGCCCAAGAACAAATCAAGCCCAATGCCAGTGATTGGGATCGAGATGGGACATTCCCAAAGGAAACCTTGGCTCAAATGGGGCAACTTGGTTTTATGGGCATGCTTGTTTCAGAACAATGGGGAGGTTCAGACACAGGCAATTTAGCCTATGTATTGGCACTCGAAGAAGTCGCCGCAGCAGATGGTGCAACCTCAACCATCATGAGTGTACATAACTCGGTTGGCTGTGTGCCTATTTTAAAATTTGGTACCGATGAGCAAAAAGAGCGCTTTTTAAAACCTTTAGCGCAAGGTGAAATGATCGGTGCTTTTGCGTTAACTGAACCACATACAGGCTCAGATGCAGCAGCACTTAAAACTCGTGCGGTTAAAGATGGCGATGATTACATTTTAAATGGCGCCAAACAGTTTATTACCTCTGGTGATAATGCCGGTGTCATTATTGTGTTTGCAGTAACCGACCCAAGTGCAGGTAAAAAAGGGATTAGTGCCTTTTTAGTCCCACGCGATACACCGGGTTACGAAGTGATTCGTGTTGAAGAAAAACTAGGCCTGCATGCGTCAGATACCTGCCAGATTGCACTGACAGATGTACGCATCCATAAAAGCCTCATGCTGGGTAAAGAAGGCGAAGGTTTAAAAATTGCACTTGCCAATTTAGAAGGTGGTCGTATCGGTATTGCTGCACAGGCAGTAGGTTTGGCACGTGCAGCGCTCGAAGAAGCAACTCGCTATGCCAAAGAACGTATTACTTTTGGCAAACCGATTTTTGAGCATCAAGCTATCGCTTTTCGCCTTGCTAGTATGGCAACCGAAATTGAAGCTGCCAGACAACTGGTTCACTACGCTGCACGTTTAAAAGAAGCAGGGCAACCGTGTCTAAATGAAGCCTCAATGGCTAAGTTATTTGCTTCAGAAATGACGGAGCGTGTGTGTTCGAGCGCCTTACAAGTGTTTGGTGGTTATGGCTATCTCAAAGACTTCCCGATTGAGCGTATCTATCGTGATGCCCGTATTTGCCAAATTTACGAAGGCACGAGCGATATTCAACGTTTAGTCATCGCACGTAGTCTATAAAACCAGAACAAGGAATGAATGATGCAGTGGCAAAGTATTTTATTAGAAAAGCGTAATGGGGTTGGACTGATTACATTAAATCGCCCTCAAGCGCTCAATGCTTTAAATAGCGAATTAATTAGTGAAATTAATCAGGCATTAGATCAGCTCGAAAAAGATCGTGAAATTGGCTGCATGGTATTAGCAGGCTCAGAAAAAGCTTTTGCCGCTGGTGCAGACATTAAAGAAATGGCCGATCTAGCTTTTCCTGATATTTATTTTGATGATTTTTTTCATCTGGCAGACCGTATTGCCCAGCGCCGTAAACCTTTAATTGCAGCAGTCAGTGGCTATGCGTTGGGTGGTGGTTGTGAATTGGCACTCATGTGTGACTTTATCTATTGTGCCGATAACGCCAAGTTTGGCTTACCCGAAGTTACTTTAGGCGTAATTCCAGGTATTGGTGGTACACAGCGCTTAACTCATGCCATTGGTAAAGCCAAAGCAATGGAAATGTGTTTTACCGCTCGTCAAATGGGCGCTGTAGAAGCAGAACAAAGTGGTTTAGTCGCACGTGTGTTTAACAAAGAAGAATTACTTGAACAAACCTTGCAAGCAGCTGAAAAAATTGCGGCACGATCTTTAACAGCAAACATGATGCTTAAAGAAACCATCAACCGAGCTTATGAAGTGAATCTAACCGAAGGTTTACGCTTTGAGCGACGTATGTTCCATTCAATTTTTGCGACATCTGACCAAAAAGAAGGCATGCAGGCTTTCGTTGAAAAACGCCAGCCAAATTTTAAGAATCAATAAGAGATCAATAAAATGAATACAGAAAATCACTTAATGATTGAGCAACAGGGTAAGTTGGGCGTTATTACTTTAGACCGTGTGACTCATCTCAATGCATTGTCACTAGATATGATTGAAGGCATTGATGCCCAATTGGAACTGTGGCGAAATGATGATGCTGTTCAGGCAGTGTTAATTAAGTCAAATAGCCCGAAAGCCTTCTGTGCAGGTGGAGATATCCGCTATCTTTACGACAGTTATAAAAATGGCACGGCCGACTACAAAGGCTACTTTAGTGCCGAATATAAAATGCTGACCACGCTGCGTGAATATGAAAAGCCAGTCATCGTTGTGCTTGATGGCTATGTGTTAGGTGGTGGTTTTGGTTTGGCTCAGGCTTGTCATATTGTCGTGAGCAGTGAAAAGTCTAGATTTGCCATGCCTGAAACAGCCATTGGTTTTTTCCCAGACGTTGGCGCAACGCATTTCTTGTCTCGACTTGATGATATCGGCGTTTATATGGCAATTACGGGTGAGCAGATCAGCAGTAGCGATGCACTCTATCTCGATTTAATTGACTACCATGTGCCAAGCGAGCAGTTACAAACATTGCAAGAAGCACTTGTTGATACGCCAAGTTTAAGTAAAGAAGGAATTGAGCAGATCATTACTCGATTTATTACTCGTCCTGCCGAAAGTGAATTAAAGCAACTAGCCGAAGGCATCCGTAAACATTTCGGTTTTCAGCATTTAGATGAAATTGAACAAAGTCTTGAAAATGAACAAGATGAAAGCTTAAAGACTTGGACTAGCAAGATGCTCAGCATTTTGCAGCAACGTTCATTTATTGCCAAACAAACGAGTTTGAAGCTGCAACATTTAGGCCGTGGGCTTTCTTTGCCGCAATGTATGCAACTTGAGCGTGATTTACAGGACATTTGGTTTGAGCATGGTGACTTTATTGAAGGTGTTCGTGCGCTCATTGTCGATAAAGATAAACAACCACAGTGGCAAGAACGTAATGCGGAGCTAGAGCAAATTTTAGAAAAGCTAAGCTAAGCCCGCATTACAACAATATAAAAAGCTTAAGGAGATAAAGCGAGACCTGAAAATGCTTATGGTCAGGGCTGGTCATAAGCATAAAAAAGACAAAACAAGAAAATCCAAGAAAGGAAATTGCGATGCAAACAATACAAGGAAACGGTTCAAATACTAAAAAGTCGTCACATCGATTAGCAGGCATCTCTAGCATGGTCGGCACCACTATTGAGTGGTATGACTTTTTTATTTACGGTGCGGCAGCAGCGCTCATTTTTAATAAGCTATTTTTCCCAAATCTGGATGCACTTACCGGCGTGCTTGCTGCATTTGCAACCTATGCCGTTGGCTTTATTGGGCGGCCATTAGGTGGTTTAGTCTTTGGTCATTTTGGTGACAAGATTGGCCGTAAGTCGATGTTGTTGCTAACGTTAATGTTAATGGGGATTCCGACGGTTCTCATTGGCTTATTACCGACTTACGAGTCAATTGGTTACTGGGCTGCAATAGGTTTGGTTGTCTTGCGATTTATTCAAGGTATGGCAATGGGCGGTGAATGGGGCGGTGCTGTACTCATGGCCGTTGAACATGCACCCGAAGGCGGTAAAGGGTTTTGGGGAAGCTTGCCTCAAGCCAGTACGGGCGGTGGCTTAATGCTGGCTTCAATTGCTCTAGGTCTTGTTTCTTTACTGCCAGAGCAGGCTCTATTTAGCTGGGGCTGGCGTTTACCATTTCTTGCCAGCATTATTTTACTGGCAGTAGGTTGGTACATTCGAGTGAAAGTACCAGAGTCACCAGACTTTGAAAAAGTAAAACAGCAGTCCGAAGAAGTTAAAGTTCCAGCCTTACAAGTTTTTAAAAATCATCCGAAGCAGCTCATCACGATTATTTTGGCACGTGCTGCCGAGAACGCATGGTTCTATATTGCTTCAACCTTTACGTTGGCCTATACCACTGCACAACTTGGAATTCCACGCCAAGATATTTTATTTGCCACCATTTGCGGTGCTGTGGTCATTCTATTTATGACGCCGTTATGTGGACATTTGTCAGATAAAGTAGGTCAACGCAATATGTTTATGTTTGGGTTATGCGTATTGGCACTTTATTGCTATCCATTCTTTACCATGCTCAACACTAAAGATCCGGTATTGGTCTGGACGGCAATTGTTTTAGCGATTGGCGTGGTTTTCCCGATTATGTATGCACCACAGGCTCAGCTTTTTTCACGTCAATTTCCGGCAGAAATCCGTTATAGCGGAATCTCAATTTCGGTACAGCTAGCTGGAGTGCTCGGTGGTGGTTTAGCACCGCTAATTGCGACGAAACTTTTAAGTATCGGGCAGGGTAATCCTTACTTAATTATGATTTATATTGGTTCTATGGCTATCGTTGCGATTATATCGACTTCATTTATGCCACGTGATTGGCAGACTAAAACTGACGAGGCTTATCATAAGAAATCAGAATTAAATTTGAAAACCAAAATTACTGAGCAGTCTTAATATTAAGTTTGATGCTTTAAATAGAAAAAAGCCCTAATCGTTTGATTAGGGCTTTTAAATTTTAGCGAGGGAAACGAGACTCGAACTCATGACCCTCATCTTTATAATTTTACAATGTCATCAATATTTCTAGACTTTGATTTAACAAACTACACTTCAATTAAGCATGCAAACATAGCATATCCGTCGATAACCATTGGTGGGCCTGCACGATGAGCGCGAAAACCCGCGGCACGTAATAACCGCTCTACCCCAAGAGGTGAGGTCGTAATGAGTTGTTTTGCGCCTTGTTCTCTTGCAAAGTTGATCGCTTCTTGCAAAATTGCAATAGAGACTGGGGATGATACTGCTTGATTAGCAGAGGTCGGCGGATTCGAGAAATCTACGGCTGAAAATCTTGATAATTCCCAAATTTCTGGTGAGCAAGGAATAGGCATTCCATTCATTAATTGAGGAAATATTTCACCCAGTAAATAGGGTTGAGTTGTGGGTAGTAGTCTGGCACAGCCAATAATATTGGATTCTCTATCTTGGGCGACGACATAAGCTGTATCGATTTTATCAAATTGATCTAGTTCTTCATTATTTGGACAGTTCAACTCCCAACCCAAATGTTCAACAAATACCTTGTAGCGGTAACTTTTAAATTTGGTATATAGGACTTCTGAAAAATTGTTTTGGAATCCAGCAATAACATTCATTACAAGTGCTTCCACTTATTTTTCAGGCGACTTTACTCGACAGCTGAAAAGGTGGTAACTGTAAGAATTTACAGGTTTCTACGAGAAATTTGGACTTAATTTAGTCTTTGTTTGCGTTGTATTGATTTGAGCATAAATGAACTGTTCCCAAAACAAAGAATCTATTTTTTTTTCGATTAATGTTTCAGTAACATCAAATCCAATATCTGTACCAGAAACATCAACAATCATGATATTGCTTCGAGGTAGTCCGATTCGCTTTAAGCTAGCAATTCCATTGTTCTCAATAAATTCCCAGTCCCATCCGGTACTTAAAGCTGGGGTCAGTGATGTTGCCCATTCAGTAAACCCACAATATAGAATTTGGGAGTCTTCAATTTGTGTAGTTTCAACAATAGATAGGAGGTGTTGTAGGGGGTAATTCATAAGCTGGATTTCATTCATCCGAATAAAACCATCTGTTGAGATTGAGAAATCAGGGGGGATTGTGACCATGCTACCTATTCAAGTGACTTGAATTACAGTTCTATAGATAAATAACATAAATTATTGCCAACAAAATACTGTTAAGTTTTACAGGTTAGCCGTAATCTGCTGATACACAACGTTAAGCTGTTCTTTAGAAAGTACTTCGGGCAGGGAGTTTTACTTACGCGGAAATTGAGCCATCTATAGCTTGAATATGAGAGTTGCTTGTTTCAAGGCTATCAATAGTTTAAGTTTTTCATATGTATTGTAGATAATATCTATCCTATTATTAAAATAATATTTTCGAAATCATTATCATTATTATGCATTTCATCAAATAATAAATAAAAAACTTATACTGCTAGTATCACTGGTAGACGTTATTCTTTAGTTAAATTAATAGAAATATACAAGTAAGGAGAAATAATAGGCTTCTTCTAAAAATAAAAAATACTCATTTTTGGAATAAAATGCATCCTGTAAATTTGAGGCTTTCAAGCATAATTCGCATGTGCAATATAACAACCTTAAAAAGCTTTCTGAAACCAGTTTATCCGGAAAATTTACCACCCTCTCAGGCTCAAAAATGTTGTTAATTGGATTATGAATTCACTATATGCAACTAAATAAAAATGATTTATGCATGAGGTTTAATAAGAGTAAATGGAAAATTGGCAAGAAGATCTACTATCAGCATCTCTGATGGTAAAAAATGAATATCAGCTATTTGAGGTCGTCAAATCTACAGCTTTAAAGCTCGGATTTGATTATTGTGCTTATGGTATGCAATCGCCATTATCTATTGCTGAACCAAAAACGATTATGTTGAATAATTATCCCGAAGCATGGCAGAAGCGTTATGTTAAACAGCAATATGTGAGGGTAGATCCAACTGTACAGCATTGTATGCTGTCACTTCAACCTCTTGTCTGGTCGAGTCAATCTGCGAACACACAATCTCAAAAAGATTTTTGGGAGGAGGCGCGTTCTTATGGTTTAAATGTTGGTTGGGCACAGTCAAGCCGTGACTTTATTGGTACAAGGGGGATGTTAACACTAGCAAGATCTGCTGACCAATTATCAGAAAAAGAGCAGAAAGCTCAATATACAAATATGTATTGGTTGTCTCAGACAGTGCATTCCAGCATTGCTAAAATTGTGAATGATGCAGAATTTGCTCAGTTTAATCTTTATTTAACGAACCGGGAAAAAGAGGTTCTACGTTGGACTGCGGAAGGAAAAACGTCAGCAGAGATAGCCCAGATTCTCGGGGTAACTGAAAGAACCATAAATTTTCATCTCTGTAACTCAATGCAGAAGTTAAATGTGAATAATAAAATTTCAGCAGCTATTCGGGCTGTGATGTTGGGGGTTTTATAAAGGTGGATATATAAAAGATAGAGAATTTTAATATTGAATTTTAAGAAAATAAAATATTATTAGATGTGTTTTTAAAATAAAATTAATTATTTGAAAAGTATTTTTTGATTTAATTAAAATGAATTTTTTAGAAAAACTTATTTGCTGTGGAGTCTGTATTTTTTAAAATTTAACTAATAATGTTTTTTTAATTTTTCTATTATTTTAATATTAATAATAAATATTTTTTTGATTAATATCCTTGGTGAAAATAAATATTCGTATTTTGGGGGTATTATCTATGGGTGAAATATATCGATTCTAAGTTTATATATTAGTCACGGTGCTGTACATGATTTCGAGCTATTCAAATACAATTTAAAGCAGATTACTTTATGAGCTTTATCCTTGTAAATAAAGGCTATTAGAGGATTTTACCTGAATCTTTTATTGCTCTTAAAAAGAGAAAGCACACAGTAAATTAGATCTTGAATACAAGATCTACAATCAAGAGAGCAACAAAATAAGAATACGAACTGGGTGTAAGTTGGCAGGCTAAAAACCTTGTTAAATATTATCGAAATAGATGCAAAAGATTGAATTTGAGTTTTAATTTCCAGATTCCACAAAATTGACTGAATAAAAATAATTTATGAAAGAGATCTAGTCTCTTAATTTTTAATAAATACAGGTCAACCTGTAAACCCTTACAGGTGTAATAAAAAACACTCGCACATAAAATATAATGTGAATTTATATTTTAAACAAAAAAAGTATATTCATTTTTTATTAAAAGCCCCAGCTAGACATGTAATTTCTGAATTAGCGAGTTTTAAGGGTGAATTATAAATAATTGGAGTAAGTTATGGCTGTAATGGGTACGGATAATATCATTGCAACTTTGGAATCCCACGCAAATTTAAATGGAGGCAGGATTGCTTTTGAATATTTGGGACGCCAATCTGGTGGTATTCAATCTCTGACGTATGCAGATCTGAACGAGCGGGTTCAATATCAAGCTCAAATATTAATGAACCTTGTAGACAGTGGCGATCGTGCCGTATTGCTGTTCGAGCCTGGACTGGACTTTATCGTATCGTTCTTTGCTTGTCTGAAAGCTAAAATTATCGCAGTACCTGTCAGCTTGCCTTTTAATCGCAACGGTTTTTCTAATATTTTGAATATTATGAATGACTGTGAGCCAAAGATCGTACTCACAACTCAGAAGATTCTTGAGCTATCAGGACTGATCACATTAAAAGCTCAAAATGAAAATCTAATATTGCATGCCGTTGATGCCGAATTGCAACGTGATTTGGTGGAAAAAGATTTTCCTCTGATTTCTGAAGAAGATATTTGCTTCCTACAATACACTTCAGGATCAACAGGTTGGCCTAAAGGTGTGATCGTCACCCATAAAAATATCATGGCAAATGAAGTCATGATTGCTGAAGCTTTTGGCACACAAGCCGATGATATCGGTCTTACATGGCTACCTGTTTATCACGATATGGGATTGATCGGCTCGGTTTTACAGACCGTGTATGTAGGTCTGACTTGCTATGTGATGTCACCGCTGGATTTTATCCGTAAACCTCTTAAATGGCTGCAATTCATTAGCGAGAAAGGGGTCACGATTAGTGGTGGGCC
The DNA here is from genome assembly GCF_027855175.1 of Acinetobacter sp. AOR14_HL. Taxonomy (NCBI): domain Bacteria; kingdom Pseudomonadati; phylum Pseudomonadota; class Gammaproteobacteria; order Moraxellales; family Moraxellaceae; genus Acinetobacter; species Acinetobacter sp. AOR14_HL. Next base: position 59,755 of record NZ_JAKTII010000015.1, on the reverse strand, counting down.
AAACTTTGCCTATGAATTATGCCTACACCGCATCTCGGATGATGAGGCTGCATCGCTTGATCTGAGCCGTGTGCGTGTGCTGTTTAACGGTGCCGAGCCGATCAAGGCCAACGTCATGCAGCGTTTCATGGAGAAGTTCAATACTCAGTCGAAATTGAGACTAGATACTTTCTTGCCGTGCTATGGCTTGGCAGAAGTTACGCTCTTAGTCAGTGGTGTAACTGGTCCTCTCAATGCTATCTCGATAGACCGTGAAAAGTTGAATGCCAACTTGGTGCAGACCAGCCAAGATCAGACAGCTGTGCAAGTGGTGAGCTGTGGCAAGATCTCAGCACACATTGATTGCCGTATTGTCAATCCGCATACCCGCAAAGAGGTGGGGGCTGATGAAGTCGGTGAAATCTGGCTAGCAGGCGAGAGTGTCACTGCGGGTTACTGGCAGAAGCCGGAGGTCAATCAGGAAACCTTTGCTGCAACCATCCTCGATAAAGCAGGTAAGCCTAGTCAAGTGCATTACTTAAGAACTGGTGATATGGGTTTTGTCAAAGATGGAGACCTATATGTGACTGGTCGCCTTAAGGATGTGATTATCATCCGTGGCAAAAACTATTACCCGCAAGATATCGAGTGCTCCGTCGAAGTAGCTCATCCTGCTGTCCGTAAGGGTTGTGTCGCAGCAGTGAATTTCGGTAATTCTGACGGTGTTACGGTTGTACTTGAGATCAAGAAGAAGTCGATAGACAAGACCCTTAATTTTGAAACCATCAGAACTCAGGTTAAAGAGCAAGTGGCGGCTGATATCGGCTTGCCTGTAGAAGGTGTCTATTTACTGCATCAAGGTCGGATAAACAAGACCACCAGCGGCAAAATTAGAAGAAGAAAAATTAAAGAGCAGATCGAGCGCGGTCAACTGATCTGTTTAACCCATCCAAACCGTAGAACGGTGATGGCCCGAAACTATGTCAAGAACGGCTTAGAAGTCATGCGTGATCGTGAGCAGCGGGGGCAACTCATTCGTTATAGCTCCAATCTACTCAATTCAATGATCAAGGAACGAGAAGTGCGCGCGCTCATTTTTAATCGACTGAAAAGTGCTTTGTTTTAATCCTTACCCTTTAATCATTTGAGCAAAAACTCATGTCACTTACGTCCAATTTGCGGCAGTTTCAATCTGCTGCTCGTCTGGAGCAAATTTTAGGCTCCGTACATGATACTAATAATGATTTTTCTTGGTCCGCGGCCATCGAGCGTGATGAGAAGGAGCAGTACCCTCAGCGTGCTGTTGACTTTCTGAATGCTGTGGGCATGAACCGTTTTTATGTACCTTCAGAGCTTGGAGGTCGCATGGAAATTGGTGAAGAGTTGCTATATCTGCATCGCGTGCTGGCACGACGTGATCTAACAATCAATTCGACCTATAGCACGAATGCTTGGTCTGTGATCGTATGGATCGGCGGTAATCCTAATCAATGCGAAAACATCGCTAGTCGGATTTTGAGTGGTGCTGCACCAGCGCTTGCTTATAGCGAGAAAGCGCATGGAGCCGATCTGTTATCCAGTGAAGTAACTGCACAAGCTTCCGAGAGTAAGTACGTCTTAAATGGCGAAAAATGGTCAATCAATCGTGCGACTCTAGGTGACTCTTTAAGTCTGATTGCTAAAACATCAGATGATCGTGGACCGCGTAGTCTGAGTGCATTTTGGCTTGATAAGCGTCACATGGCTTCTAAAGGAACCTATAGCCTGAACCGCTTGCCGACGGTGGGTATGCGTGGGCTAGATATTAGCGGTATTGGCTTTAATAATGCTGAAATTCACAAAGATGCCCTGATCGGTGAAGAAGGTCAGGGATTGGAGCTTGGACTCAAGACGCTACAGGTGACGCGTGCATATTGCAGCAGCTTCTCTCTAGGTGCGGGTGATACGATGCTGCGCATCGCAACCGAGTTTGCTATCGAACGCGAGTTGTATAACAAAAAAGTAATAAGCATTCCGTTGGTGCGTGAGCAACTTGCTACAGCTTATGCCTATCTATTAGCAGCTGAGGTGTTATCACTCGTTGGTGCGCGCGGGTTACATGTCTGTATCAATCAGTTCAGCACATGGTCACCTATCATCAAGGTACTGGTACCTGAGTATGTAGAGTCACTGGCCAAAATTACTTCCTCAGTGCTTGGGTCGCGTTTTTTCTTAAGAAATGCATATGCTGATGGAATGTACCAGAAAGCTTTCAGAGATCATCTGATCGTTAGTGTATTTGACGGCAGTAGTACCGTCTGTCTAGACAGCTTAAGTTTTCAGCTCAAATCTGCCAATAAAGGGCGTAGCAAAAAAGCCGACCATCTCGACCAAGCCGAAGCTAAAGCACGCTATCGCCAGTTGTATGACTTGCAGGTGGAAACCGATGCTATTGATTTCCGCGAGCTTGAGATTTTCAACCGAGATGGTGACTTGGTGATGGAGTCACTGGGAACGATCATCGAGATGCTCAACGATGCTGACGTTACAGGAGGGCTGGCTACTGAGACCCTGTCCACGCTACGTGAGCGTGCTGATCAGCTTCTTATCGAGCAGCGCACGCTAGATCAAAAAATTCAGGATTATTTCTCAAGTTCAGAGGCGGCCAAAGAGTTTGAAACTTTGCGTTTTAGTCTCGCTCGAGGCTACGCAGAACTGTTTGCCCGCATTGCTGTGCTGGGTTTTTGGGTCTTTAACCGTCATGGCTTAAGACCTGCTTTGCAGGATGGTGCATGGCTGATCATTTTCCTAAATGCTGCTGAAGGGCAGACGTCCCCTCCAATGACATCACTACGTGAAAACACATTGGCAGATCTGCTAGACCGAATTTCAAACAACCATATGTTATCTGTCATCGATTTTGCACTGGCACCGCGTGATGCCAAACCGGTTAAAGAGGATATTACCCCATGAATAAAGATAAAGCTTACTGGAGCGAAATCATTCGTACGCTAGTAGCTAAAGAAATGCGTGTCGAGCCCCAGACTCTTGATCCACAGCAAAAATTTACCAGTTACGGTCTTGATTCTATCGTCGCTTTATCGGTGTCTGGGGATCTAGAGGATCTAACACAACTGGAACTTGAGCCGACACTACTATGGGATTACCCAACCATTAATGCGTTGGCTGAATATATTGTTTCTCAGTTGGAGCAGGGAGTTGCTTCGTGAACAACCTTGTACGACTGGAACCTGCAATTCTATCGCGCCATGCGATTTCTGCAGAACAGCTCGGCATCTGGTACATCCAGCGGCTTGAGTCAACTTGCAGTGCCTACAATATGGTGGTGGCCTTTGATGTCAAGGTCAACCAACCGTTGGGCAATAAGCCGATGGAGATTCTAGAGGCGGTAATGCATGATTATCCGCTGCTGCGTGTAAGCATGCCTGCCAATGATCAGGGTATTGAGCAACTTATCTGGGATCGTATCTATCCTAATATTATCGTGTCGGATGCCCGCCATGTCGATGCATCTGATTTGACGCAATTAGTCGAGCAGGATACGAAGCAGCCCTTTGATCTGACCCAGCCACCGCTGTGGCGTATTCATTGCTATGAGCGCGGTCAAAATCACTATGTGATTGCGGTTGTGATTCATCATGCCTTAATGGATTTCTGGTCGATTGGTCTCTTATTGCGTGATGTCTGCAAACGTTTTGGACTAGTTACAGAGTCAGACGTAGTGAACGGAATCGAGTTCGCACAGTATGCAGATAAGCAGCAGAGTACTGCGATTGACGATGCTGATGAGAGTCTACTTTTCTGGAAAAATGCGTTACAACATGCACCACACGTGCATAGCATTCCGCTTGATTATCCTCGTCCGGCTGTGCAGCAACATAAAGGCAGCTCACAGGTTTTCCGTGTGCCTGAGTCAGTGTCATCTGGTCTTGTGAACTTGGCGAAAGATTATGAGATCACGCTGTTTGGACTCGTACTATCTGGCTTTTATATCCTGCTACACAAGCTATCGAATGAAAATGATCTTGTTATTGCCACACCAGTAGCTGGTCGACTTGAACGTTCTCTGCGCAATGCACTGGGGCAGTTTGTCAATACGATTGCTATTCACATGAACATCGATGCTGATCAGACTTTACGTCAGTTTACACAGCAGGTGCAGGAACAATTAAGACAAAGTCTCAAGCATCAAAAAGTTGCCTTTTCCAGAGTGGTTGAGGCTGTTTCACCAAAGCGTGATGGCAGTATTAATCCATTGGCACAGGTGGGAATGTTCTGGGAACGTCTAGGTGGTATGGATGAGTTTAAAGAATTACTCTTACCAATCCAGACCCCAGCGACTTTGGTTGGTCAAGAGCTGACGTTAGGAAGTTTTCCGGTTCGCCAGCAAGAAGGTCAATTGGATCTTACGCTGGAAATGGGCGGTGAATATCAAGGCGAACTCGTTGGCGTACTGAAATACAACTCCGAGCTATTTTCTGCACAATCTGCCGATAATATGGTGCAACTGCTGCAAGCTGTACTATCAGAAATGGTGGCTCATCCTGAGCGTAAGATCGTTGAGTTAGATATCGCACCTGATTATAAGGATGGTATCCAGTTCGATGCCCTACGTGGACAGGCTACTGATTATCCTCAACATGATCTATTGGGAATGATTCTAAAGCAGATCGATGAGCGTGGTGATCATCATGCTCTGACCTCGAAGGATCATGCGGTTAGCTATCGTGAGTTAGGTCAACATATCGCTGGTATTGCTGAATATTTGCGTGCGCACGACGTTACCCGTGGTGATCGTGTAGGTCTGATGTTAGACCGCACAGCTTTATTGCCAGCAGCAATCCTCGGGATCTGGGCGGCAGGAGCAGCTTATGTACCGCTAGATCCTAATTTCCCAAGTGAACGTCTACATAACATCATCGAAGATGCTGAACCTAAAGTCATCTTGACTCAAACCGAGTTGATGGATGCTCTTAACGTTTCTGTACCGCGTTTAGATATCAATCAAGCTGGCGTTGTGCCCCTTGAGCAAGTGCGCGAGACGCTGGCCTTTGGTGAAACCGCTTATGTGATGTACACCTCTGGCTCGACAGGTAAGCCTAAAGGTGTGCGTATTGGGCATCCTTCAATCATCAATTTCTTGCTATCTATGAATGATAGATTGCAAGTAACGACTGAGACTCAGTTGTTAGCAATCACCACTTATGCATTTGATATTTCAATTCTTGAGTTACTGATTCCGCTGATGTACGGCGGTGTTGTACATGTTTGCCCACGTGAGGTATCACAAGACGGCAATCAATTGGTGGATTATCTAAATACTAAGTCTATCAATGTTTTGCAGGCAACACCGGCTTCTTGGAAAATGCTCTTAGACAGTGAGTGGAGCGGCAATGTAGGGTTGACTGCACTCTGTGGCGGCGAAGCACTAGATACTATTCTAGCAGAAAAACTGCTGGGTAAAGTTGGCTGTCTCTGGAATGTTTATGGCCCGACTGAAACTACGGTATGGTCAAGTGCGGCTCGTATCACTGATGCAAAATTTATTGATTTAGGCGAACCACTGGCGAACACCCAGCTTTATGTCCTTGATGAACAGCAGCGTTTAGTCCCGCCAGGCGTTATGGGAGAGCTTTGGATTGGAGGTGATGGTCTGGCAGTCGATTACTGGCATCGACCTGAACTGACAGATGCGCAATTTAGAACTTTGCCATCTCTACCAAATGCCGGTCGACTCTATCGCACCGGAGATAAAGTCTGTCTGCGTACGGATGGACATTTAACTCATCATGGACGTCTAGATTTCCAAGTCAAGATTCGTGGATTCCGTATTGAACTAGGCGAAATCGAGAATGTTCTCAAACAGATCGACGGTATCACAGACGCAGTTGTGTTGGTTAAGACGACTACCAGCAATGATCAGAAACTGGTGGCCTATTTAATTGGACATGAGATTGACATTGCTAATCTGAAAAAGACGATGCAAATCCATCTACCAGCTTACATGGTGCCAAATACGTTTATTACATTGGACCAGTTTCCAATGACGGCTAACAATAAGCTAGATCGTAAAGCGTTTCCTGAGCCTGTGTTTGAGCAAAGTAACGATTATGTTGCGCCACGTGATCCGATTGAAATTGAACTCTGTACTACCTTTGAGCAGATTTTGTCGGTTAAACGGGTTGGTATACATGATGACTTCTTTGACTTGGGTGGACATTCATTACTGGCTGTGAAGCTTGTTAATCACCTCAAAAAAGCTTTTGGTACTGAACTATCAGTTGCTTTGCTGGCCCAATATTCCACTGTGGCGAGTCTGGGCGAGATCATTCGTGAAAATAAAGAAATTAAGCCTTCCATCGTAATTGAACTGCGCCGTGGAACTTACGAGCAACCTTTGTGGCTCTTCCATCCAATTGGTGGCAGTACCTTCTGTTATATGGAACTTTCGCGTCATCTTAATCCGAAACGTACCTTGTGTGCTATTCAGTCTCCTGGACTAATTGAAGCAGATGCTGCAGAAGTGGCAATCGAAGATATGGCGACGCTCTATATTGCTGAAATGCAAAAGACGCAGCCTGAGGGACCTTATTTCCTCGGTGGCTGGTGCTTTGGCGGTGCGATTGCATACGAGATCAGTCATCAGTTGCGTCAAATGGGGCAGCAGGTCACAGGGATTGTCATGATCGATACCCGAGCTCCAATTACAGAGAATGTGCCTGAAGATGCCGACGATGCGATGCTTTTGTCTTGGTTTGCCCGTGATCTGGCTGCGCCTTATGGTAAGAAGTTGACGATACCAGCGCAATACTTGCGTGAATTGAGTCCAGATCACATGTTTGATCATGTGCTTAAAGAAGCCAAGGCCATCAATGTGCTACCTCTAGATGCAGACCCATCAGATTTCCGACTTTACTTTGATACCTATTTGGCGAATGGCATCGCACTCCAGACCTATTTCCCAGAGCCTGAAGATTTTCCGATCCTCTTGGTTAAGGCTAAAGATGAGCTGGAAGATTTTGGCGAAAGTCTAGGCTGGGACCAACTGGTCAAAGACACATTTACACAGGTGGATCTGCCTGGTGACCATTCATCAATTATGTACGCTGAGAATGTCGTGGCTGTTGCCCAGACAATTGATCAGATGTATCCAATTCCCGCATAAGAAATACAAGAAGGTAGAACCACTATGGTGACCATAGAACATGCTTTCCTCATACCGGCCGAGATTGACAAGGTTTTCAACTATCTTGCAAACCCGGCCAATGATGCAGGCTGGCAATTGTCGTGTAAGCATTCTGAACTGCTAGACAATACTCCGCGTGTGGGCAGCAAGTACGAAATCGGTTTTAGCTTTATTGGACGTGAGATGTCCTTTAAAGGTGAAATCACCCATCTAGTACCGAACGAATTGTATGCGTTTAAAGTAGTGGAAGGACCTTTCCACTACACAGGTACTTACCGCTTCAAACCACATCCAGAAGGTACATGGATTGAGTGGGTATTTGAGGCAGAGCCAGGTAGCTTTTTTGGTGTATTGCCCCCAGCGCTGCTAAAAAAAATGGTCCTCGCCCAGTTCAAGAAAGACGTTGCTAATCTTGAAGCATTGGCTCAGAAGGGCGAAGCCTATGAGTCGGTTGGTAAGCAGACGCACGAGACCAATAAACCACGCCGCAAGACTCATCAGGTGATGGAACAATATGCGCGTTGGATTCTCAAACATCGCCGTATCGTACTGACGGTGGTGATGCTTTTGACGATTGCACTGGCGTATCTCGCATCTGGCGTGAAAATTATTATTGACCCAGATGCGCTTGCGCCCAAAGGACATCCTTATATCACCTCGACCAAGCTGATAGAAAAGAAATTCGGCTCTAAGTATATGGTCGTGATTGGTATTACACCGAAGCAGGGTGATATTTATCAGCCGCAAGTGTTAGAAAAAGTCAAACGCATTACCGAAGAAGTGGATAATGCACCGGGTGTGGTTCGATCTACTCTGATGAGTCTGGCTGCACGTCAGGCCAAAGGGATCACCGCCAATTCGGATGGCTTTGATGCCAAGAAATTACTGCCGAACAGTTCTGTGACCGAAGGTGATGTCGATCACCTGAAAAAACTGTTGGCGCTGAATCCAATCTATATGAATTCAGTCGTATCTAAAGATCAGAAAACTGCTGCTATTTTGCTTGAGCTTGAGGAAAGTCCAGAGGGCTTCCAAAAGATGATGGGCCCAATCAACAAAATCGTAGCGGCTGAACAGTCTAAGGATATGACTATCAGTGTCGGCGGCAATCCTGTTTATTTGGATAAAGCCGAAGATTACTCTAAACGGATCAATATCTTGTTCCCGATTGCCATACTGGTCATTGGGTTATTGCACTTCGAAGCATTCCGCAGTAAGCAGGGTTTGATCCTTCCACTAGTTACAGCTTTACTGGCTGTGGCATGGGGTATGGGTATGATGGGTCTGTTCAAACAGCCAATGGATATCTTTAACTCTCCTACACCTATTCTGATTCTGGCCATTGCGGCAGGGCATGCCGTGCAGTTGCTCAAGCGATACTATGAAGACTTTGATCGACTGACTGCCCAAGGTATGGAACCTAAAGCTGCGAATAGCGAAGCCGTGGTGCAGTCTATGGTTCGTGTTGGTCCGGTTATGATATTGGCTGGCGGAATTGCAGCGGCTGGATTCTTCTCGCTGTTGACCTTTAATATTCCGACCATCCGTTCATTCGGTATTTTTACAGGAATCGGGATCATCAGTACGCTGATTATTGAGATGACTTTTATTCCTGTACTTCGCTCGATGCTACCACCGCCTTCGGTTACCAAGGTCGCACGCAAAGGTTTACCGATCTGGGACTGGATTCCAAAACGCATTGGCGATGTCATTTTGTCAGTTCGTCCGCGAATGATGCTAATGACTGTGATTGCAGTACTGGGTGTTTTTCTTGCTATTGGCACAAGCCGTATTGTGGTAGATAACGATAGCCGAAACTTCTTCTCGCGCGACCTACCAATGCAGCAAGATGACAGATTTCTGAATCAGTCTCTTGGCGGTACAAACAGTCTCTACATCATGGTCGATACTAAGGTTCGTGATGGTATTGAAAATCCAGAAATCCTAAAAGCGATTGATAATACAGAAAAGTTCGCGAATTCAATTCCAGAGGTCGGTAAAACTATCTCTATCGTGGACTATATCAAGAGAATGAATCAGGCAATGAATGCCGATCAGCCACAGGCATTTCAGGTTCCAGCAACCAAAGATGTCGTTGCTCAGTATCTGCTGTTGTACTCAATGTCTGGTGAGCCGACTGATTTTGAATCTTACATTGATACGACTCAGCGCTATGCCAAGATCACGATTCTGCTGAAAACGGGTAGTAATCACCGCATCAAAGAAATCCTTGAGTCGCTAAAAACGTATATGGCGGGTCAGTTGGGCGATAAAGCTGTCGTAAGTTTTGGTGGTGATGTGACTCAGACCATTGCTTTGACTGAAACAATGGTTCACGGCAAGCTCATGAATATTCTACAGATTTCATTTGCTGTATTCTTTATCTCAGCGCTGGTTTTCCGCTCACTTTCAGCGGGACTAATTGTCCTGACACCACTTCTATTCTCGATTCTTGCAATCTTTGGTGTGATGGGCTGGCTCGACATTCCGCTCAATATTCCGAACTCCCTCATCTCGGCCATGGCTGTCGGTATTGGTGCAGATTATGCCATTTACTTCCTCTATCGCTTGCGTGAAATCTTGCGCGAAGAAGGGGGCGATATCAAAGATGCTATTCGTAAAACTTTAAGTACTGCTGGTAAGGCTTCACTTTTTGTCGCGACTGCGGTTGCTGGTGGTTACGGTGTGCTGTCCTTGTCGCAAGGCTTCCACGTCCATCAATGGCTAGCGATGTTTATTGTGATTGCGATGCTTTTCAGTGTATTTGCAACCTTAATTATGGTACCTACAATGATTCTAATGTTGAAACCTCGTTTTATCTTTCCCTCAAATAAAAAGAACATTACCGTTGCACAAACTGTTGTGACAAGTCTTTTGTTGGGTACTGCACTCACCATGTCGATGCCTAAAACATCTTATGCAGATGAAGTTCAAGACATTGTTAATCGTAGTGATGATGCCTCTAAGTTCTTGTCTTCAAGTGCTAGTGCTAAATTTGTGCTGACGTCTAAAAGCGGCGAGCAACGCGTGCGTCTGACTAAAAATATGACTAAGCTTGCTGGAAATACTCAGAACAATATGCGTTTGACTGAATTCATCTCACCAGCAGATGTACAAGGTACCACGACGCTGTTGATTGAGAACTCAAAAGGCAGTGATAGCATGTTTGTCTATTTGCCTGCATTGAAAAAAGTGCGCCGTCTGGCATCGGCGAATAAGGGCGATGCTTTTATTGGTACGGACTTTAGTTATGGTGATGTACTTGGCTATAAGCTAAGTGACTGGAAATACACGAAACTGGCAGATGGCAAATTTAATGGCAAAGATTGCTACATGATTGAAGCAACGCCAATCAATAATACTGTGAAGAGTGACTTTGGTTATAGCAAACGTCGCATGTGCATACTCAAAGACAACTTTGTTACAGCAACCATCGACATTTGGGATACAGCAGGTAAGCCGTTAAAACATATTGAGTTCACGGATATCCGTCCTTACGGCAAAGTGAAACCAAGATGGCAGGCCATGAAATCTATGGCAAAGAATCTGCAAACTCAGCATATGACACAAGTTATCGTCAGTGATTTTGTCGCAGAAAAAACCTTATCTGATAAGATTTTCTCACCGCAGAGCCTTGAAAAATGACGCAAGGTGCCTATTGGGTATTTGCATGCTGCAGTAGCTTTATGCTACTGCAGCATGCTTATGCAGATGACAGCGAAATTAGTTTTGTGAGCCAGAACTCAGCCAGATTAGATGTGTGGTCATCGGATCGTGATCTAAGCTCGTTAAAAAACATTGGGCAAGCAAGTTTCTGGTCCAATGGTACGCTCAAGTTTAACCCTGAGTTTAAGATCCATTACGACATAAATATTGGAGACGAAACGGACCATACTGTAAACCCAGATCAGGTAAGTAAGGTGAATCGCAACTTACGTGAGTTGTACGCATCTTATAACTGGGATCAGACGGTTTATCTCGACTTTGGTCGCCAGATTGTAGTCTGGGGGAGAGCTGACGGGATTAACCCAACAGATAACCTATCGCCCCGTGACTATACGCGTCTAGTGCCAGATGAGACAGATCAACGTCTTGGAAATGATGCTCTCAAATTGACGTATATTCCTGAATCTGGAACCAATAAATGGACGGCATTGTGGTATCCGCGTAGTCGTTCAGATGTGATTCCATTACGTCAAATTGCTGGTGTTCAGTATGACATAGACCGTAAGAGCCGTCCTGCGTTTGCAATGCGTTGGGATTATTCCGTAGATGGTCTAGATGTTGGGGCATCGTATTTCTCAGGTTTGGATCACATGCCCGATCTGTCAGTTCTTTCAGCGTCTCCAACAGGGGAGGCAACATTGCAACTGAAAAATAATCCTATGTCCGTCTATGGCTTTGATTTCAGTTATAACCATAACGATCTCGTGTGGCGAGGTGAAGCTGCGTATACAAAGACAGACTCGGATGGTAGTGAAGATCTTACGCACAAAAAAAATAATCTGACCGTGGTCATGGGTCCAGAATTAGCATTGAAGAATTCCACGCTAAGTTTAGTAGGCGTGTACAAACATACGGAGGACTTTAGATCTGCCGACAGTCTAACAAATCCATTATTGAGAGAAGTTTACCGTTATCAGCAAACAATCAGTGACCAATATGAGCAGGATCAGTATGGAGCTATGCTGCGCTATGCACTTAACTTGCTGAACGATAATCTAAAGCTGGAAGTAACAGGATTCTATTTTGCACCAGAGCCTAATGAATTGTTGAGAGTACGTATTAATTACAGCCTCAATGATCACTGGCAGTTGAATGCAGGTGGAGATCGCTTCTGGGGTAAAAATGATACGGTGTTAGGACAATTTAGAGATAACAGTCTGGTGTATGCCCAGATTCGATATAATTTTTAAGATAATTCGCTCCAAAACAATGCTGGAGTGCCCAGTCCCTAATAAGGTGATTTATGGATAATTTAAATAACGCAAAAAAAGATAATTTTTCACGGAAGACCATATTAGTAACAGGTGCAGCAGGTTTTATTGGCAGCAGACTGATCGTTGAACTTTTACGTGAAGGTCATCAGGTGATTGCTGCGCTGCGTAATGCCGCAACCAAGAAAGATAAGCTGTTAGGTTTCATTGCAACGCAAGGGCTAGTTGATCCATCTATTTCGTTTGTTGAATATGATTTAAGCCGTGACTTTAAGCTGGACTCTCTGCTAGCGGATGCTCAGGCAAAGATCCATGTTGTCTATCATCTTGCTGCTTCATTTAATTGGGGCATTAGCAAAGCTGAAGCTGAGCGTACGAACATTAAATCAGGACTTGCCTTAATTGAATGGGCTGCAACATTGAAGCAGCTTGAGCGATTTATCTGGATTGGCGGATATCGTGTGGCTGCTCCACCGCAAGAATCGGCTGATGAGTTGTATTGCAAACATGGTGGCTATGAGGCTTCGAAAATTTTGGGTTATCAAGCCTTCATTGAGGCCTGTAAGCGTTTAAATGTGCCATGGACTGCAATAAATCCAGCGACAGTCATTGATGGTTTCTATACATATGGCGATATGCAGTATATAGGTGTCGCCGACATGATTGATAAGCTATATCAGGGCCGCTTGCTGGCATTGCCAGGTGGGCGTGACACATTCCTGCCGCTGTGCAATATGCAGTATATCGTGAGCTTTCTGATCCGAACGATGTCTTATCCTGAGACCATTGCTCAGGAGTATATGCTGCTTGATCCTGCGACACCGAAATTTCATAGCCTAGTTCACCTAGCTGCTGAGCACTTAGGAGTCAGCTCACCACATTTACAAGTACCCAAAGGTCTACTCGAGAAATTACCTGAGGTATTGCTTGACGGTTCTAAAGAACAACTCTCTTTCATTTCTACCGAGCACTATCATGTTGCTGGGGCAGAGGCGATGGCAGCGAAGATGGGTATCGCTGACCTGATCAATATCAGTCCTTATTTCTCGCGCTGGATTGATCGCTTGGTTCTTACACGTTTTGGTCGCATGCAAGTACCTACACCTAGTGGTTTTGGCTATCAGAATCGATATTGGACAGAAATTTATACTAAACAGCCAGTTAAATCAGAAAAATCATCTGCATTATTTTTACATGGGATTCCATTCGATAGTGCATGCTGGTCTCCAATCATCAATAAAATCACATACGATCAAGTCGCTATGATGGACTTGCCGGGACTTGGGCGTTCAGGCAGTTATGAGGTGGTGGAGGATAACAACCGTCAGTTTATCGACACTGCTGCAAAGCTTTTAGCGCCAAATAGTGTTGTTATTGCACACTCGCTAGGGTGTCTCTTTGCATTGAATTTTGCAAAGAAATATCCAGATAAAGTTGCACGCCTTATCCTCATATCGCCTTATTTTGTTCAGGCGCAGGCTGCTAAAATGTTTCAGATACAAGCCATATCTAAACTAATTTTCCGTTTTGTACCGAAAGATATGATTGCTAAAGATCTACATCCAGATGGACAGCAAAATCCGTCTGTTGGTTATGCGATGGATTCATTACGTCGGGTGTCTGTAGCCAAGCATATTAGTGAGTATATGCATCGCATTAGTTTGCCGCAGCAGCGTGCAACTCAAACAGCTTTGTTAAATGAGCTTGGATCTAAAGTTGAAATCGTTGTGGGAGATAAAGACCCAATTGTTACTACAATAAGCTCAGATATCCCTGTACATATCATAGCTGGTACAGGCCATAATCCACACGTCACACATGTAGAGGCAGTTTCTGACTATCTCGCACCTGTTCTGACGAAATACAGCAGCACTACAGCTTCCTAATGTCTGATAGTGCCCAAGTACAGGTTTATGTCTGCCCAGTTTCACGGGTACCACAAGACCATTTGGTATTGAGTCATTATCTCGGCTTTCTCAGTTCGGCAGAGAAGCTGAGATATGATCAATATCATCCTAAGGCGGCTCGTCTTTTCTTAATCTCTCGCGTATTAGTGAAGACTGTCTTGGCAGATAAGCTAGGTATCTCGCCCCATGAAGTTAATATTGAATTACATCCCAATGGTAAGCCTTTTGTAGAAGGTAGCAAGGCTGTGTATTTTAATCTTACTCACTCAGCGGACGTTATTATTCTTGCTGTGACTGAAGAAGGGGAAATAGGAGTTGATATTGAAGAAGTGGATCGTGAGTTCGAGTGGATGCGTGTCGATAGTGTGTTAGCACCGACTGAAATTGAATGGATTAAAGAGAATGAACTCACTGATCCATTCAGTGTATTTCAGCGGTTTTTTCAAATATGGACATTAAAAGAGGCTTATATTAAATGTACTGGCGATGGAATGAGTCGTCATTTAAAGATGCTCAACTTTCATGTGTTGTCCGAATGTATACAGTTTCTCGACTCAACCAATAATGCTCAAAAAACAGAAGAGTATTATTTTGAAAGTTATATATATGATTCTAACTTCATCTTTTCTATCTGTTTACAACAAAGCCATAACCTAGAAAGATTTAATTTGGACTGTTTTCAATTATTACCCTTTATATCTACGCATCGAATAACTCCAACGCCTTGTACATATAACTAGATTGAATCGTTATAACTGACGATTTAAAAATGTGAATCTAGTAGTGAAATGTTTAGCTTTGAGCTTGAGCCATTCTCAATGAATTACGCTGTGAATAGATAGACCGTAAAAAATTATGAATCAATGAAAAGAAAAAGGCCCCAGTCTTTCGACTAGGGCCTTTTAAATTTGGAGCGGGAAACGAGACTCGAACTCGCGACCCCAACCTTGGCAAGGTTATGCTCTACCAACTGAGCTATTCCCGCATATATAAGCAGTTTTTACGAAAACTTTCTCAAAAAAAACCAATTTGGAGCGGGAAACGAGACTCGAACTCGCGACCCCAACCTTGGCAAGGTTATGCTCTACCAACTGAGCTATTCCCGCGTGCCGCTTATAATACATTAAGCGAAACATGGGTCAACAACTTTATGCAAATAAATATGCTGATTGCATAAAATAAAAACAGAAATGAGTATTTAGAAGTATTTTTATCGATAAGTTGCCGAATAAATAGACATTTTGTTTGAAGCTAAAGCGTACAAGAGCAACTTTTGTTTGTATGCAGACAGGGTATACTAGGTTCAAATATACGAATAATCGTAAAAGGAAAAGCTATGAGCCTTGAACAACAATTGATTGAACGGTTACAGACCCTTGCACCCAGCCATTTGGAAGTCATCAATGAATCTGCCGGACACGGTGGTTATTTCCCGGGTAAAGAATCACATTTTAAAGTGATTGTGGTGAGTGATGAATTTAATGGATTACGTTTGGTTCAACGTCATCAAAAAGTTTATGCCTTAGCTTCAGACTTAATGAATCCAGGGCAAATTCATGCTTTAGCAATTCATGCTTATTTACCAAGTGAGTGGCAAGGTCAGGCACCTGCTAGCCCAGAATGTGCACATGCACCTAAAAGCTAAGGGTTAATTCCATGGATGCACATTTACTGACTAAAATTATTCACATGACCGCGGTGGCTGCCGCCCTTATGGTTTTTGTATTACGCGCTTCGACTTTGTTTGTGGGTGTGCAAGGCGAACAACCAAATCCGACGGGACGTAAAATATTAGTTGCCTTACAACATCTATCCTTTACCGTAGTTTTTATTACTGGCGCAATTTTATTGGTCATGAAAGACTTTCAGGTACAGCCGTGGTTTTACGCTAAAATTATTCTATTTTTAGTCTTATTATCTTCCCTTATGAAAGCCTTTAAAAAAGATGACACTCTTTTATTGGCGCAACGTAGGGCCGGTTTAATGATTAGCGCTATCGCATTTATTGCTATTATTATTTTAGTGATTGTGAAGCCTGTTTTTGCTTAATTGTTCTACATTCTTTGCCTTTTTGCTTAAGCTCTAGGTTAAACTGCGTACAGTAAAAAAATATGCAGAGGGAAACATGTTAACTCGTGTGGTGTTTAACCAAAAAGGCGGTGTAGGGAAATCAAGTATTACTGTAAATTTGGCCGCAATTAGTGCCAAGCATGGCTTAAGGACATTGGTCATTGATCTTGATCCTCAAGCCAACTCTAGTCAGTACCTTTTAGGGGATGACGCAACTTATTCTGCTGAAAAATCAATTATAGAACCAAATATCGAAAATTTCTTTGATGATGTGTTGGGAAACAATCAACAAAAGGGTTTAATCGGTAATGCGTTAGGTTCGATTTTAAAAGCCCCGCGAAATAAAGATATTGATAGCTTTGTACACTCAACTCCTTTTGCAAAATTAGACGTGCTTCCTGCCAGCCCAACACTTGGTGCTCTTGAACATGCACTTGAAAGTAAACATAAAATTTATAAATTACGTGATTCGATTCAAAACTTAATTGGACGATATGATCGTATCTATATAGATACACCACCTGCATTTAACTTTTTTACTTTGTCAGCACTGATAGCAGCAGATAAAGTCTTAATTCCCTTCGATTGTGATGTCTTTTCAAAGCGCGCGTTACAAACATTGATTGAAAATGTTCTCGAAACGCAAGATGATCATAATGATCGCTTGGAAATTGAAGGAATTGTCGTCAACCAATTTCAAGCTCAAGCAAAATTACCTCGGGAAGTGGTTCAGCAGTTGAAAGATGAAGGGTTACCTGTACTTAATAGCATGTTACCGCCTTCGGTTTTAATGAAAGAATCGCATCAGAAAAATTTACCTTTGGCTCATTTGGCACCAGAACATAAATTGACTCAAGCTTATGAGACATTGTTTGGTGAGATTGAACCAAAACGATAAGAGAAAAATGATGAAAGGCTTATATATTGCGCCTTTGGTGGCAGCCACTTTATTACTAGGCGCTTGTGCGACGACGGTAAAACCGACTTACGTGTCTCCGACACAATATCAATCTTTGGGCTGCCAACAGCTGCAAAGTGAATATAACCGTATTCAACAATATATCGATAATGGAGTACAAACTCCGAAAAGTACCGGTATGGGTGTTGGACTTGGACTCGGTGGTGGCTGGGGACGAGGCGGTTGGGGATTCGGTCCATCCATCTCTGTAAATATGGGACAATCTTCTTCAACCAAGAACACCGAACTTTCACGTGTTTTAGGTCAGCAAGAAGCAATAGTTCAGGCTGCTCAATTCAAAAACTGTCCGATTATTGTTCGAAAAAAGACGAATTAATAGTCAATTTCGCATCACAATATGCTAGTTAAAGCATATTGTGATGAATAAAGTTTAGCAAAATGTTTCATAATAAAATGAATATAAATCAATATATTTTAAATTTTCGAGCTTAATAACTGCTGTATTTTATATAATCAAAAGACTTCATCAACTTGCTATATTTTGCCTATATCGTTTAAGGTGGCCCCATCTTGGATGTTGTGGAAACTTTATGATTGAGAGTTGGTTTTTTGTATTGGCAATGTTGGCTGTTTTGCTCATTCCGGGGCCGACAAATGCTTTACTTGCAACCGCTGCTCATTCTCAGGGTTTATCTAAAGCATTCTGGCTTATTCCAATGGAATGGTTAGGCTATGCCTACGGGATTAGCTTTTGGGCTGTATTTATTCATTTAGCCGCTCCAATTTGGCCAGCACTGCTACTCATTTTGCATATTACGAGTGTGTTCTATGTATTTTGGCTTGCTTTTCACTTATGGAAGAACACCCATTTACAACAGTTCAGTCAAAGTCACCGTAATATTCGCCCCCGTCAATTATTCTTATCTACCTTAAAAAACCCTAAAGCTTTGTTGTTTGCAGCGGGGATTTTTCCTGCTGAAGCATGGAATTCGCCTGAAAATTTTCTTATCGTATTTGGTGTTTTTACATTAATCCTAATTCCGGCTGCAAGTTTCTGGATGATTTTTGGACGGGCATTGTTAACGGGTCCAATAAAAAAAATAAAAGCCGATCATTTATATAAAGGATCGGCCATGTTACTTATTTTATGTATGCTTCCAGTAGTATTCCGGTTTTTCTAAATTAATCTCAAACGTTGGTTTTTCGATTTTTTAGCTTTTGGCGTATAAAACCAATGATTCCCGGTAGAACACTAATAATGATGATGCCAAAAATAAGATGGGTAAAATTATCTTTAACGATTGGCATATTTCCAAATAAGTAGCCTAAAGTTACAAAAGAAGCGACCCAACAGAAGGCGCCAATAATGTTATAAGTTAGGAAAAACTTATAGTTCATGCTACCAGCCCCCGCAACAAAAGGTGCAAAGGTGCGGGCAAATGGTATGAAACGAGCAAAGATAATGGTTTTGCCGCCATGGCGAGCAAAGAATTCTTGAGTTTTAACTAAGTGCTGTTTATTAATGAATCGAGAGTTCATTTCAAACACACGTGGACCAATAAAACGTCCAATATGGTAGTTTACCGTGTCACCTAAAACAGCAGCAATGAAGAGTAGAGTACCTAATACCCATGGATCCATCGCACCTGTAGATGCAGCTAAAGCACCTGCCGCGAATAGCAAACTATCTCCCGGTAAGAAGGGCATAACCACTAAACCGGTTTCAACAAAAATAATTAAAAATAAAATGCCATAAATCCACGTCCCGTAATTTATAATAAATTCGGCGAGATGCTGATCAACGTGTAGAATAAAATCAAGAAGTTCCATGATAAGAGCAAGTGGTAAACCGTGCTCAAATCCTAGCAGTGAGCCTATAGAAAGTCAGTATAAAACATCAAAAAAATACAAATTGATCATCTCGTTTATGCAACGATATATATGGATTTTGAGTATTTAATTATCAATGTCCCAAACCTAGAATGAGCTCATCAATAAATAAGCATTTAAATAAAGGTGGCAATATGTTTAATCCAAATGTAGTGGTCAAAAATATCGTAACGCAATCAGGCGCAGACAGTTTCATTAGCCTTGTTGCGCGTCTTCTTATCGCCTATATCTTCCTTGTTGCGGGTTGGGGGAAAATTACCGGTTATGCAGCAACTGCTGGATATATGGAAGCAATGGGGGTTCCAGCTGGAATTCTTCCTTTAGTTATCTTGGTTGAGTTCGGTGGTGGTTTAGCCTTGTTATTTGGTTTCCAAGCACGTTTTGCAGCTTTTGGGCTTGGGATCTTTAGTATTCTTACTGCTTTTTTATTCCACCAAGGCGGTGCTGATGCAGCGGCGCAATATAACAATGGTATCCATTTTATGAAAAACCTTGCAATGGCAGGTGGTTTATTCTTCTTGATGCTTCATGGTGCTGGCCGTATTAGTCTGGATCATGCAATCGAGAAGTAATATTTAAGACAACAATAAAAAACCGGATGATCAATTCATCCGGTTTTTTTATTTCTATGATTTGAAAATTAGAGCATGAACTGAATTTGTAATTCCCCAACAACAAAACCAAGTACTGCACCAACTGCAATGAGTGCCCACTCATCTTCTTTAAATGCAGGGCGTAACATGCCTTCAAATTCAGAAGGCGTTAATTTCTGCATGCGTTCAATTAAAGTACTACGAATATTCATGGCATCTTCTGCATAAGACTCTACGTATTTCATAGTCTCTGGAAGCCGTTGCATAATGCGTTCAGCAACTTGCGATTTCATATTCTGATATTTTTCTCCGCCAATTGCATATACAACCAATGGGCGAATAACACCAGCTTGCATATCAATTTCTTGTTTTACATGACGGTTAACCAGATCAATAACACGATCAGAATGTGTACCAGAAAATAATTCTTCCATCATATGACGTGAAGTCAGAAGCTGTTTAGAAATGAGCGCAGCATAATCGGCCGCAACTTCATTTTGACGTTTGATAAATAAACCTTGCCATGTATAACCAAAGATTTTTTTAGGATAAAGAGGTCTAAACATCATTTGCAGTGCAATCCAGTCACTGAAAAACCCCACAAAGCCGCCAAACATTGGAAGCATCCACGGGTATTTTCCTTGCGTGACGATCCAGCAAAACATTTGGATCACACCAATACCAAAACCGAAGAAAAATCCGACATTACTGAAAAATTTAAATTCTTGTTTGCCCACTCGTTTAAAAATGTTGTTGAGTAGGCGTTTATCTTTAAGCAAGTTGCTAATAACCAGATGTTTAATATCAAAATATCGGTTCACATCACGTTGTACTTCACCCATGATATGTTCAACAATCTCGGGTGCTTTTGATTGCACACGGCGAATCAGTCTTTGGCGAGCAAACTCTGGCATGCCTTCCCATAACCCAGGCTGATATTCTTGCGCAACATCACGGGTAATATCTTCAGCTGCGGCCAGCAATGGCTTTTCTATTTCTTTAGCAATACGTTTAGGATCTAGGCGGGCAAAAATTTCTTCAGGTTTAATGAGCTTGGCTGTCATCAGTTCAACAGCGATTGTTGCCATTTTCTCGGCTTTGCGTGGCACGATGCCTTGCCAACCTAGAAATGGTTTAATGCCTTTAAATTCAAGTGGCGAAAACATCATCTGAATGGCAATCACCTTGGTGATGTAGCCAATTAAACCACTCATAAAAGGAATAGAGATATACAACCAAAAATGTTGCTGGAAATCTGCAATCATAGTTTGAAGCATTGTTGTTCCTTGGATTTCTATTGATTTTGATAGGGGGCAACAAGCCATAAAAATGGATAATTGTTTAAGCACAGACAAATATCGCTTATGGTATTTACCTTTCCATGGTAATGCCTGTTTTATCGGGTCATCTTAACATCAAATTCATGGCGATGCTGCATAGAATGTGATGAATTTATCAATACGTATGAAGTTTTTAAGATTAACTCAGATTATTGATAAATATAAGTAAATATTGATTTATGCCAGAGAATCTAGCTATAGAAATGATTCAGAAATGAAAAAAATAAGATATATGATGATTTGCGGTGCGCCGAAGCGTGAAAAATGTTAAAATGGCGCGCTTAATTCTTTTGCCATTTAGTGGTTTGTCATGACTACCAATACTCAAATTACTGAAGATCGTATCCTGATTCTGGATTTCGGCTCTCAATATAGCCAGCTCATTGCACGTCGTGTACGTGAAGCCGGTGTTTACTCTGAAATGTATGCTTTTGATATGTCTGAAGAAGACATTCGCGCTTTTAAGCCAAATGGCATTATTTTGTCAGGTGGACCTGAGAGTGTGCATGAAGAAGGCAGCCCACGTGCACCGCAAGTGGTGTTTGAGTTGGGTGTTCCAGTATTGGGTATTTGCTATGGTTTGCAAACCATGTCTGAACAGTTAGGCGGTAAAGTTGAGCCGGGTACTGTACATGAGTTTGGTTATGCCGAAGTTGATATCGTTAAACGTGACCAACTGATTGGCAACCTACAAGACCGTGAAGACCAACTTCATGTCTGGATGAGCCATGGCGACAAAGTGAGCCAAATTCCAGAAGGTTTTAGCATTACTGCAAGCACGCCAAGTTGTCCAGTTGCTGCTGTAAGTGACGAAACACGCCGTTTCTATGGTGTGCAATTCCACCCAGAAGTAACGCACACGGCAAAAGGTGAAGAATTACTTGCAAATTTTGTTCATAAAATTTGTGGATGTGGTGGCCTTTGGACACCTGAACACATCATTGATTTACGTGTAGAGCAGTTACGTAAGCAAATTGGTGATGAAAAAGTTCTTTTAGGTCTTTCAGGTGGTGTTGACTCATCTGTAGTTGCTGCGCTTTTACACAAAGCAATTGGCGACCAGTTAACATGTGTATTTGTTGATAACGGTTTACTTCGTTTGAACGAAGGCGACCAAGTAATGCAAATGTTTGCTGAAAACATGGGTATCCGTGTAATTCGTGCAGATGCTGAAGAACGTTTCTTAACTGCATTAGCTGGTGAAGTTGATCCAGAGAAAAAACGTAAAATCATTGGTCGTGAGTTTATTGAAGTTTTTGCTGAAGAAGCACGTAAACTTGATGGCGTGAAATTCTTGGCGCAAGGTACGATTTATCCAGATGTGATCGAATCTGCTGCAAGCAAACAAGGTAAAGCACACGTCATTAAATCTCACCACAACGTGGGTGGTTTACCAGACGATTTAGAATTTGAATTGGTTGAGCCTTTACGTGACTTGTTTAAAGATGAGGTTCGTAAATTAGGTACGACACTTGGCTTACCACACAGCATGATTTACCGTCACCCATTCCCAGGCCCAGGCTTAGGTGTTCGTATTTTGGGTGAAGTGAAAAAAGAATATGCAGATATTCTTCGTCTTGCTGATGACATCTTTATGCAAGAGCTTCGCGATAGCGGTTGGTATGACAAAACAGCTCAAGCATTTGCTGTGTTCCAACCAGTTAAGTCTGTTGGTGTAGTAGGTGATGGCCGTCGTTATGCATGGGTTATTGCACTTCGCGCAGTTGAAACAGTTGACTTTATGACAGCTCGTTTTGCACATTTACCATACGAATTAGTTGATAAAATCTCAACGCGTATTATGAATGAAATTAAAGATGTATCACGTGTTGTATACGACGTGTCATCTAAACCACCAGCAACGATTGAGTGGGAGTAAAATCGGAGTTTCAAAATGCAATGCATTTTGCCGATTTTACGCCAAGAGCTATGCTCGCGACAGAGGGTTTTCTAAAAGCAGTAGCTTTTAGCTAAATTTATGCCATGAATGAACTTAAAACATTGTTTTAAGTGAAGTGCAAGATGCCTACGGCAGTGTGGTATTTCTAGAATAGATTAATAAAAAGCCGACTTGGAAAAGTCGGCTTTTTCCATCTTGTAACCAAGTTAGAGTCTTAGTAATAGATTTCTATTAAAGGCTCTAATTTTTTCATATAAGCGGCACTATGCTGTTAATTTTATAGATAATTGAAAACCAAGAAATATGAGGGTAAATGGGCCTATCAAAATGCTTTTATAGGTACAATTTTTTAAGAGAAAAATTAATTTATTATTAATAAGTAGCTTTAAGCTGAAGAAATAACTTTATGAAAAAAATATTAATAGCCTTCTCAAGTGTAGATGGACAAACATTTAAAATTTGCAATGCAATTAGACATATATTAGCTAATGATGGGTACCAAATTGACATCGTCTCTATTAATGAGTGTTCTAAAATTAAAGAGGGCTATGCATTTATTCTTATTGGTGCCAGCATTCGATATGGAAATTATCATAAATCCGTTTATAAATTCATTGAGGATAATTTACGTACAATAGAGCAAACAGCTAATGGTTTTCTTTCGGTGAGTGCAACTGCTAGAAAAGTTGGTCGAGATGATCCTTTAGTAGACAGATATGTTCAAAAACTTAAGAAAAGAACAGGTTGGACTCCTTTTCTTGTTAAAATTATAGCAGGAGCAATTGATTACCCTAAATATAAGCTTTTTGATCGTTTTATGATTCAAATGATTATGTTAATAACTGATGGACCTATAGATACTTCTGCGAGATTTGAATTTACTAATTGGCATAAAGTGAGGCTATTTAGTCTTGAAATATCTAATAAATTAAAAAGTTAAATATAATTGGGTATTATCTAAATTTAAAAATTATTCTTGTTTTTTAGTTATATATTTATCAAATCTATAGAAAACAAAAGATATTAGAGATACACATTTATTGGATATTACCAGTAGAAAGAGTGCATAAGTACTTTTCCTACTGCTTAGGTTTTGTAATAGAAAAGTTATAGAGCTTATTAAATATGAATATCAAATCCTAAGTTTACATCACAAGCCGCTTGTCCTCCGCGTATCCCCCAATTTTCTGTGGGTAGTTCGCGAATAAGAATTTTTATATGGTCATCTGGTATATCTAGTGTGGATAAGTTTTTAACGATTGACTGATATAAAATTCTCTTGGTTTCTATTGTGCGGCCAGCAAAGCAGTCAATCTGAATTAAAGTAAAGCATTCTGGTTTCGTCAAATTTGGCGGGCAGAGAAATAAATGTGGCTCATGTATGTTTAAGCGTATATCTCTATCATAATCAGGTAACTTTAATGCCTGTTTACATGCGATATAAACAGCATTTATAAGTTGTTCCTCAAACTGAGATGAATATTTATTTCTAATATCAATACTTATTGTAGGCATAATTTTTAGTGCTTTTATAATATTAAGAGCACAATAGTACATCGATTAGATAACACTTTCTTTCTAATTTTATATTAGGTAGGAAAATAGAAAATTATCTATTAAGAAAAGATAGTTATTTTTAGAATTTATGGTAATAGCTAAAATTTTGTAAGAAGTATAGAGGGAAATAAGGTTATGCCACTATTAAATGAACTAAGAACCAAAATTGAAAATGATTTCCATAGACAACTACCTTACATATATTTTCAGTTATTAGAATTTTCGGATGGTTTTTTATTTGAAAGTGGCGTAGTTATTTATTCTTCTGATGAGGTTTTTGAAAGAAATCAAACTTTTGAAGTTCAAAAATATGCAGGAGACTATTTGGCTATTGGTGATGATAGTGGTGGAATATCTATTCTTATACCATTTCTAGGGACAGGTGTTTTTGTAGTAGATCAGGGGAGTATGGATCCTAATGATATGAGTAAAATTAGTGATTCCTTAATGAACTGGTTTAAAGCTGGGTGCCAAATTTAGCTTTTGGCGAATGAATTTTAAATGAGATAAATAAACCAGGATTGGTTGGATGAGAATAGTTGTTAATAGTGCTTAAGCACTCTTTTTTATTACTTGAATTTTAATAAATATCAAAACAATAGATCTGATCTTATTACTTACACTTGATAAAAGATATATTAAGATATATCTTAATAAACATAAATTAAACATATTAGAGAAACTTTAAAGATGAGACAGCAATCAGAACATCATCATGATGAACACCACGAACATCATGGCGGTCATCACCGTTCAGGGCGTCGTGGGAGGCTTTTTGAAGCGGGTAGAATGAAACTTTTAGTACTTCATCTCATTCAGCAAAGGCCAAAGCATGGTTATGAAATTATTAAAGAAATAAGTGACTTGGTGGGCGACGGCTATACCCCGAGTGCAGGTACCATTTACCCAACTTTAACTAGTCTGGAAGAAATGAATTTCATTACTTTGTTAGACGTGGAACGTAAGCAGTATCAAATCACAGAATTGGGTAAAGCTTACTTAACCGAACAACAAGACAAGCTGACTGAGCTATTAGAAAAATTACGACTTAGACGTGAAATTCACAGTAATGATGAACTAATTGAAATTCACCGTGCGATGGAAAACCTAAAAACAGCCTTACGTTTGAAGTTGAACTCGGCGAGTCTACAGCAAGAGCAGATTTATCAAATTGCCGAAAAAATTGATCAAGCTGCGGTTTCGATTGGGCGATTATAAGTTGGAAATAGAAATGTTAGAGCTACAGCATAAAATCAAAGAAACGGGCCTAAAAGTCACTCATCCAAGACTTGCTGTTTTGTCTTTAATTCAACAGCAAGCAGAAGATCTAACTGTCAAACAGATTTACCAAAAGTTATATGCCCAAAAACAGAAATTAAGTTTAGCCACAGTTTATCGGGTAGTGAACGACTTGGCGAGAGCGGGTTTAATTTCAAATCGTCAACCGCAACGGGATGAAGCTAAATTTAACTTACCAACAGTCGAGAATAATCAATTATTGCAAATTCGCTGTACAGATCTAACAGTCGCTAAACAAGAGCAATTTTTAGCATCTTTACAGTCAGTATTTACACAATTTCAAATCGATCTTAAACAGGTCGAAATCATCCAAAGTCATTAAATTTCTAATAGAGAATTTATATATGAAACAACATCAATATCATGTCACTGTGCAACATTTAAAGAATGCAAAAGGAGAGGCCTCTACATATACCGAGCGTCTTGAGTTCTATACGGGTAATCATGACGATATCTTTGAAATTGTTGAGCGCTTAAAAAGAGCAGATTTTTTTGATGATGAAACTACAAAATCTTTTGGGGTTGGACTAAAACTTTTTAGTGAAGTTATGTTGGAAAATCGAGACCACCCTCTATTTCAAGAGTTTTTCCCACAATTTGGATTGTTCATGAAAAATCTGAAACAACTCGTTAAAACACAATCATCGTAAGCATGCATCATGCAGCTTTAATTTTTCTATAATTAAAAATGGATTGTCCCATTCATATCACCCTGTGTATTACTAAAAGACTATATTGAATAATGAGTGTATTGTTAAGATCACTATAACAACTCATTGCAAAAGCATAGGTAAAAGAGAGTAATATCATGAGCAATAACAATGATTACGATATTTCTGATTCAAACGATTGCGAAAAATTTGCCAATCAGTTTATTCAGGAATTTCCAATTCGCTCTGCTGAAATTGGACAGGGGACAGTGATTAAACGGGCTTTGCCTAGCAGACAAAAAAGAATGATTGGTGCGTGGTGTTTTCTAGATCATGCAGGCCCAGTGTCTTTTCCTGCAGGAGATGGTTTAGATGTTGGCCCTCATCCTCATATTGGTTTGCAAACCTTCACTTGGATGATTGAAGGGACCATGATGCATACTGATAGCTTAGGTTCAAAACAACTTATTCGTCCTAAGCAAGTGAACTTAATGACAGCAGGTCACGGCATTTCTCATACAGAAGTTGCACCTGATACAGAAACTCAAATGCACGCTGCGCAGCTTTGGATTGCTTTGCCAGATCAAAAGCGCAACATGGATCCGAAATTTGAACATTATCCTGAGTTGCCTGTTGTTGAAAAGGACGGTCTAGAATTTACTGTTCTTGTGGGCGAATATCTGGCAACTACTTCTCCAGTAGTGGTACATACACCTTTGGTTGGTGTTGACTTAATTGCTACCGAAGATACGAAAACCCGTATTCCATTAAATCCTAATTATGAATATGGTTTTATGGCATTAGAAGGTATTGCCCATGTGAATGGCCATGAGTTAACTGCTGATAACATGGTTGTTTTGGATATTGGACTGAGTGAAATTGAGATTGAAGTAAAAAAAGGCAATCGTGTTCTTTTAATTGGTGGTGAACCGTTTGAAACGCCAATTTTGCTCTGGTGGAATTTTGTTGCACGTACAATGGATGATTTAAAAGAAGCCCGTGAGCAATGGATTAATCATGATGCGCGTTTTGGTGAAATCCCAGATTATGTTGGTGCACGCTTAGAAGCCCCTGTTCTTCCAGATCAAATGAGAGCATCAAAATGACAGCAGTAATCGCAAGTAGTAAAGCAAAGCCCCTTGCCGAGCAATGGAAGGGTGAGATTACCAGTGGTCGCCATCAATATTTTTGTGATGAGCCTGAAAAGCTAGAAGGGCAAGATCAAGGCCCAGCGCCTTATGATTTGCTTACTGGAAGTTTGGCAGCTTGTACACTCATTACTTTAAGAATGTATGCGAAGCATAAAGGTTATGATTTTGGTGAGTTCTCAATTGAAATTGATTTTCATACCAATAGAGAGCATGAAGAACATATAGAACGTCGTATTGTTTTTAAAGACTTACCAGATGAAGAACTTCAGCAAAAAATCTTAGCGGTATGTGGTAAAACACCAGTCACTAAAACTTTGTTACGTAGTTTAGACATTCATACTGTGCTTATTACAGTGTAAAAATGCTATTTTGTGGAGGTGGATGATTTTATATCCATCCCACAAATGGAATAAAACAGCATGTTCACATGCTGTTTTTTATGTAAAAAGAAAAATAAAAGCAGGCAATAACATGATTAGTTTACACCACCTGGAATGCTCGCGATCGTTTCGAATTTTATGGGCTTTAGAAGAATTAGGCTTAGATTATGATATTCATTATTATCAGCGCTTACCTAACTATTCCGCTCCAGAAACATTGAAATGTATTCATCCTTTGGGTAAGGCTCCAATTTTGACAGATGATGAGCAAGTCATCGCAGAATCTGCTGTGATCTTGGAATATCTACAGCAACATTATGATCAGAAGCAGCAATTTAAACCTACGCAAGCTCAAAATTTACAGCAGTATATTTATTGGATGCACTATGCAGAAGGCTCACTCATGCCACTCTTAGTCATGACTTTGGTCATGAATAGTGTAAATAAGCATGTGCCGTGGTTAATTCAACCAGTAGCAAAAAAAATCACGGAAGGGGTGAAGGCAAATTTTGTCCGCCCACGTATGAAAGATCATATTAGTTTTTTAGAAAACTATTTGGCAGAGCATGAATATTTTGCAGGTGATTTTTCATTTGCTGATATTCAAATGAGTTTTCCTCTAGAAGCTTTGCAATCACGCTTACAAGGGAAATACCCTAATATTCAGGCTTTTTTACATCGTATTCGGCGAAGGGTAGCGTTTCAAAAAGCGAAAAAAAAGGGAATTGGTTCTAATGAAAGGAATTGTGCTGATATTTAAAAGAAAAGGAACAAATATTTGTTCCTTTTTTATTTGTATTTTACTTGCGTTTGATCACGATAGAGTCAATGCCGCTGTGTTGTAAAGTCTGTTGAGCAGCCAATGCAGCGTCTTGAGTGTCATAAGGTCCAGAAATAACACGGTACCATATTTGCCCATTTTCAGTACTCTTAACTACATCTGCAGATAAGCCATTTAAAATGATTTCTGCACGGCGAGCATCAGCTTGATCTGGGTCATTATAGCTGCGAACCTGTAAAATATAAGTAGGTTGCTGAGGAGCGGTGGCTGATGGATTCGTATCAATTCCTACACTTTCTGAAGCAGCTGGTTGAGTTGCACTTGGTGCCTCAACAATCATGGCTGTGCCTTGATTTTTGCTTTCAGGAATCGCTTGTTCCGGAATAGGTGTTACTTGCTGTTGGGGTAATAGATCGTAGAAACGATAGTCTTTATTCGTATCTTCTTCTTGATAATGTTCAGAGGTAATCTGATTTTTTGCAGGAACAGGTTGCCAAGGTTTCCAAAGCATAAGCATTACAGCGATACATAAGACCGCCAAAATAGCAACAAGTGTCCCTAACCATTTGGGAATTAGGGGCTTTTTAGGCTTGTTAGGTCTTTCAGATACACCGCGTTGCGTTTTGCCAAACACGTGGATTATTCCTCTGTATTTTGATTGTTTTAATTCGAGTTTGATTCTCGTATTACGATGCTAAAAACAGTGGCTTGTATAAGCTATTTTAACTCTACAAACCACTGCTTACTATATGTTGCATGACCTGCCATGCAATATAATTTTTACATAGAGTCTGGTGCAGATACACCAAGTAATTCTAAACCATTATGCAACACTTGTTGTACATTGATTGAAAGCAATAAACGTGCTTGTGTAAGCTCAGCATCATCGCCTAATACTTTATGTTCATTGTACCAAGCGTGGAACAAGGCAGCTAATTCTTTTAAGTAGTTACCCACCTGATGTGGTTCATACGCATTTGCAGCACGCAACACTGCATCTGGATAAGCTGCCAGTTTAGCAAGAATCTCAGTTTCAGCATCAAGAGATAGGCGAGTAGCATGTGTACGTGCAGCATTTACATCGAATTGTAAGCCTGTGCTTAACGCTTTTTCTAACATACGGCAAATACGTGCATGTGCATATTGAATGTAATACACAGCATTGTCTTTACTTTGTGACACAGCAAGGTCAAGGTCGAAGTCAATGTGTTGTTCACTCTTACGCATCACGTAGTAGAAACGAGCCGCGTCGTTGCCCACTTCTTTACGCAAGTCACGTAAAGTCACGAACTGACCTGAACGAGATGACATTTGAACCATCTCTCCGCCACGCCATAAACTTACAAACTGAACCAAAAGCACAGTCAATTTTTTAGAGTCGTAACCCATTGCATCAATTGCCGCTTTTACGCGAGAGATATAGCCGTGGTGATCAGAACCCCAGATATCAATCAGGTCGGTATAACCACGTTGTAATTTATTTAAGTGGTAAGCAATGTCTGATGCAAAGTAGGTGGTTTGACCGTTACGACGCTTAACAACACGGTCTTTTTCATCGCCAAATTCAGTCGATTTAAACCAGATGTTGCCATCTTTTTCATAAAGGAAGCCACGTTGATCAAGTGTTTCTAAAGCTTCGTCAATTTTTGCGCTAAGTGATGCTTCGCTAAACCATTGGTTGAACGTTACACCAAAGTCAGCAAGGTCATCTTTAATGTCATCTAAAATGGCATGTAGTGCTGCTTGATGGAATACGCGGTAGCCTTCACCCAGTAATTGTTGAGAGTTGGCAATAAGACCATCAATATGTTTTTCTTTGTCGCCAGATAAAACGACTTTATTGCCGTCGCTATCTAGTTCTTCAGCATACTGTACATCTTCTGGTACATCTTTATAGACATTAGCCACTTCACGAAGATATGCGTCGCCATCTTTATCAATAATAGTCTGTGCTATTTCTTTAACGTAATCGCCTTGATAAGCATTTTTTGGGAATACAAGGTTTTGACCTAGTAATTCTAAATAACGTAAATAAGTAGATGTCGCCAAAATATCCATTTGACGGCCAGCATCATTTACATAGTATTCGCGGTCAACTTTAGCACCTGTTGCTTCAAGTAATTTGGCAACAGTCATACCATATGCAGCACCACGACCATGACCTACATGTAGACTAGACGTTGGGTTTGCAGAAACGAATTCTACTTGGATCTTTTTCGCTGCATTTGCCTGACTGCGACCAAAAAATTCTTTTTGTGCTTGAATCTGGTCAAGAATAGCAAAGCGCTGGTCTGCATTTAAAAAGAAGTTAATAAAACCAGGTCCTGCGATTTCAGCTTTGCTGATATCTGCAACTTCTGGTAATGCAGCTAGAACTTTCTCAGCTAAATCACGTGGTTTCATACCAGCAGCTTTCGAGCCGATCATGGCAATATTAGAAGCAAAGTCGCCATGGCTTCGGTCTTTGGTGCGTGTTAAGTTGCTTGTGTTATTCCAGTCGGAAGGAAGCACCCCTTCTTGTTGAAGAGTTTGCACTGCATGGTCGAGAGCTGCTTGTATTGCCGTATTCATATCAATCGAAAATAGATGTCGCAGAAAAACGTCAAATATAGCAAATTTCCTATGAGTTAGGGGAGTGGATTTAATATTCCAGTAATTCTTTTTGTGCAATTTACTGAGGATTATTTTTTAAATGAATATTGCAGGGTGAATCACTTCACTATTCTAAAAACAAACAAATACAAGCCTTCTAAGAAATTTTAAAAAGTAGATTAGCTTTTAATCTCACCATTATTTCTTATAAAAATGGCTATGTAAGTAAAAATATATATTAAAAGCTTTTTAAATTAGATAAATAAAAGAATTTTTAAAAATATAAAATTATTAAGATATTGATATTTATTAATTATTTTTAAACATGTTTTAACTAAATAGTCTTCAATTTTAACATCACGGTTTAAAATATCTATTTTGAACGAATTAGGCTTAAGCTTATACGCACAAAGAGTTTTAGAGACCATACAAAACGTGTTTTTCTCTACTCTAAGCTGGAAAATGAGATAGGCAATGATATCAGGACACCCAAGTAAACATCCCCTTTATATCCCATATGCAGGTTTTACACTTTTAGAGTTACCACTTTTAAATAAAGGTTCGGCTTTCACTGAAGAAGAAAGAAGTAACTTTAACTTACACGGTTTACTCCCCCATATTATTGAAACTATTGAAGAGCAAAGCCAGCGCTCTTATCAGCAATATTGCGCTTTCACTGATGATATCAATCGACATATCTATTTGCGTAATATCCAAGATACCAACGAAACCTTGTTCTATCATTTAATCGAAAATCATCTCGAAGAAATGATGCCGATTATTTACACCCCAACCGTAGGTGAGGCATGTCAGCGTTTCTCTGATATCTATCGTCGTCACCGCGGTATCTTTATTTCATATCCAGATCGTGATGTGATTGATGATATTTTGCAAAACGTAAATAAAAACAATGTAAAAGTTATCGTGATTACGGATGGTGAACGTATTTTAGGTCTTGGTGATCAAGGTATTGGCGGAATGGGAATCCCGATTGGGAAACTTTCACTCTATACGGCTTGTGGTGGTATTAGCCCAGCCTATACATTGCCAATTACAATTGATGTTGGTACGAATAATCCACAATTGTTAAATGATCCGATCTATATGGGTTGGCGTCAGCCACGTATTAGTGGCGATGAATATTACGCATTTGTAGATATGGTAATTGAAGCTGTGAAGCGTCGTTGGCCAAAAGCATTAATTCAGTTTGAAGATTTCGCACAAAAAAATGCGATGCCACTTTTGGAAAAATATCGCGATAAAATTTGCTGTTTTAATGATGATATTCAAGGAACAGCAGCGGTATCTGTAGGTAGCTTGATTGCTGCAAGTCGTGCCGCAGGCAAGCAATTAAAAGATCAAAAAATTGCTTTCTTAGGTGCGGGTTCGGCAGGTTGTGGTATTGCAGAACAAATTGTTGCACAAATGATTGCAGAAGGTTTAACCGATGCAGAAGCGCGTGCTCGCGTTTATATGGTAGACCGTTTTGGTTTGATTACTGAAAATCAACCAAACTTGCTCGACTTCCAGCGTAAGTTAGCACAAAAAGCTGAGGTGGTTGATCAGTGGGGCAATATCGAAGAAGTCATTTCACTACTCGATGTTGTTAAAAATGCTAAGCCTACAGTGTTAATTGGTGTTTCTGGACAGCCTGGCTTGTTCACAGAAGAAATTATTAGGACTTTGGCAGCAAATTGTGAACGACCAATTGTAATGCCATTATCTAATCCGACTTCACGTGTTGAAGCTGTACCTGCTGATATTGTGGAGTGGACTGAAGGTAAAGCATTAATTGCAACAGGTAGTCCGTTTGCTCCTGTGAATCATCACGGCAAACTTTACAATATTTCGCAGTGTAATAACTCGTACATTTTCCCAGGCATTGGTTTAGGTGTTGTGGCATCGGGCGCTAAGCGGGTTACAGAAAATATGTTAATGGCATCAAGTAGTGCTTTAGCAAATTGCTCTCCATTGCTTAAAGATCCACAAGCTGATTTATTGCCGCCATTGGGTGAGATTCAACAAGTTTCTAAAGTTATTGCGTTCGAAGTTGCAAAAGCTGCTATGGCTGATGGTGTCGCTGTAACAATTAGTGATGATTTGTTGAAACAGAAAATTGATCAGTCATTCTGGAAACCTGAATACCGTAAATATAAGCGTATTCCTTTCTAAGAATGAGAATGTAAAAAGAGGAGCTTAAGCTCCTCTTTTTTATTTTAGTCTTCTAGAATTTCTTCTAGCAACTCTTCACTAGGTGCAAAGTAATAAGCGCCATCAAGTGGGGTCACGAAATGCAATAAACGGTCGTGGATACCATCTCCACTTGTACCGAACATGCGCTTTAACATAGCGTCAATAATGGTCAAGTCTTTGGTGTAGGCAATGAAAAATAGGCCTTGATCACCTCGACCATCTCCATAAGGTAGGCTATGACGTAGAATTTCCATTTCTTCGCCTTCATCATCTTCAACAACAGTGCG
This sequence comes from Acinetobacter sp. AOR14_HL, assembly GCF_027855175.1. Classification (NCBI taxonomy): domain Bacteria; kingdom Pseudomonadati; phylum Pseudomonadota; class Gammaproteobacteria; order Moraxellales; family Moraxellaceae; genus Acinetobacter; species Acinetobacter sp. AOR14_HL. The sequence continues at coordinate 26,144 of NZ_JAKTII010000015.1, read as the reverse complement.
GGCAACATGGGCATTTTCTGGTTTAACGTCATCATCTAATTCAATAGATTCAAGTTTGGTGCGGCCCATAACATTTTCTTGCGCATCAACTTTCAATTTTTTCCACTTTTCTAAATCATGGGCATAGCGCTGCGCGAAAATGAAACTGCCATCTGCAAATACCCCAGCACTTTCTGGTAAGAGCGCTGTCTCAGCTCGGTCGTCTGGAAATTGAGGATTTTCGGTTCCGTCTATGAAGCCAGTCATATCTCGGCCATCGAAATAACGGAAGCATACACGCTCATCAAGAACCTCAACTTTATCTTGAATACCTTCAAAAAATGCTTGGCTCAATGCAAAACAAATATCAGAACGCATGCTGGCAATATGAATGAGAACATCAGCTGGTACAACGGGCATGTTGAATGCACCTTGTTCAGGCGCAAGTTGCTTAAAGCCTACAGGAGTTTGAGAATATAGTTGTTTCCATAGTTCAGGGCCAAAAGCGACTGCTGTTTTGATTTGGGCATCTGAATGTTGAGTAATAAGGCGGTCACGTGCTTCAAATAAAGCATTAAGTTGGTTTTTTAATTCATCAATAGTTAAGTCTTTTAAACGAAGAACAATAAAGCGTGCATGGTCTGATGGCAACGGCAAAATGACAGATTGAGCACTCATTGGAAGGAATCTCCTCGATTATAATTTGATATGAGTTTTAATTATTGTGCCTGATGCGCAGAGCTGTTAGTAGTCTATTTCTTGATTTTATTGTTTGAATTCTCATCAAGATAGTTTTATAAAACAGTATAATTCCACTTTTATAGTTTATTTTTCGCTATGTCTCTGCAAGTTTGGTTCGCTTATATGTTGGCCTGTTGGGTAATTAGTATCTCACCAGGTGCGGGAGCAATTGCTTCAATGTCGAGTGGTTTAAACTATGGTTTTAGGCATGGCTATTGGAATGCAATCGGTTTACAAATTGCTTTGCTCCTTCAAATTATGGTGGTGGCAGCGGGTGTTGGGGTTTTATTTGCAACGACACCTTTGGCTTTTCAGTTTGTGAAATGGTTTGGTGTGATTTACTTGTTATATCTTGCTTATTTACAATGGACAGCACCTATAAAAGATATAGAAATTCAACAAGAAAAAAGAGATAAATCTGTATTTGCGCTATTGCTAAATGGCTTTGTGGTCAATATTAGTAATCCCAAAGCGATTGTATTTCTATTGGCTGTGCTGCCGCAGTTTTTAGATTTGAGTAAGCCTCAATGGATACAGTACCTGATTATGGCTGTGACTATGATTAGTATTGATTTGGTTGTCATGGCTGGATATACAGGGCTGGCATCAAAGGTTCTAAGATTACTTCGTTCGCCTAAACAGCAAAAATATTTGAATAGGGGGTTTGCTGTTATGTTTAGCTGTGCGGCTTTATTATTAAGTACAGTTCATCAGGCGTCCTGATTCAGGCCGCCTGTGTTTGATTTTTTAGCTTTTGAGTTATAAAAATAATGGCAAAAGTTAACGCCATACATAAAACAATACTCAAGCCTGTAGAGATATTCAGTGCTGCGCTTGACCATAGGCCGACACTCACACCAAGCTGGGCTAACACGAATGCCCAAATAACCATTTGCTTTGGTGAGTTTGCCAGTAAGCGAGCGCTTAAAGCAGGTATTACGAGTAATGCACCCATAAGTAAGGAACCTACAGCACGCAAAGCTAAGACAGTAAATAAAGCCAATAAAAGCATAAAAATAAGACGTTGCCAGTTCGCATTTACCCCTTCACTGACTGCAATGTCTGGATCAATTGCAAACTGTATTTGCGGCTGCCAAAAGCGGTAAAGAATTACGAGTGATATCGCAATAACTAAAGTGAAAACTGGTAAGTCGGGCCAGTCAATACTCAGTAAATCACCAAATAAATAACTTAATAGCTCTGGTCTTAAACTTGGTACATGTTGAATAAACAATAAACCACTACAGAGTAATGTCGCTGAGCATAAGGCTAAGAGAGCATCATTGGGTAAGCGATTGTCATGTAGCGCCCATAAAATTGCGACTAATAAAATGGCAGTGCCTGCAACACCAAGCCAAAGAGGAAGGCTTAAAGCACCTGCGATAGCGACCCCAAGTAGGGTGCCATGTGCCATGGTGTCAGCAAAAAAAGACATTCGTCTCCACAGCATTAGACAACCAAGAGGCGCGGTCAAAAAGACCAGTAAGGTTCCCATAATCCATGCGGGCAACAATAATTGTAACCATTCCATCATGGCTTAAGCTTCCGGTTCTGGGTGGATGTGAGGGCGGTCATTATGAGGGCAGGGGTGTGCAGCATCACCGTGAGCACAGTGATCATGATGATGTTGATAGAAAACCCGTTGAGTTCCAAATATAGCCTGATATTCAGGATGTTGTTGAATGTTCTCGGGTAGTCCACTACAGCAAATATGTTTATTTAAACACACTACACGGTGTGTTCCTTCCATCACCCATTGTAAGTCATGGGAAACAATTAAAATTGCACAGTTATATCGTTCCGGCAAACTGCGGACATACTCATAAAGTTCAGCCTCAGACTGAATATCTAAGCCTTGCATCGGTTCATCAAGAACCAAAATATCTGGCTGGCGAAGTAAGGCACGCGCTAGTAGTACTCGTTGGCGCTCTCCACCAGAAAGTTGTTGTACTTTTGATTGTTGTAACTTGGAAATGCCTGTGTCTTGAATAATTTCTTGACGCAGGGCAGGGTTGCATTTTTCTAAATCAAGTAAATCCTGAACACGCAAAGGTAGGCTGTGTGAAGGATTGAACTTTTGTGGCACATAAGCCATTTTAAGCTTTTTATGATGGATAACTCGGCCACTACTTGGCTGGAGAATACCGAGTAGAACTTTAATAAGTGTTGATTTACCTGCACCATTGGGACCAATCAAAGACACAATTTCATTTTGATGTAGAGCAAAATCAACTTTTTTTAAAATATCCCGATTATCGCGATGAACAGAAACCTGCTCAAGCTGAATTAATACAGGATTTAAGGAGTTGTGCGGCACTGTTGGCATTTCCCCGAAATTTCAATAATGCTGTGTTGAGCCACGAACTCATCTGACGCTGCAAGTTGGTCAAGCTGGTGAGTTAAACCTTGAGAAGAGGCTTCTTTAACCATGTGGCATTCGGTACAAATCAAGAATGCTGCTTGATGGCCTTCACGAGGGTGGCAACAGGGAATATAGGCATTAATAGAAGTTAGGCGATGGATCAAACCTTTTTCTAATAAAAAATCTAAAGTTCTATATACAGTTGGAGGAGCAGCGGGGCGATCAGTTTGACTTTTTATACGTGCGAGTAAGTCATATGCACCCATTGGACCCGAAGCGTTTAAAATGAGTTCCAAAACTTCTTTGCGCAAAGGCGTAAGTCGTGCGCCAGTCGCAGAACATAAATTTTCTGCTTCAGCTAAACGGTTTGCGACATTATGGTGATCATGCACACCATGCAAAGAATCATGATGTTCATGCGAGCAGGAACTCATAGAAATAACCTCGAATTTTTAACGGAATATTAGCATGAAGCGATGCTTCATTCGATTAATCTTAGGTATTTTTGTAACTTTGTTATATTATAACATGCTTCGAGCTAATTTAAATTGATGGTCTAGCATGTTCCGTTTTTTTGTTTTCAGTATGTTCTCGCTTTTGAGTACGTTAGGGTGGAGTCAGGGTTTGGTGGTTTCTACACACCCGATTTATCTGATTGCAAAAGAAATCACTCAGGGTGTTGAAGAACCTCAGCTTTTGCTTAAAGGTCAGACCGGTCATGACGTACAGCTGACTCCGGCTCACCGTAAAGCAATTAATGATGCATCTTTAGTGATCTGGTTGGGTAAGGCTCATGAAGCCCCTCTAAATAAATTGTTAGGTAATAATAAAAAAGCGATTGCCTTATTAGATAGTGGCATAGTCTCTGTTTTACCCCTGCGTAGTACACGCGGCGTGGCTTTACCTAATACAGTAGACACCCATGTGTGGTTAGAACCAAACAATGCAGTTCGAATCGGTTTCTTTATTGCTGCTTTACGTTCTCAGCAGCATCCTGAAAACAAGGCTAAATATTGGAATAATGCCAATATGTTTGCCCGTAAGATGTTTCAGGCTGCACAAGTTTACGATAGTACAAGTAATGGTAAGCCATATTGGTCATATCATGATGCCTATCAATATTTAGAGCGCTCGTTAAACTTAAAGTTCGCAGGTGCTTTGACGGATGATCCGCATGTTGCACCAACAGCAGCTCAAATTAAGTATCTTAATGATAATCGACCGAAAAATCAGATGTGTTTGCTCGCAGAAAGTTTTACCACTAAAAGTCAGTATCAAAAATTAGGTAACATTACTTTTCAGCCAGTAGACGAGAGCATGAATAACGAGGATGATTTCGTCACTGCATGGAAGAAACTGGCTATAAAAACAGATAAATGTGTATTAAGTACGCAAAAGTAAGATAAAAAATAAACAAAGGCTGACTGTAGCGTCAGCACCACCGGTCATGAAAAAGCCCGACTAAAGTCGGGAAAAGATTGCATGTTCAGGGGTGTAACTCTATAATGCCTGCGATTAAAAGCGATCATCAGCTAAACTTGTCAAGCATTTATGCTGTGAGTGGATAAATAATGAGCCGAACTAGTCGCTTGATTGACCGACGATTAGCAAAAGCTTTGGTCTTCTTACAAGCATGTATGATCCCTGTTTCCGCCCTCGTGGCGTGGAGCATAAAAGACATGACAGCAGCATTAAGTGCGGCACTTGGTGCACTGGTTTGCTGGCTTGCTATGAGTTATTTCTCATGGCAATCCTTCAGAACAGCAGGTGCGAGAGCATCAAAACAAGTGCTGTCTAACATGTATAGGGGCATGTTAGGCAAATTTGCAATCATGATCGTTGGATTTATTTTGATTTTGAGCAATGTTAAACCTTTATCACCGTTAGCATTGCTGTTTGGTTTTATTCTCGTTCAGGCAATGTCGTGGGTCGCTCCGTTTTGGGTGTCACGTCTAGAAAAACGGGTATAGAAACAAGAAGAATTGAAGATTTTTTGGAGGGTGGCGAGATATCGACAGTACGCCGATGTTCGTAACCCTTCTTTTTAGTAATTGACATTGACCAGGTGTGATTTATGGCTGCTGAAGAACATGCCCTCACTTCGACAGAGTATATCAAGCATCACTTGACCAATATGACCTATGGCAAAATGCCAGACGGTACATGGAAATTGGCTGAGACTGCTGAAGAAGCTCATTCGATGGGGTTCACTGCAATTCACTTGGATTCAATGGGTTGGTCAATTGGCCTTGGTGTGATTTTCTGTTTGATGTTCTGGATCGTTGCGAAAGCTGCAAATGCAGGTGTTCCAACTAAATTCCAGTCAGCAATCGAAATGATCATTGAGTTTGTTGACTCAAGTGTCCGTGATACTTTTCATGGCAAATCACGTTTAATCGCTCCGCTTGCATTAACTATTTTCGTGTGGATTTTCCTCATGAACTTAATGGACTTGTTCCCAGTTGACTGGATTCCTCAAGTTGCAGCGTTTGTAGGTGCAAACGTATTTGGTATGGACCCTCACCACGTTTACTTCAAGATCGTTCCATCTACAGATCCAAACATTACTTTAGGTATGTCTTTATCTGTATTTGTACTTATCTTGTTCTACAGCATCCGTGAAAAGGGTGTTGGCGGTTTCGTTGGCGAGTTGGCACTTAACCCATTTAACCCAAGTAATCCAGTTGCAAAAGCGTTGCTTATTCCAGTGAACTTGATTTTGGAATTGGTAACATTCCTTGCTCGTCCGATTTCATTAGCTCTCCGACTATTCGGTAACATGTATGCCGGTGAGTTGATCTTTATCCTAATTGCTTTATTGCCGTTTTGGATTCAATGGGCGTTGTCTGTGCCTTGGGCGATCTTCCACATTCTTGTAATCACGTTGCAGGCATTCATCTTTATGATGCTTACCATCGTTTACTTGAGCATGGCAAGCGAAAAACATTAATGGTATTGCCTAACTATCAAACGATGGTTGGGCTGAATTTTTTTAATTTAATTTGGTAATAACCTAACCTCTGAGGAATTTTTCATGGAACTCACTTTAGGTCTAGTTGCAATTGCATCTGCTATCTTGATCGCTTTCGGTGCTTTAGGTACTGCGATTGGTTTTGGTCTTTTGGGTGGTCGCTTTCTAGAAGCTGTTGCTCGTCAACCAGAATTGGCTCCACAACTTCAAACTCGTATGTTCTTAATCGCGGGTCTTCTTGATGCTGTGCCTATGATCGGTGTTGGTATTGGCTTGTTCTTCATCTTCGCTAATCCATTTGTAGGTTAATCATCTTAATTCCTAAATCCACTATTTGAGGAATTGCAATGAATATCAACCTCACATTGATTGGTCAAGCGATTGCGTTTGCATTCTTTGTTGCATTCTGCATGAAGTTTGTTTGGCCACCACTAATCAATGCGATTAGTGAGCGTCAGCGTAAAATTGCTGATGGCTTAAATGCAGCAGAAAAAGCGAAAGCTGAACTTGCCGATGCACAATCGCAAGTAAAGCAAGAGCTTGATGCAGCTAAAGCACAAGCGGCTCAATTGATCGAACAAGCGAACCGTCGTGCAGCACAATTGATCGAAGAATCTCGTACTCAAGCTGCGGCTGAAGGTGAGCGTATTCGTCAACAGGCTAAAGAAGCTGTTGATCAAGAAATCAATTCTGCTCGCGAAGAATTACGTCAACAAGTAGCTGCTTTGGCAGTAACTGGCGCAGAAAAAATCCTGAACCAGCAAGTTGACGCAGAAGCTCATAACGCCATGCTGTCTCAGCTGGCTGCTAAACTTTAAGAGAGGCGAATCATGGCTGAACTCTTGACGTTGGCACGTCCGTATGCCAAAGCAGCATTTGCTTATGCTTCTGAGCAAGGTGCAACAGACAATTGGTCGAATGCGTTACAAGTGCTCAGTGCTGCGGTGCAAGACGAAGCATTTTCCGCTTATTTAAATCGCCCTGAACTTACTCCTGTGGAGCAAGTGAAGCTTTTTGCTAAAGTTTTAGGTGAAGATCAGTCTCAAGCAGTGTCTAACTTTTTGACACTTCTTGCAGATAACGATCGTTTAATGTTGTTACCTGAAATTGAAGCAGAATATGAACAGCTTAAATCACAGAATAACAACAATGTGGATGTCGTGATTGAATCGGCTTTCCCATTAACTGCTGAGCAAGAGCAATTGTTGAAATCTGCTTTAGAAAAGCGTTTTAACAGTACTGTAACTGTTTCAGTTGAAGTTAAACCTGAGCTTATTGCAGGTGTTGTGATTCGTGCAGGCGATCAAGTGATAGATGATTCTGCGCTTAACAAGCTTGAAAAAATGCGTACTCGTCTTCTTGCATAATGCAAATGATGAAGACTGAACTATTAAAAGATTGAGGAATAGCGCAATGCAACAACTGAATCCATCCGAGATCAGTGCGCTCATTAAACAGCGTATCAGCGATCTGGACACCAGCGCGACCGCTAAAAACGAAGGTACCATTGTTATGGTATCCGACGGTATCGTGCGCATTCACGGTCTTGCTGATGCAATGTACGGTGAAATGATCGAATTTGACGGCGGCTTATTTGGTATGGCACTGAACCTAGAACAGGATTCAGTGGGTGCCGTTGTCTTAGGTAACTACTTAAGCCTTCAAGAAGGTCAAAAAGCTCGTTGTACAGGTCGTGTACTTGAAGTTCCAGTTGGTCCGGAACTTCTTGGCCGTGTTGTCGACGCTTTAGGTAACCCAATTGATGGTAAAGGCCCAATTGATGCAAAATTAACTGATGCTGTTGAAAAAGTAGCACCAGGCGTAATTTGGCGTCAGTCTGTAGACGAACCTGTTCAAACTGGTTATAAATCAGTTGATACCATGATTCCTGTGGGTCGTGGGCAGCGTGAGTTGATTATTGGTGACCGTCAAACTGGTAAAACAGCGATGGCGATCGATGCGATTATCGCTCAGAAAAATTCTGGCATTAAATGCGTATACGTTGCGATTGGTCAAAAACAATCAACAATTGCAAACGTTGTACGTAAGCTAGAAGAAACTGGCGCTATGGCGTATACAACTGTTGTCGCTGCTGCGGCTGCTGATCCTGCTGCAATGCAGTACTTAGCTCCGTACTCTGGCTGTACAATGGGTGAATACTTCCGTGACCGCGGTGAAGACGCTCTTATTATTTATGATGATTTGTCTAAGCAAGCAGTTGCTTACCGTCAAATTTCATTGCTTTTACGTCGTCCACCAGGCCGTGAAGCATATCCGGGTGACGTATTCTATCTTCACTCACGTCTTCTTGAACGTGCTTCTCGTGTATCTGCTGACTACGTTGAGAAATTCACTAATGGCGCAGTAACTGGTAAAACTGGTTCTTTAACTGCATTGCCAATTATTGAAACTCAAGCAGGTGACGTATCTGCATTCGTACCAACGAACGTAATTTCGATTACTGACGGTCAGATCTTCTTAGAAACATCATTATTCAACGCAGGTATTCGTCCTGCTGTGAACGCGGGTATCTCTGTATCTCGTGTTGGTGGTTCTGCTCAAACTAAGATCATCAAAAAATTGTCTGGTGGTATCCGTACTGCTTTAGCACAATACCGTGAATTGGCTGCGTTTGCTCAGTTCGCTTCTGACCTTGACGAAGCAACTCGTAAGCAACTTGAACATGGTCAACGTGTAACTGAGTTAATGAAGCAAAAGCAATATGCTCCTTACTCAATTGCTGACCAAGCTGTTTCTGTTTATGCATCTAACGAAGGCTATATGGCTGACGTAGAAGTTAAGAAAATCGTAGACTTTGATGCTGCGTTAATTTCTTACTTCCGCTCAGAATATGCTCCGTTGATGAAACAAATCGATGAAACTGGTGATTACAACAAAGACATCGAAGCAGCAATCAAAGCAGGTATTGAAAGCTTTAAAGCGACTCAAACTTACTAAGTTTAGTTTTAGTTAAGTTTGGTTCACGGATCAACCTTCGGAAGCTCGAAAGGGCTTTCGAATACTAGGTTAAGCGTATGGCAAATTTAAAAGAAATTCGCGCCAAAGTAGCTAGTATCAAGAGCACGCAAAAGATTACTCGCGCGATGCAAATGGTAGCTGCTTCTAAAATGCGTCGTGCGCAAGAGCGCATGGCTCAGGGCCGTCCGTATGCCGATAATATGCGCCGTGTAATTGCTCACTTGGTTCAAGCAAACCCTGAATACAAACACCGTTATATGGTTGACCGCCCTGTTAAGCGCGTTGGCTATATCGTAGTGTCTTCAGATCGTGGTTTGGCCGGTGGCTTGAACATTAACTTGTTCAAGAAAGTTGTGCAGCATGTCAAAGCACAACAACAGCAGTCAATTGAAGTTGAATTTGCTTTAATTGGTCAAAAAGCGGTTTCGTTTTTTAAGAATTACGGCGGTAAAGTGCTTGGTGCAACTACCCAACTTGGCGATGCGCCGAGTTTGGAACAGTTAACTGGCTCAGTCCAAGTTATGCTTGATGCATTTGATAAGGGCGAATTAGATCGTATCTACCTCGTATCAAATGGCTTCATTAATGCAATGACTCAGCAGCCTAAAGTTGAACAACTTGTTCCTTTAGCACCAGCAGAAGAAGGCGATGATCTCAACCGTACTTATGGTTGGGACTATATCTACGAACCAGAAGCAGAACAATTGTTAAATGGTTTGTTGGTTCGCTATATCGAGTCTATGGTTTATCAAGGTGTGATTGAAAACGTTGCATGTGAGCAGTCAGCTCGTATGGTCGCGATGAAAGCAGCGACAGACAACGCAGGACAACTGATTAAAGACCTACAACTCATTTACAACAAGCTGCGTCAAGCCGCGATTACTCAGGAAATTTCTGAGATCGTTGGCGGTGCCGCTGCCGTTTAACATTATTAAGTTTGAATTGAGGAGACAGCAATGAGTAGCGGTCGTATCATTCAGATCATCGGCGCGGTTATCGACGTCGAGTTTGAGCGCAATAGCGTTCCTAAGATCTATGACGCTCTCCAAGTTGACGGTACTGAAACTACATTAGAAGTTCAGCAACAGCTTGGCGATGGTGTTGTTCGTACCATCGCAATGGGTTCTACAGAAGGTCTTAAACGTGGCCTTAATGTAACTAGCACAAATGCACCGATTTCTGTTCCAGTAGGTCCAGCTACGCTTGGTCGTATCATGGACGTTTTGGGCCGCCCAATTGATGAAGCTGGTCCAGTTGCAACTGAAGAACGTTTGCCAATTCACCGTCAAGCGCCTTCTTATGCTGAACAAGCTGCTTCTACTGACCTTTTAGAAACTGGTATTAAAGTAATTGACTTACTTTGCCCGTTTGCAAAAGGTGGTAAAGTTGGTTTATTCGGTGGTGCTGGTGTTGGTAAAACCGTTAACATGATGGAGTTGATCAACAACATCGCGAAAGCTCACTCAGGTTTATCTGTGTTTGCTGGTGTTGGTGAGCGTACTCGTGAAGGTAATGACTTCTACCACGAGATGAAAGATTCTAACGTTCTTGACAAAGTAGCAATGGTCTACGGTCAGATGAATGAGCCACCAGGTAACCGTTTACGCGTAGCGTTAACTGGTTTGACTATGGCTGAATACTTCCGTGATCAAAAAGACGAAAATGGTAAAGGTCGTGACGTATTATTATTCGTCGACAACATCTACCGTTATACTCTTGCAGGTACTGAAGTATCAGCATTGTTAGGTCGTATGCCATCTGCGGTAGGTTACCAACCTACACTTGCAGAAGAAATGGGTGTTCTTCAAGAGCGTATTACGTCTACTAAATCTGGTTCGATCACATCGATCCAAGCAGTATACGTACCTGCCGATGACTTAACAGATCCATCGCCTGCAACTACATTTGCTCACTTAGATGCAACAGTAGTATTGAGCCGTGACATCGCATCTTCTGGTATCTATCCAGCGATCGATCCACTTGACTCAACTTCACGTCAGTTAGACCCATTAGTTGTTGGTCAAGAGCATTATGAAATTGCACGTTCTGTACAGAACATTTTGCAACGTTATAAAGAGCTTAAAGACATCATCGCAATCTTGGGTATGGATGAGTTAGCTGAAGAAGATAAATTGGTTGTTTACCGTGCGCGTAAAATCCAACGTTTCTTCTCTCAACCATTCCACGTAGCTGAAGTGTTTACTGGTGCTCCTGGTAAATTAGTATCGCTTAAAGAAACGATTCGTGGCTTTAAAGGTCTATTAGCTGGTGAATACGATCACATCCCAGAACAAGCGTTCTATATGGTTGGTGGTATTGACGAAGTGATTGCTAAAGCTGAGAAACTCTAATTTAAGGAGATCATCTCATGGCGACTATGCAATGTGATGTCGTAAGTGTTAAAGAGTCTATTTACTCTGGCGCAGTAACGATGTTAATCGCGAAAGGCGCAGGTGGTGAACTTGGTATTTTGCCAGGACACGCACCACTTGTGACTTTGCTTCAACCGGGCCCGATTCGTGTTCAGTTGGAAAATGGTACAGAAGAAATCGTCTATGTATCTGGCGGTGTTTTAGAGGTTCAACCTCATGTTGTAACGGTTCTTGCAGATACTGCAATCCGTGCTGACAACTTGGATGAAGCTGCAATTTTAGAAGCACGTAAAAATGCTGAACAATTGCTTGCGAACCAAAAGAGTGATTTGGACTCAGCTGCTGCATTGGCATCTCTATCAGAGATTTCAGGTCAGCTTGAAACTATCCGTAAGATGAAGAACCGCGCATTATAATTTGTGCAGTGTTCATCAAAAAAAGCCACCGTAAGGTGGCTTTTTTATTATTTGGATATAACTTAAGAATCAGTTTTTGAGTCTGGCTTCTCATCTCCAGCCATAATCATAGCTGCGAGTTTAACCATATCCATTTGAATGGTATTAAGCTGTTTTTCAATTTGGTCAAAATTGATTTGATCTAATTTCCCGTTCAGTAAAGGCATGCTTAGAGCTTGTTGATTTGCATGTAATAAACTTTGGCGAATATTCTCAATTTCCTGACTTTTGATATCTAAGGTGAGAAGAGCTTGATTTAAACCTTGTAATTGCTGTTTTAAAGTTGAAACAGTTGTTTTTAATTCATTTTGATTTTTATCTTGAATAGCTTGTTCAACATCAAGTTGAGTGTCTTTAAGTTGTTCAACATAATCTCCAGCTTTAAGCTGTAAATTAGCAGCATCTCGAACCATATAAAAAATATTGCCGCTTTTAAGTTCAGTTTTGCTTGGAGCAATATCTGACTCTTGTCGTTCAATAGCTTGATCAGATGCCTGTTCAGTTATTTCAGTATTTTCTTGTTCAGTAGCATGGTCTTGTGCCTGATCACACCCGAGTAAAAGCATGCCTGAGGCAAAAATTACAAAAGGAAGAAATGCACCCTGTAAAACTTTTTTCATAACTACAAACAACATCAAATAAAGCAAATAGGTACTATAGGCATAAAATATGGAGAAAGATTGTATTTTTGCAAACAAACAACATTTTGACTAGATAATAAAAAAGAGCGTAGAAAACGCCCTTTTTTACGTTTTTTTAACGTTATTTTGCTAACTCTGCTTCAACTGCTTTAACGATTTGTTCATCATCCGCAGTTAGGTTTGGAGCAAAACGAGCAACTACTTCGCCATTTTTACTAATTAAAAATTTCTCGAAGTTCCATAAAACTTCTGGAGCTGGATTAGTTGGAATACCTAAGCCTTCTAAACGCTCACGGAAAGGTCCTTCACCAGTACGTTCTGGTTGAGCTGCTGTCAAAGTTTGATAAAGTGGATGCTTATCTTCACCGACAACAGATACTTTAGAGAATAAAGGGAAGTGAACATCATAATTTAATGAACAGAATTGTTGAATTTCTTCATCTGAACCTGGTTCTTGCTCTTTAAAGTTGTTTGCTGGAAAACCTAAAATTTCAAGACCTTGATCTTTTTTTGCTTGATAAAGCTTTTCTAAGCCTTCGTATTGTGGAGTTAAGCCACATTTAGAAGCAGTATTTACAATAAGTAAAACCTTGCCTTTATATTGTTCAAGGTCAACCGTTTCGCCTGAAATAGCTTTTACTGGAATATGATATACAGATTGTGTCATGAGTATTTCCTAAAGATTGTAGTTGATATCAAGTAACGCATTTGTTTTAACTGCTATTGAGGGGTAGTGCAATAATATTCGTGTTCAAAAAAGAAAAAGATTTTAAAAGATAAACTGAATTCTAGTTATTTCTAATTTGAATAGGTGTTTGCCCAGTATAACGTTTAAAAAACTCAATAAAACTTGAGCTATGTTGATAACCTAAATCATATGCTAAACGCTTAATGGGTGTTCCTTGTCGTATTTGATGAATTGCATAAACAATTTTGGCTCGATTTCGCCATTCCGATAAAGAGAGTTGTAGCTCTTGTTGACTCAAACGTAACAGATGACGGTCACTTACCGAAAAATTTTGGAGTAACTGTTGTAAAGAGTGATCAAAAAGTAATGGGTCGGAAAGCTTTTCTAAAATAGGCAATAAAACTGGATGTCGCGTTTGAGGCAAATAATGCGAATAGGCTGGGGCTTGTTGTAACTGGTCGAATAAGACTTGTAAAAGATGTTCTAAATATTCAGGCTTTTTATTCTGCTTCTGTTGTTCCAGAATTTGGAGGACCAACGTCCGAAAAAAGGGCTGGATACTAAAACACTGACAGACATCTCCTAAAACAGAGCATAGGCGGGGATGTAGACGAATACAGATATAGTGAATTTCGTGATCAATATCAGTCGATTGATGAACCGTTTGAGGTGGAATCCAAAGTCCATAACTAGGTGGAGACAGATATAGCTGTTCTTCCACCTGCATTTCTAAAATGCCATTTAAGCTGAAATTAAAATCTCCCCAGAGCGAGGCATGAGGACGAACAATATCTTCTTTTTGATATAGAAATTCATGAACCTCTATACTGTTCAATAAAGAAAATTGTTGGTCCTCATTATTCATCTTTGTACTCAGACTAATATTTTAATTTTCACAGGTCGCTTTAGGGTTGTTTAAGCCTTTTGCTAGGGTAAAAGTACTTACGAGTGCTAAAGCAACAAAACTTAATACGCCATAAATTAAGGTATTTTCATTGAAATGATCAACCACATAACCGCCTAATAATGAACCTGTGGCAATCATGACCTGAAACATACCTACAAAAAGAGGCATACCTTTTTCAACTGCATGTGGCGCATGTACAAACATCCAAATATTGGCTGAGGTAGGAAAAGCACCAAATGCGAAGCCCCATAAAGCAGTTAAGACAATAGCACCAAATTCATGAATGGCAAAAAGTGGGAATCCAAAAAATACAATTGCAAAGCAAGCACTAACAAAGGCAAGTGTATATCGGACATTCAAATTACCACTATATCCAGCAAATGCATTTCCGAAAATACCTGCAATTCCATAGAGCAATAATAATGAACTAATCGTTGTACCATTAAAGCCTGCAATATTCTTAAAGAAAGGCGCTAAATAGCTATATGCACAAAAATGAGCAAGGCCGATAAGCAAGACAATCAGCATGCCGCTACGTGCTTTAGGCGTGCGTAATAATGCTGGTAAGTCCCTCATATGGATTGGCGAGTCTGGAACAAGTTTAGGTAAAAAGATTAATTGTAAGATTAAAACAATTAAGCCAATTCCTGCTGTAATTCCAAAAGCACTGCGCCAGCCATAAAATTCACTTAACCATGTTCCAATAGGAACACCCAAAACTGTCGCAAAAGTTACACCTGCCATTACAACAGCAGTTGCTTTAGCAATAGGGAGATGAGTGGGAGCTAATTTTCCACTTAAAGCGATTGCTGTGGCCCAGAACCCGCCAATTGAGATTCCTAAAATTAAGCGACTAAGTAATAAAATATGAAAGTTTTCAGCAAAAGCAGTAATGGTATTGGCAATAACCATAATTGCTGTCAGTAAAATGAGAACATAGCGTCGATCAAGTTGTTTCACTGAAACTGGTAATAAGGGGGCAGCAATCGCGGCCATAATGCCGGGTACAGTAATAATAAGACCGGCTGTACCTACAGAAATATTTAAATCTGTTGCAACACTATTTAAAACACCAACAGGTAAAAATTCACTTGTTACTAATGCAAATGCTGCAATGGCAACGGCCAAAATGGCAAACCAGCTTCCCTGTGGGGAGGTCGTGGGCCGCGCTTTAGAGATAGAAGATTGGTCCATAGGAAATCCTTACTTGGCTAAATTTGGAGTGAGGAACGGCAATTTATTATTTAACTAACGATCATTATGAAAATAAAATAGTTGATAAAAAATCGAACGTCAATTAATTTAATAACGATTGTTATAAAAATAGATGTGATCTTTATGACAAATACGCATGAAACGAATTTGATCGCTGCTGAAGACACGCTGAAAAAAAAGCGTGGGCGGCCTAAATGCTTTGATGAACAGCAGGTTTTGCAAAAAGCAATGTTGCTTTTTTGGGAGCATGGCTATGAAGCAACGTCGATCAGTGATTTAACACAGGCTTTGGAAATTACAGCACCAAGTTTATACAGTGCGTTTGGAGATAAGGCTGGGCTGTTTTATCAAAGTATTGATTACTACTTGGCTCATGAAGCATGCCCTATTGAAACCATCTTTTTAGAAGCAAAAACAGCAAAAATCGCTTTTGAACTTTATCTATACGATAACGTTAAAAGACTCGTCCAGCCAAATAAGCCCGCTGGTTGTATGCTCGTCGTTGCAGCTATGAATTGTTCTGACGCTACTCAGAATGTACAGCAGAATCTTCTCGATAAACGAATAAAGACCAAAGAAAAATTATTCAAACGTCTTCAACAAGGTGTAGAGCAGGGTGATTTGTCTTCGAATGCGCCGTTACAGGAAATGACAGACTTTTATGCAACTGTCATTCAAGGGTTAACGATTCAAGCAAGAGATGGGGCGAGTACCGAGCAATTACACAAAGTTGTGGAACATGCCATGAAGACTTGGACATTATTCTAAAAAATGGATGATGTCCTAAGTTCAATATCAATGTCGGAAATACGATATTTCAATTTATTAAGACATTCTTCAAAATAAACTCTCTTTTGTAGATGGCGTATTACTATGAGTCAGGTCATGAAATATCATAAATGGGCATTTATATTCCCCATTTTGGCAGTACTGATTTGGTCTTTAAATATTGTAGTTACCCGCTATGTTTCTGATTATATCTCTCCTGTCAGTATCAGTTTTTATCGGTGGTTAATCGCCTTTATTATTTTAACCCCATTTATGTTGCTACCAGTTTGGAAACAGCGACACTTATTAAAACAATATTTGCCTAAATTAGCAGTATTAAGTGCATTTGGAATGGTGCTTTATCAAGGACTTGCTTATACGGCTGCCCATTATACTAGTGCAACTAATATGGGAATTGTGAATGCATTTATTCCGATCTTTACTATTTTTGTTTCTCTTGCCATTTTAAAAGATGTACCTAATCGCTTTGCAGTTTTTGGCAGTATTTTGTCTTTTGCAGGTTTGCTCTATGTCATGTCCCAAGGAGATATTGGCCACTTATTAAGTTCTGGTGGACATCTTGGTGATGCCTTAATGATTATCGCTGTGTTCTTTTATGCATTTTATGGTGTTTTTCTTAAAAAATGGCAGTTGCCACTCCCAATCATGACGAGCTTATATGTCCAGATTGGTTTTTCTGTAATATTTCACCTTCCTTTGATTTTCTGGTTCGGACTGGATGCTTTAAATGCACAAAATGCTCCGAGTGCTATTTATGCAGGGGTATTTGCTTCACTCATTGCGCCTTTAGTTTGGATGTTGGCTGTTCAGCAATTAGGTCCTAATAGAACAAGTATCTTTATGAACTTAGTTCCTGTGTTTACAGCAATTATTGCGAGTGTCTGGTTATCTGAGCAGTGGACCATTTATCACACACTAGGTGGTGTAATAATTTTAATTGGTATCATCATGGCTCAAAAGAAGGTCAGTTCCAAAAAGAGTGAGCTGATACAAGAGCAAAACTAAGACCACTAAAAAAACTATGGCATATTTTGAAAAAAATTAATGAAAATATGCCATTTTTTTATTAGTTAAAGCTTTTCTATATGATTTATAAATAGATTATAAAACTAGGTTGAAATATAAATATTAAAAAAGCCGAATAAAAATATTAATATAATTTTAATTTTTAAGCGAAAAACCGTAAATTCCCTACACTTTTCATGCTTTTTTTAGAGAAATTATATATTTCTCTCATTTAGTCTATTGCCACATAATAGCGACCACTACGAAAGACGCTCTTTTTGGCAAATTATCTTTCGTTGCAGAGATATCCAAACCCTCTGGATGCGGTATATACCCATCCTTTTTTATGCTCAGTTATCCCTATATAACTGAGCTTTTTTTTGTCTGAAATTAGGCGCGGATAATCTCGCCTGTGAGAGCATTAATAATTCTACTTGGCTGCTGACTTTGGCCTAAATCACCATTGAGATAGTTCAATTGTGAACCAAAGTATTGGCAGGCATCTTGTAGTGAATGAGCAGGTTCTTGCCCACTTGGATTAGCGCTAGTTGAGACAATAAAACCATGAAAAGCATTGCATAATGCTACACACAAAGGATGTGTGGTAACTCGAACAGCGACAAGTGGATGTTCACCTTTAATCCATGAAGGAATATGTTCACCAGCTGGCAAGAGCCAAGTTGTGGCTCTTTCTGAGGGTTGGTGATTCGTCCAACAATCAATAATTTCTTGTTGGGTTGTTTGAGGTAAAGAGGTTAACAGGTGCTCAACTTGGCTAATATGGCCGGCTAATAAAATGACACCCTTCTCAATAGGTCTTTGTTTCAGCTCTAGAATTTTTTGAAAAGCTTGTTCGTTAAAAGGGTCGCAACCTAGCCCCCAAACTGCCTCAGTTGGATACGCCAAGACTTGACCTTGATGTAAACTTTCGGCTGCTTCGGTAACTGAGGTGGTAATCATGGTAATACTCTTCCTTTCAATCAGACAGAATTGCTATTGTGCGCTCCAGTACTAAGAGCGACAACGTAAATACAACCCTGATTGTTGCATACATAAACCAAGTAGTTCTAGTTCCATGAGTGAAGAGGTGAGTTCAGCAACGGGTTGTGAATGGTGCACAACAAGCTGATCGATATCTTGGCCGACCCAGTCTAAAGATTGATATAGTTTAATTAAATGTTCAGGAATTTCTGGCGCGCCAGTTTCAGCTGTCTCACTTTGACTTTGTTGCTGACTCTGCCATTGGGTTGGAAGAGCAAGGTCCTCAATAATCTGTTCAGGATGATCGACTAAGATTGCGCCTTCACGAATAAGCTGATGGCAGCCCTGATGAAATTCACTATAAATATGACCAGGAATAGCAAACACCGTTTTACCTTGCTCAGCAGCTTTGTTGGCAGTAATCAGAGAGCCACTTTTTAAAGTTGCTTCGACGACAAGTACTCCTAAACTCAAACCACTAACAATTCGGTTCCTACGTGGAAAATGCTGTTGTAATGGTGGCGTACCGGGTAGAAACTCAGTAATGATGGCGCCGTTTTGAGCCAAGATCTGTTCTGCAAGTTTTTTATTCTGAGCAGGGTAGGTGCTGTCTAGACCTGTTCCGGTTACAGCAATAGTTCGTTGATGTACTGAAGCTCCTTGATGAGCGGCTTCATCAATGCCATATGCCAAACCACTACTTATATAAAATCCTTTTTCACTTAAGTAATAGGCAAAGTCATAAGCAACCTGACGACCATGCGGGCTTGGTTTTCGACTACCCACAATAGCAATTTGTGGCTGTAGCAAAGCTTGAGCTTGGCCTTTTCCAAAAATGATGGGCGGATGATCTGTGTAAGGTAGCAATTGCGTAGGATAACCAGAGTCATCGGGCGTTAAAATAAAGTCGGTATATTGCTGGATCTGCTCAATCAGTTTTTCAAAATGAGCCTGACCTTGAGCAGTTTGAAATTCATCTACGCGTTTTAAATGATTGGCATGTAAACCGAGATTAGACCATTGGGCTAACCCAGCAGGTTGGACAGCTGTTTCACAGCTACCGAAATAGTCGACAATTTTTTTAAAGCTAACTAAAGAGTGCTGCACCAAATACCACACTTTAAGGGTGTGGTAATGGTGTGAAGAAAGTTGAGTAAGCATTGTAAAGTGTATATCCAGCGTTAATCGTCAAAACGAGGTGGCTGAATACTTGAACCTACTTTAATAGGTAATTCACTTTCTAATACATAGGCATAGCTAAGCTGATCAAAGGTTCTAAAAACCATCAGACTACCAATCTGTTGTCCAGGCAACTGTATTGGTTCTTTGGTTTTAGGGTCTCGAATAGTCTCACCTTTTTGATTAATATCAAAAACTTGCCCCACTTGAATCCCTTGTGCTGTACCTCGGTCTAAAGTTACGACACTATTTTTGGCAGCGCTGCCAATTGAACCCATTACACGAATGATCTTGCCGGCATCTGTAACTTGAGTGGCGTCTACCGGATAAAATAAAGTAGGTAATGTTGCTTCTTCTTCTGGCATAACCCGATCACCACGACGCACTTCGGAATCGTAGCTATCAGTTAACTCAAGCGTTGTTATGTCCTTTTCAGAAGAGATCGCAATTCCTGAGGCAACTTGTTGTAGTTCAATACCTAGACTGTGTTTTTTGCCCTTACTGTCTGTGAAATAGTAAGGTTCACCTTCACGGTAGACTGCGTAACGTTGGCCATTAACTAAGCCTTGTCCACGGGCATAAATCGTTTGGCCCTTTGCAGCAAGTACGCGCTGATCGGCAGTTCCCACTACATAGGGGGTGTGTTCAATTGCATCGGCTGGTAAAATTGTACTGTGTTCTAACCACTGTTTGATGTCTTCAAGTGGAATAACAGGCACGTTGTCGTTGAGCGACTCCACACGAACTTGGGGTTGTAAGTTTGTCATTTGGCCGGTGTAGCGACGGATAATGCCGACACAACCATCTCCCTCATCTTTACCTATCAATGGGCGACCAGCTAAACTGCATAACAATAATCGGTCACCCGGGTAAATCCAGTGTGGATTTTTGACGTGCTGATTACTTGCCCAGATTTCTGGCCAGCGCCAAGGTTTATTTAGGAAATGACCAGAAATATCCCACAGCGTATCTCCTCGTTTTACAACGTAGACATGTGGTGCATTACTTTTTAGAGAGGGTGGATTATGGTTCGGACTAGCAGCATGAACCTCTGCTACTGTACCCATTGCAACCCCTGTAAAAAGTGCGAAAGCAAGTAAATGCTTTTTTATCCCCAAAGCATGAAATTCAACCATGCCGTTAAAAACCTTTTTCATTATGATAATTCCTAAAAATTATGTGTGCAGATGCGTTATAATAGGCGGCTTACACACAATTTTTCGATGAAGTATTTCCTTCATTTGGTTTTTCAATCAATGGCATAAGTGAGGACGTCAGTATGGCCTTATTACCTATTTTAAGTTTTCCTGATCCCCGTCTTCGTACCATTGCTAAGCCTGTTGAAGAAGTTACTGATGAAATTCGTCAACTTGCAGCAGATATGCTTGAAACCATGTATGCCGCACCAGGTATTGGTTTAGCAGCTTCACAGGTAGATCGTCATATTCAGTTAATCGTTATAGATTTATCTGAAGCTAAAGATGAACCTTTGGTTTTTATTAACCCCAAAATCACTCCGCTGACAGAAGATAAGCAGCAGTACGAAGAAGGCTGCCTATCGGTGCCACAAATATACGACAAAGTTGAGCGCCCGTCACGTGTGAAAATTGAGGCAATTAACCTTGAAGGTCAAGCATTTGAGATAGAAGCTGATGGACTTCTCGCTGTTTGTATCCAACATGAAATGGATCACTTAAATGGCAAATTATTTGTGGATTATTTGTCGCCACTTAAACGTCAGCGTGCGCGTGAAAAAGTCGAAAAAGTTGTTCGTCAACGTGAGCGTGAAAAAGTTGCAGTAAAACGTTAAAAATTTCTATTCTTCAAATATTAATATAGTGTGGATGTGATTTTTGGTTTTTCGTAGTGGTTTACTGCTTGCATGTGCAGCAGTATTTTTACAGATTGCGGTATTTCTACAGCCGCTATTACCGAAGCAATATCAAATTGCTCCGGTCTGTGAAACTATTACCCGTGCTTTGCTGAAGCCCAAAGCACAGACGGAAGCCATGTCACATACCATGCATTCACATCATGAACATCATATTGAACAGGCTCAAGTACCTGAACACCATGACCATCATGATGCAAACCATCAATGTCAATATTGTACCGTCTATGCCAATCTGGTTTTACCACCTGAGTTTGGTGTAAAAGAAGTTTTAGTCCGCATACAAGTCCGCTTAGTTGCCTATCAACAAGCATTTCGACATGTTTACTTTGCGCTACAGCGACTTTTCCTACTCCCGCAAGGGCGCGCACCGCCTCTATTTGCATAAATAAAAGCAATTTTTTGTTGGGGTCTTAACTGACTTCAATATCACTTTATTTATGTTTTAGAGCGTATAAAAATGCCACATTCTAAATTCTTATTACAACCTCTATGGGTTGCGATGCTTGCTGTCTCTCATTCGGGTCTAGTTTTTGCTGATTCAGAAAAAAATGATGCCGATACCAAAACACTTCACTCATTAGCACCTATTGTTGTTACAGCACAGCAAGGTAATGATGCAAATGGTCTGATTGTACATGCCGACCCGAAACAACCCATTCAGCCAGTACCTGCTACAGATGGGGCAGATTATCTGCAAAGTATTATGGGTTTTAACTCAATACAAAGCGGTGGAACAAATGGTGATGTGACCTTCCGAGGCATGTTTGGCTCACGCATCAAAATTCTAACTGACGGAACCGAAAACTTAGGTGCATGCCCAAACCGTATGGATGCCCCAACTTCTTATATCTCTCCAGAAAGTTATGATCGTATTTCTGTGATTAAAGGTCCGCAAACGGTTCAATATGCCAATACGGGTTCGGCAGCGACAGTCCTTTTTGAACGTCAGCCTGAAAAGCTCACCACAGAAAAACCTTATCGTGGACAAGCGAGTGTATTGTTAGGTTCATATGGGCGTATTGACCATAATGTTGAGGCGGCAATTGGTGATGAGAAAAAATATATCCGTTTAAATGCTAATCGTTCTGAGTCCAATAGTTATCAAGATGGTGACGGCAATACTGTGCCTTCAGCATGGGAAAAATGGAATGCTGATGTAGCATTGGGTTTCACTCCAGATGAAAACACATGGGTTGAACTTACTGGTGGAAAATCTGATGGTGAATCGCTCTATGCTGGACGTTCAATGGATGGTTCTCAGTTTGCGCGTGAAAGCTTAGGACTACGTTTCGAAAAGAAAAATATCACTGATGTCATTAAGAAAATTGAAGGGCAGGTGAACTACAGCTATAACGACCATATTATGGATAACTTTAGCTTGCGTACACCGCCATTAGTTGAAATGACACATGGTGGTATGACTATGCTGATGCCGAATCCAATGGCAATGCAAGTGACGCGCCGTACATTAAACTCGCGCTTAGCCATGACTTCTGAATGGAATCAATGGAGCCTGATCACAGGTGTAGATTCTCAATTCAATAAACATGGCGGTAGCATGTCATCGCCAACGATGCCTTCTATGAATATCCCATATCGTCAAGATATGCATTTTCAATCTTATGGTGCTTTTGGTGAACTCGGTTATCAATGGAACGATCTCAACAAACTGGTTACAGGTGTGCGTTTAGACCGAGTAACAGTTGAAGATGAGCGCGCAGATTCTCAAGCAAAAAGCTTTAATACTAAACTTGAAAAGACTTTACCAAGTGCATTTGTCCGCTGGGAAAATCAACATCCTGAGCATGACCTAAAAAGCTATCTCGGTTTAGGTTATGTAGAACGTATGCCTGATTATTGGGAACTTTTTTCGCCTAAACATGGTAATGCCGGCTCAACCAATACCTTTAACGGTGTGAATCCTGAGAAAACACTACAGTTGGATCTGGGCTTTCAGCAACAGCATGGTGCTTTAAATACATGGGCTTCTGCTTATGCAGGCTTAGTCGACGACTACATTCTAATGAGTTACCACCACCACCCAAGCACGGGAATGGGTGGACATGATATGAGCCATGATATTACTGCTGGAGCCAAAAATGTCGATGCAACCATTGCAGGTGCAGAAGCTGGTATTGGCTATCAATTTACCGATCATATTCAGGCTGATTTGAGTGCGATGTATGCATGGGGTAAAAACACCACAGATGACAAACCTTTACCTCAAATTTCACCTTTAGAAGGTCGACTAAATGTTCGCTATGTGGCTGACAAATATAATTTAGGTCTCTTGTGGCGAGCTGTTGCTGAGCAAAATCGCGTGAGTCTACATCAAGGTAACATCGTGGGATATGACCTAAAACCAAGTAAAGGTTTTTCAACTCTTTCTCTAAACGGAAGTTACAACCTTCGTAAAGATATTGATGTCTCTGTCGGCATCGACAACGTATTAGATAAAACCTACACCGAACACTTAAATAAAGCGGGTAGTGCAGGCTTTGGATTTGCGAGTGAAGAGCAGTTTAACAATATCGGAAGAAACTACTGGGTTCGTATGAGCATGAAGTTTTAATAAGCTGTAGCGAATTAAATGAAATGAAAATATTAATTTAACGAGAGAAATCAAATGACAAATAAATTATCGCCTGAACAGTCTTGGTGGGGATGGAAGTTACTTATCGTGGCCTCTATCTTGAGTTTATTGTTTATGATCATTTTTTACTTGGCGATTAACAATGAGCCTGACTACATGCCAAGTCAAAAAAAGAAGCAGATGGTGGAGTCACACGAGCAAATGAATCACGCTGAAATGCATACTTCATCACCTCAATAAGTTCCTAACATTTAAGAATGGAAGTCTGATATCCAGACTTCCATTCTTTATTTTTAGGCTTGGGAAATTATTGATGCATACTCGCTAAGGTTTTTGCTTTACCTTGATTCTGATAAAGACTTAGACCAAGTTTTTGTATATTACGCCCTGATTTAGATAAGAAGTTTTCAATTCTTGGTGAAAGCTTTGCACCACTATAAAGTAATGAATTACGCAAAATCAGATAATAAGCAAACCACGAAGCAGATTGTTGAGGTAATCCGAGTAATCTCATTCTTTTCTTACCAATAAAAAATTGAGTAAGTTCTAAATGTTGTCGATAAGCAAGCTTCTGCTGCAAAGAACGTAAATGCTGATATTTTCTCTCAAAAGGTTCTTTAGATAAGCTCGACCCTAATTCAATACTGCTGTGATCGGAGCGAGGGTGAGCAAATTGCATCCAGTAAAGTAATCGCCAGCCTTGAGTTTCAGATTGAATAAGCCATTTTTCATCAATACCCATCAACCAGCCAACATAACGCCAAAAATGTAAAAAATTCTTAGTTTCCTGTTTTGTCGGCCATATTCCTAAAGCTCGAATTCCTAACAAAACCACACTGCTAAACGCCAAATTGGTCATTGCTAAATCAAACTGATTAAGAGGAATTCCCCAAACTTCGCTATTCCAACGATCAGACTTTTTCAATTGCCGGCGAACGAGTGCATGAATAAAGCGAACATAAATGGTTGAGGTAAAGCCTGAACCCAAACGAGAAAGCCCTTGAGGTTCAGTAATATCAACCCACCATTTGGTAGTCTCTGCTAAACGTGTTCCTGCTTGTTTCTTCAATGCGCCAGTTAAAATTAAAGGTTGATTAAACCCCGGATATAAATATCCCGCCATCAAAGATAAATCTCTAAGAATAAAACCATTATTTATTCCTAAACGATGAGTAAATTTAATAGCCTCATCAATTTGGTGTTGGTCTAACCATTCAGGCTTTTGTTCAATGTAATTAAAGAAATTTTCTAACTCGGTGGGCATCGGCTCAGATAGGTCATCGCGGCCTTGAAATAATATCTTCTCAAAAATCATGCGGTGATCTTTAGGATTTTGCATAACCCAATCAATTACTTTATCCATTTCAACGTCCCCTTCATAAAGAGCACGTTGTAAAGACACATATTCTGCATAGTTTGGCTGTGCTGGTTTTTCGCAACAGACATTTAAAAACTGAGTAAAGAAATTACTGTCTTGCATGTCATTAAAAGAGGCAAGTCGAGTCGGGCTGCTTGTTTGCATATTGTCACTTACTTATTGAACTGAATAATAAATAGGCTAATATGAATAATTATTCGCATTCAATTCACATTTAAAGAATAAAAAAACCAATGAGAAAAGCCCCACAGCAACAGCGTTCAAAAATTATTGTTGACCATATTTTAGAGGCGACACAGCACTGTATTGCCCAATATGGATTGCTCCATACCACGACTCCTAAAATTGCAGAGAGATCTGGAGTAAGTGTGGGTTCAATTTACCAATACTTTGAGAATAAAGATCAAATCATAGAAGAACTGTTGCGCCGTAAAAGCGAACTATTGGGGCAACAACTCAAAGAATTAGTTATGCAGCAAGGAAATATTCCTTTGGATATCCTTATCCCCTTAGCAATTGAACTAGGATTTGCTGCATTAAAAGCCGATCATGGTTTTTTTATAGAGGTACTGAAGCATTGGCATGACTATAGTCATTCGCAAGCTGCTCAGATTTTAGAAAAACATTTTTTTGAAGTTGGACTATATACATTTAGTAGAAATCCCCATCAATGGGACTTCGAACAGGTGAAGCATAAATCCTTTGTAATTATCAATAGTACGCTTTTTACAATGATGAGATATGTTAGTCAGAACAATTTTCTTATATCAGAACAACAACTTAAACAAGAATTATCGAGCATGATACTGGCTTATTTAAGTCAAAAATAAATAATTAAAATAATTATTGATATAAAACAGTATGTTAGTATAGTGTTTGATTTAAAAATGAACGCTCAAGTCATAGGTTTTTAATTTTCGCTTGCAAAGGGATCTTAATCCTCTATAATGCACATCCATCGGCGGTGATGCAGATAGAAACTTGTTGAAAAACAGTTACTTGGAATTGAGTTGGT